>CALMBD010000145.1 GCA_937861115.1 uncultured Bacteroidota bacterium | reverse complement strand
GCTTCAGCCGGCGAAACAGTACTCACGGTATCATCAATGCGCTGCCCACTCGATCTTGGTCAGGTCCACCCCGTCTTTATACATTTCCCAGATCGGGCTGAGTTCGCGCATGTGGTTGACGCCCTCGGCGACAGCCTTGATGGCAAAATCAACTTCTTCTTCGGTGGTGAACCGCCCGAGTGAAAAGCGGATGGAGGAGTGTGCGAGATCGTCGCCCAGACCCATTGCCACCAGAACGTAGGAAGGCTCCAGGGAGGCCGAAGTACAGGCAGACCCTGAAGAGACGGCGATGTTCTGGTTAAAAGTCATCATCAGGCCTTCTCCTTCCACGTGTTTGAAGGAAATATTCGTCACGTGGGGCATCCTGCTTTCGACATTGCCGTTGACCTTGGTTTCTTCCAGTTGAGTGAGCGCGTTTTGCAGTTTGTCGCGGAGTTTGCTCAGCCGTTCTGCATCCTGCTGCATTTCGTTCTTAGCGATTTCGGCAGCCTTGCCGAAGCCGACAATGCCGGGCACGTTCAGGGTGCCGGAGCGCATACCGCGCTCGTGGCCACCGCCGTCGATCTGTGCCGTCACTTTTACCCTCGGGTTTTTGCGGCTGACATACAGGGCGCCCACGCCTTTGGGGCCGTACATTTTATGTGCCGTGAACGACATCAGGTGGACGCCGATCTCCCGCGGGTGCGTAGGAATTTTGCCTACCGCCTGTGTGGCATCGCTGTGGAACAGGACCCCGTGCTTTTCGCAGAGTTGCGCGATTTCGCGCATGGGCTGTATCACGCCTGTTTCGTTGTTGGCCCACATGATCGATACCAGGATAGTTGTCGGTTTGATAGCCGCTTCCAGGTCTGACAGGTTGACCAGGCCGTCTTCCTGAACCTTGAGATAAGTGATCTCTGCGCCCGCTTTTTCCAGGTGCTTGCAGGTGTCGAGGATGGCCTTGTGCTCCGTTTCAAGGGTGATAATATGGTTGCCTTTGCGGGCATACATTTCGAATACGCCTTTCAAAGCAAGGTTGTTGCTCTCGGTAGCGCCGGAAGTAAAGATAATTTCCTTGTCTTCAACGTTCAACAATGCCGCGATCTGTTCGCGTGCGTAGTCGACGGCATCTTCCGCTTCCCAGCCGAACTGGTGGCTGCGGCTGGCGGCGTTGCCGTGTTTTTCGTAGAAGTATGGTACCATCGCATCCACGACACGCGGGTCGCAGGGCGTAGTGGCGTTATTATCAAGATATATCAGGCGTTGCATACTCATGTAGTCTTTATTTAGATTGAATCAACCGCAAAGATAAACAGGCTTTGTGCAAAAATGTTGGATTATAAGGCGGATTTTAAAAGTAAAACGCCAAAGAGGGCTTTACTTTTGCTGCGCGATGAAAGAAAAGGATTTACCCGCTGATTTTTTTGCCGAATTCCCACCCGTTGGCCGGGAAGAATGGCTTCAGTATATTGTCAAGAATCTGAAAGACAAACCTTTGGAGGCATTCGACTGGTATCCGGCCGATGGACTGAAGGTCTCGCCGTTTGCACATGCCGACGATCTGCCGGTTCCGCCGCTGCCCTTGTCGGACAGGCCTGACGGCTGGGAGATTTGTGAGGATATCGTTGTGAGCGATATCCGGACCGCCAACCGTCAGGCGCTTGAAGCGCTGGAGGGCGGTACGGAAGGGTTGACGTTTTTCTTTGATAGCCCGCCGGCTTCCGACGATTTTTCTGCTTTGTTTGACGGCATATTTCCGGATTATATCGGCCTCCATTTTGCAGGACCGGGCGTTGTGCAAAACCCCGGCGCCGTTTTGGCCTGCCTGGAACGGATGGCAGCGGCCCGCGACATACCTGTGTCACAACTACACGGCTCGCTGCACTTTGATCCCGCCGCTTCATCCGGCATTATCGACTGGCGCTACCTGGCAGACCTGATCGGGTATGCCCAAACGCAATTGCCGGGCTTCAGGGTGATTACGCCGGCCGCCGGGCACGACGTTACCGGGCTTGGCGCCGATCTGCGACGCGCCAACCTGTATCTGGAAAAACTTGCCGAACGCGGCGTTCCTGTGGAGCAGGTAGCGGCGCAAATACAGTTTTCGATGCCGGTCGGCAAAAGTTATTTCCTCGAAATTGCCCGGATTCGCGCGCTTAAACTGTTGTGGCTTAACGTACTAAAAGGCTGGTCTGTTGCGCCGGAGTACCCGGTCGTCAGCGCCCGCTTCCGGGCGGATGTGTACACCGACGATCTGCACACCAACATGATCGCCGCGACAACCATGGCCATGTCTGCCGTACTGGGTGGAGCCGATCGATTGACGGTACTGCCCTTCGATACCGGGCGGGAGGAGCAATCACCGTACCCGCAGGCGTTTAGCCGCCGGATCGCCAGAAATGTCCAGCAACTATTGAAACTGGAAAGCGGTCTGGCCGAAGTGGCCGACCCTGCCGCAGGCAGTTATTATATCGAACAACTGACCAGGCAACTTGCGGAAAAGGCCTGGGAGGAATTTAGTGTCTGAAAATGGACGCCTATGAACGAAATCATTGAATTTACAGCCATTCTCCTGAAAGATGCGGACGCGCCGATAATGTATGTGGACTTCCCCTATGATGTAAAAGAAATGTTTGGAACACGTGGTAACGTGAAAGTGAAGATCACCTACGACGGTATTCCGCACCGCGGATTGCTCACCAATATGGGCGGGTCCTGCCATTTTCTGGGCATCAACAAAGAATTGCGCGCGAAGATCGGCAAGGAGCCGGGTGAATCGGTGTTCATCACCCTGCAGCGCGATACGGAAGAACGGATCGTGGAAATACCGGGGGACCTGGCTGCTGCCTTCGCAGCCAATCCGGCGGCGCAGGCTCGTTACGACAAACTGTCTTATACCCACCGCAAGGAGTATGTACGCTGGATTACAGAGACCAAAAGACCTGAAACCCGCACCGGACGTGTTTTCAAAACCATCGAAATGCTGATGAACGGGAAGAAAAACCCGTCTGATAAATAGCGGACCCCACGGATATAGGGTTGGACCTGTCTTTTAAAAACGACCAATAGGACCTGATTTATTCTTCCTCATACGTCCATTTTATTTTCCAATCCTTGATTCGGGAGCACTCATCATAAAAGCGCAGCGCCGAACACCCCTGCACTATCGCCCAGTTCGGGCTTCAGGAATACCGTATCGATGCGCGGATTAAAGAGGTATTTCAAGGCCTCGTTCGGGCCGTCGGTATATAACCGCCCGATATTGCCCACCCCGCCGCCGAGCACGATGGCGTCGGGGTCCATGATATTGATCACAATAGCGATGGCCTTGCCGAAAAAGTGGATGAGCCGGTCCATGGTCTCTACGGCTACATCGTCGTCGCCGGCCTCTGCGCGGGCAGTTATTTCGCGCAGCGGCAAATGCTTCAGGGTGCGGCTTTGGTAATAGCGCTCCAGCGCGGGGCCTGATATCACGGTTTCCACACAGCCTGTCCGGCCGCAATAGCAGCGGCCGCCGCTTTCGTCCAGGAAATTATGCCCCCACTCACCGGCGATCCCCTGTCTGCCGCTGATAACCTTGTCGCGCACGACCCAGCCACCGCCGACACCCGTACCGAGTATCACACCGAATACGACCTCCGCATGAGGCACGGCCTTGGGCACCCCGCCCATGAGCGCTTCTGCAACGGCAAAGCAGTTGGCGTCATTGGCCAGGCGCACGGGCACGCCGATCTTTTTCTCCAGATCGGCGTTAAACGGCATGCCGTTCAGAGCCGTGGTATTGGCATTTTTGATCAGACCGGTTAGAGGGTCCAGGGTGCCGGGATGCCCGAGCCCGACGGATTCCGGCTTGAGGCCGGAGGCTTCCGAGAGCATATTGATCAACAGGCTTACCTGACCGATGATGTGGTCGTAACCCTTGTGCGCTTCGGTGGAAATACGCATTCGGTGCAGCACTTCAGGCCGGGCGTGGCTTTTCAGGATGGCGCCTTCAATTTTAGTGCCGCCAAGGTCAAGGCCCCAGAGAGGGTGGTCGTTATTCATGAATGGCTGATTTGATATGGTTGATCCATAAATTAATCAAAAACGATGGTTTTGTTGCCGGAAACGAACACCTTGTCTTCAAACACCAGTTTCAACGCCCGGGCCAGGGATATCTTTTCCACGTCTCTGCCGGATTGTATCATGTCGCTTACGGCATAGGTATGATCGACGGGGATAACATTCTGCACAATAATAGGGCCTTCATCCAAATCATTGTTTACAAAATGGGCAGTTGCCCCAATTATTTTTACGCCCCGCTCATAGGCCTGCCGGTAAGGACTGGCGCCGACGAAGGCCGGAAGAAAGGAATGGTGAATATTGATGATGCGGTTGGGGAACCGGGCCACGAACTCCGGTGAGAGGATTCGCATGTATTTGGCCAGCACGATGTATTCGGGATCGTAGCGTTGGATCACTTCCTGCATATCGGCCTCGTGGCGTTCGCGCGATTTCCCATCATGGGCTACAAGGTGAAAATTGACCCCGAACTGATGGGTAAATCTGGCCAGGGTATCGTGGTTGCCGATCACTGCCAGAATTTCGGCGTTGAGTTCGTCGAACTGGTGGCGTACCAGGAGTTCGCCCAGACAGTGTTGTTCTTTGGTAACCAGCAGGACGATCCGTTTTTTGCTTTTTCGGGCCAGCCGTATCCCGGCGCCTGCCGGAAGTACTCCGCGAAGTCCCTCCAGGATCAGCGCTTCGTCCACTGCGCCGGCAAAGGTCGTTCGCATGAGAAAGCGGTTGTGCTCGCGTTCTACAAACTCCTGATTACCAATAATATTCAGCCCGTTTTTGTAAAGGATGCCGGTAATGTCGTATACCAGGCCTTTCTGATCCGGACAGTCGATCAGGAGTGCGTAAGTTGGTTGTTCCATGGGGCAAATTTCGTCAGAAATTGAAAACCAGCTTACCTTGCCCTGCTTTTTCAACCGGGACAATATTGTCTGTACACCATCATGAAAAAAAACCGGAATAATGGCCAGTGAAAAATTCGATGCGCAAAATGCCCCCAAACCGGTGGGGCTTTACCCGCACGCCCGGCGTGCCGGCAACCTGCTGTTCCTCTCCGGAATTGGTCCGCGCGACCCCGAAACAGATGGTGTGCCCGGATTACAGCGCTCTCCCGCAGGTAATTATACGGCATTCGACTTTGAGGCCCAGGTGCATTCGGTATTCCGGAATGTGCGGACCGTGCTGGAGGCCAGTGGCGCCAAATGGGAGGATTTGGTCGACGTGACGGTCTTCCTGGTCAATATGGAACGCGATTTCCATACGTTCAACCGCATTTACGCCGAATATTTTAAAGACAACCAGCCTTGCCGCACCACCGTCGGAATAGACAGCCTGCCTACGCCGATCGCCATTGAATTGAAGTGTATAGCGGCGGTAGACAGTAGCAGTGGGCGTTAGTGGTTAGCATATGCCGTTGGGACGGCTATATCTCGCCGAAAAACACGCCGACCTCCTGAAGTGCTTTCAGGAGGTCGGTGAAGTAAAAGGAGGGCATAATCAACAATCACGGTCATATGCAGCATTAATAAACTGGCGCCGGACCTACCGCAACTACCTACGGCGTGTCAAACATATCGTAGTACATCTTCAGCGTCGCATCCGTTTCTTTTTCCTTGATCTCTCGGATCAGCGTTGCCATTTCACCGGCCCTGGCCGTGTCGCCTTTCTCCCGGTAATAATTGCGGATATCTGCGATGGCTTTGGTAGCGGCAAAGCGGCGGAATTCACTCGTTTTCAGGTTAAGCGATACCGCTTTGAATTGTTCCACGCCCTTACTGATCAGTGCGTCGTCGCCCAGACCGGTGAGCAATTTCTGGTAGTTATCGAAGAATGAAAATGCGGACATATAGTCTACTTTTCCCAGTTTCTTCTCAAAAAACGGCAAGTTGCTGCGGTCGGGACTTTCGGCGTACAGTTCGGCCAGGGTGGCCGAAAGCGCATCGCTGTCGTCGTCCTGCAAACTTTTCGAGGCTTCGATGGCGGCTGCTTTATCCAGTTTGGTCAGTGCCGTGAGGCCGGCGCCCACTACGCTGTATGCCTGATCGCCGCCCATTGCCTGCTTGATAACAGGAATGTATTGTTTGTCGCCCGTTTCGCCGAGCAGTTCAATGGCGGTGGCGCGCACGCTGGGTTCGGGGTCGTTGTCGGCCATCTTGACGATGGCGGCCAGTACGGTCGGGTCAGAGGCATCCACGCGGCCGAGCGCTTTTTGGCGGATTGCCCAGAAGGCATCCTGCAGGGCATCGATATTCACCTGTCTGGCCAGATCGCTCTTTTCTTTTTTCAACCCTTCGAGGGCTTCGTAGCGGTCGCGGAAGCGCGGGGCGTTGCGGTACATAAAGGCCCATTCTTCGGGGCTGTGTTCGTCGTTTTTGACACAGAGCAGCGCCTTGTTGGCGTCTGTATTGATGAGTGCAGGTTTGCTTGGCGCATCGAATGTAAACGTCTGGCTGCGTTTGGTGACGCGGATCTGCTCGCGCCGCACCTTGCCGGAAGCGTCGTAAATGTCGACGGCCAGGGGCAGGTCGAATACATGCGCAACCTTTTCGCCTTCCTGTTTTTGGGTGATCGTTACGCTTGCCTGGTGGCTTGCCTCATCCCAGCCGTAGGAGATATCGAGATCGGGGTGGCCTGCGGCAAAAAACCACTGGTTGAAAAACCAGTTCAGGTCCTGTCCGGTCACGTCTTCAAAGGCGAGGCGCAGTTCGTGGGCTTCCACGTCGCTGTACTCGTTTTTCTTCAGGTAGCGTTGGAGGGCGGCAAAAAAGGCGTCGTCGCCGACCTGATTGCGGAGCATATTGAGGACGGCGCCGCCTTTATTGTAGGAGTGGCCGTCGAACATGCTTTCGCGGTCGTCGTAGCCAAAATGGATCAACGGGTGGCCGCCGTCGGTGGCGGAAAAAATATAGCCCTGCTGTTCCTGCATCTCGTGGAAGTCGGCTGCGTCGCGGCCGTGTTTGTGCTCGAGCCAGAGGTATTCCGAGTAGTTGGCGAAACCCTCGTTGAGGGTCAGGTTGGCCCAGCTTTCGGTGGTCACGAGGTCGCCGAACCAGTGGTGGAACATCTCGTGCGCCACTACTTTTTCATTCGTCATATGGTCGTCGAGCAGTTCGCGTTTGGTCTTCTGCATAAACTCGCCGAAAATGACAGCCGTGGTATTCTCCATGGCGCCGCTCACGTAGTCGCGCACCACGACCTGCGAAAACTTGGACCAGGGGTACTGGTAGCCCAGTTTGGAGGAGAAAAACTCCAGCATCTCGATGGTGTAGGGGTAGATATCGCGGGCGTATTGCTCGAACTTCGGTTCTACGTAGTAGTCCACATCGATACCGCGCCATTTGTCGCGCACGACGGCGTATTCACCGATGGCCATCATGAACAGGTAGGGCGCATGAGGTTTGTCCATTTTCCAGTAATCGGTGCGGGTGCCGTCGGAATTCTTTTTGGAAGACACGAGTACGCCGTTCGACAGGGTTTTGAATTTGTCTTCCACGGTAATGTACATTTCCTGTGTGCAGCGCTCGTTGGGCTTGTCGACGGTCGGAAACCAGAAAGAATTGCTCTCCGTTTCGCCCTGCGTCCAGATTTGCATGGGCTTTTCCTTGTCGGCGCCGTCGGCGTTGATGAAGTAAAGGCCTTTGTCCTGGGTAATCGCCGCACTGCCGCCGAACGATTCGCGCTCGTCGGGTTTGGCGGTATAGGAAATGGCGATTTTGAACTCGTCGTTGCGGGTAAAGGTCTTACCGAGGTTAATCGTCAGTTGTTCGTTGTTGTATTCGTATTTCAGTTGCTCGCTTTTGCCGTCGAACGTCACCGATTTGATGTCAAAATTTTTGGCATCTAGGGTCACCTTGTCGGTGGCGTAAAACCAGGGGCGAAGGGTAAGTGTCGCTTTCCCGTTGGCGCGTTTGTTGGCCCAGTCGAAGGATATTTCGATTTTGGTGTGGATCAGGTCGTGCTCGAAAGTGTGTGAGGGGTTGTAGGGCGGCAGGGTATCCGACAGCATGGGATGGTCGGGCGATACATCGGCGGGGTCCATAAAGGAATATTCCGCGGGTTCTTCGCCATCCTCCTCCTCATCGTCCTGGCCCATGAGGGGTTTGCCGATAGAGTCCCAGGTAACGGGTTCATCGGGGACAGTGGGTGTAGTGGCGACGGAAGTGCCGGTTTTCGGGGTGCAGGCGGCGAAGAACGCGATCATGGCGATCAACGCCGGAGTGAGCAATTTTCTCATCGAGAAGAAATAAGTTTGTTTGTAGCGAGTAATTTAGGCGAAGGCGGGCTGATGGCTATTGAAAATAAATGGCAGCACAACCGTTTTTCGGTGCAAAAATCGCAAATCAATTTCGACCTTTTGCACAACTTTGCCGCGTTTTCGGCCAAAAGCCGCAAAAGGATTGCCATTAACCCACTACAAACGCTCATGGAGCCAAAAACGTACATCGACCACATCTACGAAATTATTATCCAGTATGGCCTTAAGGTGATCGCCGGCCTGATTATGCTGGTGGTTGGGCTGTGGATCATCCACCGCATCACCGCTGCGTTTCGCAATTTTCTGAAACGCCGCAATGTGGACGACAGCCTGCGTCCATTCCTGCTCTCCATGGCCGATGTCGCCCTGAAAGTTGCGCTGCTGCTTATGGTCGCCGGCCAGTTAGGCATCGAAACAACGTCCTTTATCGCCGTCTTTTCGGCGATGGCTTTCGCCGTCGGACTGGCTTTGCAGGGGAGCCTCGGCAACTTTGCCAGCGGTGTGTTGATCCTGCTGTTCAAGCCCTACAAAGTTGGCGATTTGCTCACGGTGGAAGATAAGGTCGGATTTGTCGCCGAAATCCAGATTTTCAACACCGTATTGACGACAGAACATGGCAAGACGATTATCTTTCCCAACAGCAAAATGACCGAAGGCGCTATTGAGAATATCGTCCGTGATGCCGAAATACAATCCGAAATCTCGCTGTTGCTCGACAGCGACAACAACCTGAGCCTGGTGCGCGAGGCCGTTGAGGCAGCCGCACAGCGCTGCCCCTGGCGGCTCCCCGAACGCGGTACGGAGGTTGTCATCACCGGCCTGAGCCGCGACGACATGAAAGCGGACGTGTCCTGGTGGAGCCTGGGCGAAAACTATATCCGCAACATGGACTTCATGCACGAGGCGTTGCGGGAAGAGTTCGCGAGCAGGGGGATTAAAATGGCCAAAGAAAGACGCAGGGAAACAATGTAGGGCCACTGCGCAGCCGATTTTCTCAAACAACTATCCTCCGAGATTAGTAGGTAAGCGTACCTTCGTCTGATGACTGATGAAACGCTACAGCAAACCGCCGCGCTCGTACTCAAACCCTTTGATCTGGAGAACGCGGCCACGCCCGGCACTGAAGAGGAACTGCTTTCCCTGATCGCCAACCGGATCGCGGAAATGCTGGAAAAGCAGCCGGAGTACCTGATGAGCCTGCTTTACCGCCTCGATGTGCTGGAGGAAAAAATACACCCGGTTATGCGCCACGATGCGCCCGAACCCGCCAACTGGGGACTCGCCCGGCTCGTGCTCGAACGCCAGAAACAACGCGCCGAAACCAAACGCACCGTAAAACCAAAGCCTCTGGAAGGCATGGACGACTGGAAATGGTAACACCAACCTCCGGTTGGCCCGTACAAGACAGTACACAGCCGTTTGCCAATTGGTCGACCTTGCACTGTTCTCTGTCAAACTCCCAAACCATATTCGCTTTTCCCGTAAAAACGCTTACGGCCGAAAAATTATATTCTGTCAAAATAAGCCCGGCGCATTTTCGGCCGCTTCCTCCAATGAAACTTTGCTTACTTTTGCGGCAAATTTTTTCCTAACCAACAACACAGAGGAAATACCATGCAATCTAACGGCGCCGCCTCCCATACCCCCCGCACTGCACGCGAAGACCGCTACCAGCACCACGATTACTACGGCGTGGACGACCTGCTCACGCCCGAACACCTGCTCGCCCGCGATGCCGTGCGCCAGTGGGTAAAATCCGAAGTCAGCCCTATCATCGAAGATTACGCCAACCGCGCCGAATGCCCCACACAGTTGTTTAAAGGGCTGGCCGAGATCGGCGCTTTCGGTCCTTCCCTCCCGGCCGAATATGGCTGCGGCGGCATGGACGAGATCGCCTACGGCATCATCATGCAGGAACTCGAGCGCGGCGACTCCGGCGTGCGCTCCATGGCTTCCGTGCAGGGTTCGCTGGTCATGTACCCCATTTACAAATTCGGCTCCGAAGAACAGCGCCGCCACTACCTGCCCAAACTCGCCTCCGGCGAACTCATCGGCTGCTTCGGCCTCACCGAACCCGACCACGGCTCCAACCCCAGCGGCATGACCACCAATATCAAGGACGACGGCGACGCCTACATCCTCAACGGCGCCAAAATGTGGATCACCAACTCCCCGGTGGCCGATATTGCCGTGGTGTGGGCAAAAAACGAAGAAGGACGCATTATCGGCATGATCGTGGAAAAAGGCATGAAAGGCTTTTCGGCGCCCGAAATCCACGGCAAATGGTCGCTGCGTGCCAGCATCACCGGCGAACTGGTGTTTGAAGACGTGCGGGTGCCCAAGAAGAATGTTCTGCCCGGCGTTACCGGCCTCAAAGGACCGCTCTCGTGCCTGACCAAAGCCCGCTACGGCATCGCCTGGGGCGCCATCGGCGCGGCACTCGACTGCTACGACTCGGCTCTGCGCTACTCGAAAGAGCGTATCCAGTTTGGCAAACCCATCGGCGCGTTCCAGTTGACGCAGAAAAAACTCGCTGAAATGATCACCGAGATCACCAAGGCCCAATTGCTTGCCTGGCGCCTCGGCACACTGGCCAATGCAGGCAAAATGACGCCCGCCCAGGTGAGTATGGCCAAGCGCAACAACGTACACATGGCCCTCGAAGTCGCCCGCGAAGCGCGGCAGATACATGGCGGTATGGGCATCACCAACGAATACCCGATCATGCGCCACATGATGAATCTGGAAACGGTGCTTACCTACGAGGGTACGCACGATATCCACCTCCTGATCACGGGCCACGATGTGACGGGACTGGAAGCGTATAAATAGATGACGGTAGACGGTGGACGGTGGACGGTGGACGGGCTTGCCCGCCAAAGGTTTGCCGGAGGCGGGTAGACGGATTGAAATGTAACCTTTAAAACGTTAAAATCATGGGAAAATTTAAAGACCTGAGGGTCTGGAATGATGCTATGGAACTCGCAGAGCGCGTCTATCGCATTACCCGGGAATCCTCTTTTTCCAAAGACTTTGCCTTGCGAGATCAAATCAGGCGTGCCGTTGTTTCTATTTCGTCCAATATTGCAGAAGGCGATGAACGCGGCAGCAATCGGGAGTGCATACACTTTTTTAATATTACCAAAGGCTCTGCCGCGGAGGTTATAACACAGTTGAATATCGCGCAACGGATTGGCTATGTCGATTCCGAAACACTTGAACAGCTGGAAAACAGCGCTGAAAAAATACGTGCCTCGCTCAAAAAACTGATCCAATCAAGAACACTAAACAATAATTAACTTTTTTTTCCGTCCACCGTCCACCGTCCACCGTCCACCGTCCACCGTCCACCGTCCACCGTCC
>CALMBD010000144.1 GCA_937861115.1 uncultured Bacteroidota bacterium | reverse complement strand
AACCTCCGTAACCCGCAACCTCCGTAACCCGCAACCTCCGTAACCCGCAACCTCCAAAAACCCTCAGGAAGTGATCTGAAAAATCACAGGTTTTGACGGACTGACGTCGAGGTCGAAGGAGGCGGTTTGCAGGTTGAGCAGGTAAAAACCATCCTTTACTTCATTCGGAACGTAGATCAGTTCTGTAATGGTGCAGTATTGGCGGACCGCTTCCGGGTACTGCCAGAAGGCGCGATGGGCCAATAACAGGCCCTCGTCCTCCTCGCGGTCAACAGACGGCAGGTCGAGCAACAGATGTTGTACACCGCAGGCCACCAGGTATTCCACGGCAGTGTGGTGCATATAGGGCGGATTGGCGCCCGAATAGTTGGCCGTCAACTTCAAATTGTCATTGGGAAGGGTCCGGATAATCAGCGCTTCCGCTTCATTCGGAGCGATCAACTCCTCCAGTTGATCGGGAAAGATCACCCGGTCGCCCGCATCCGTCTTGCGCGGATAAAGGCTGATGAGTTTTGCCATGCCATGTGCTGTTTTCAAACAATCGCCAAGGACATACCGCTCTTTGGCAATGTGCCCCACACATTCTGTGTGCGTACCGTTGCCGTGCGGGTTGAACGTCACATTGAAAAAATTGACGGGACCTCCCTTTGCCGTGCTGCCGATAAAACTGCCTGCTTCTACCGGCCAGAAGGCCACAGGCGGGGCGTAAAAACAGTTCGGGTTGCCATGTCCGTCGCGGAGCGGTATCGACAGGTCGATGGGCCGGGACAGATCGGCGTGGTACGAATGGCCTTTGTGCTCAAATGTGACGCGCATAGGTATTGATCGGTTTGTAAGGTTTCGGGTTACGGGTTGGGGAGGTTGCGGGTTACGGAGGTTGCGGGTTGCGACCTTCCCCGGCTTTTAGAATAATGGTTAAGGTAACAGTGTTCCACGTAACCCGCAACCCGCAACCTCCGCAACCCGTAACCCGCAACCTCCACAACCCGCAACCTCCGCAACCCGTAACCCGTAACCCGTAACCTCCACATCCTCCTATCGGACGATACTCAACCGTACGGCACCTACACGCTTGCCATCCGTCAGGCGTAGCAGGTAGGTGCCCTGGGGCAGGTCCAGCAAATCGAGCGTGGTGATAAATGTCCCGCTACCCGGCGCAAAGTGCAGCGAACGCAGGTTCCGGCCTGCCACGTCAAACACTTCGGCGCGCAGTTCGGCGGGCGCTTGTTGCATTTCCAGGCGGAACAGTCCTGCCGACGGATTGGGCGCCAGGAGCAGTCCCCATTCTGTAGCAGGGTTTACAATACCGAGCACCAGCACGAATACAGTATCCGCACATCCGTTGGCGTCTTCCACCACGACCATATAATCGCCGTTGGGTACACCCGGGAATACCGGCGAACTCTGGGACGGCAAGCCGTTGATGGAATACATATATGGCGGTGTCCCCAATTGTGCGGAAGCAATAATGGTATCGTTTGAAACGCTGGCGTCGGCCTCAAGCGGCGGATTCAACTGAAGCGGCACCGGGATCTGCACGATTGTACCCGTCACGTCGCGCACACGCACGGAATTCGCTCCCGGGAAGATCGTAAAGACGTTTGAACTCTGGAACGGTCCGCCATTCAGAGAATATTCATACGGCGCTTCACCACCCGTTGCCGCCAGTTCGATCATCGCCTGTCCGTTGCAGTAGTCTATATCGGTTATCTGCCCTGCCAGCGACAGCGGCGGAATATTTACCGTGAAATTTTCAACGTCCGAACAGCCGTTGGCATCCACGACAGTGAGCATGTAATTGCCGTTCGGGAGGTTAACCGGAGGCTGCGGACCATTGAATACAAAAGTATAGGGAGTCGTGCCGCCCGTTGCCAGAAACTGTGCGTCGTTGCCGGTCAGCGTAACGGAAGCAATGAGTGCGGCAGGCTGGTTGAAGGAGAAGGTCGTCTCCGTCACCGTGCCGGCAGCATCGCGTACTGCTACTGTATGCGGTCCGCCATTTAGTCCGCTAAACGCATTGTTGCTCTGGTAAGCGCCGCCGTTCAGGGCATATTCGTACGGCGGTATACCGCCGGTAGCGCTGATTTCCAGGGCGCCGGTTTGGTCGCCAAAGCAAAGGATGGTCGTCGTCTCGCTGATGAGCGTTATCGCCAGTGCCGGCACGTTTACCGTTGCCTGTGTCGTGACAATACATCCGTTGGCATCGCGCACGGTGATGGTGTAAGTGCCGTTGGGCAGGCCGGAGAAAACATTGCCCGGCTGAAAATCGGCGCCGTTGATGCTGTATTGCAGGGCCCCTACGCCGCCGGATGCCGTGACGGTGATGACATTCAGCACCGTATTTGCCGAAACGACAATGGCCGGAGGCGACGTGATGGTCACCTCGTTGGTCGTAATGGTAAAGCCCTGATTGTCTTTTACCTCTACCGTGTAAGTACCTGTTGGCAGGCCGGTGAAGGTGTTTTGCGGCTGGAATGCGCCGCCGTTCAGACTGAAGGAATAAGGCATCTGGCCACCGGCCACGGCTGCTGATACAGCGCCATTGCTGCCACCGAAGCAACTGACTTGCGATTGCACGACCAGGTTAGAGAGCAGGGTATTGACGGCAACGATCGTTTCCACGGTGGTTGTGCAGCCGTTTTCATCCTGTACTGTAATGGTGTAAAAACCGTTGGGGAGGTTTTCAAAAACATTTGACGACTGGAACATGACGCCATCGAGACTGTACTGAAACACGCCGGTGCCACCGGAAGCCGTTACCGTCACGTCGTCGTCGACCACATCGGCACTCGCCTGAATGGCTGCCGGGTCGCTCAGAGTAATGGTATCAGTTGTTGTCGTGAACCCGAACTGGCCTGTTACCACAACCGTGTAGTCGCCCGCAGGCAAACCGGTAAAGACGTTGGAAGTCTGGTTCGGCCCGCCGTTGATGCTGTACTGATACTGACCGTCGAGGCCGGTGGCATCTACGGTAATTTCGCCGGTAGCGCTGTTCGGGCACAACACTGCCTGACTTTCCGCAGCCGTTGCAGCAAGGTTGTTTTGTACAATAATTATCTGGAAAGTCGCACCCTGTACCCACGAAGCGGCGGTGAGGTCGACGGCGTCGAACAGGAATTCATCAGCCACGGCGGCATCCCCATTATGCTCGTACGACACCAATCCGGCGTCAATATCCGCCTGCGTGAACGCGTCACCATACGCCATGGCCATGCCGTCGAGGAGCAGCGTACCGTGTTGCGGCAGGCTGAGCAAGGTATACAATGCCGGGCCTGCGGCGCCCGTAAAGGACAGGTTGGTTGCCTCGATAGCACCCGTGCCGCCTGCAGGCACCATCAACGGGGTATTGATGGCGATTGTACCTGTTGGTATCGTGTCGGCAAAGCAGAAGTTTAGACCCCATGCGATAATGGAACCGCCGTCCTGATTGACGTTATCTTTTACAATGATCTTCCATTCACCCGCCGTCATCATGCCGTTCAGAGCGGATAAGGCGTCTATGGGCTGATAGGTCCCGCTGATTGCCGGTATGGTTACTTCACAAGTCGCATCAAAATCGTCGGAAGTCAATATGGCGCTGTCGTCAAAAATGGCGTTGATGTTATTTCCTTCACAACCATCGGAGGTGGCCGGAACGCCGGGGCGGTCGAACAGCAATATGGTCGTGCCGTCCGGCGCTACGAGGCGGGCGTCGAGATCGCCGACCCAGGTATGGTTGACCTGGAAGGTCACATTGACGTCGGCAATGATTTTGTTTTCCGCGATGTTCAGCACGGAAATGGCGGTGTCTATCGACTGCGAAATCACCTGCGGCACGTCGGTGCTGTTGAATGCCTGACCACAAGTGATCTTGCCCGTCTGGAAGGCAATTACAGGAGAAAAATCACCTGCTCCGCAGCTGTTTGAAGGGCGGACATGCCAGTAGTACACGCCTCCCGGCTGGAGTGTGGAGGTTTGGATGGTGGCATTCGCGGTATTCTGGCTGAAAACGACCGACGCAGGCGCAAAAGAAGGGCTGGTGGCCACTTCCACGAAGTAATTATCGGCGAATGCGGCGGTGTTCCAGGTCAGGTCGGTACTCAGGGATTGTTCGATTGCGCCGTTTGCGGGGCTGACGGTGGCGACTGCTGCAGGCGCCCCGGGCAACAGCGTCAGTTGAACGCCTGCGTTCTGGATGATACTGCCCGACGTCGCCTGAACCGTCATGTTATAGGTGCCGGCTGCGCCCGGAGCCAGGTCGTAGATCGAGATTTGAGCGCTATTGCCCGGCAAGGCAGGGTTGGGGTTGATATTGAAGGTAGCGCCCGCAGGTGCGCCGTTCAGGGTCAGCACCACGGAGTCGCTGAATCCCAGGATCGAGCCCAGGTCGGCCGAAAGCAGGAGTGTGTCGCCTGCGCAGGCCTGTAACGCATTGGTATTGGTTACCAGGGTAAAAGTGGGCACGGGTGGCAGTTGTATCCGGAAGTTCTGGTTGGAAATATCGAAGAAGATATTGCCCACGGCTTCCACTTTCACCCGGCAGGTATTGGACAGGTTGTTAGGCACCAGCACGTTGGCCGAACCGGTATTGGGCACGTTTGCGGCCAGCACCACGGGATAGTTGAATCCGCCGTCGGTCGAGAGCAGGATACGCACGTTGGCGCAGTTGACAGGGGCGGCATTGGTATTGTTTACATCCCAGGTGACGGTTTTGGTTTCACCGACGTACCACAGCACATTGGTATTCGGCACGGTTACCGTAAACGGTCCTGCAGTGCCGGCTACGGTGACCACGACATCGTCTTCATCGGTGCAGCCTGCACCGCCGTGGTTGTCGCGTGCCACCACGCGAAAATTCATGGTACGCGCCACCGAGGGCAGTTTTTCCCAGGGGTAGTTGGTGTTGCTCACCAGATCGGACAAACGCGGGAAATAACGCGTCGGCGATGCCGTGCCCTTGAAGGAACGGAACAGCGGCCCGGTGGTGCTGGTGGATACCGGTGGGGAGGTGGTAACAGCAGCATCCATCTGCTCCCAGCAGAACGTCAGCATGTCGTTGTTTACATCGCTGCCGGTAGCCGTCAGGGCAAAAGGTGTGGATTTGGGGATGATATAGTCGGCCCCGCCGTCGACGACCGGGTTGTTGTTGTTCGAATTGATCTTCACCGCGCAGGTATTGCCGTTGCCATTTACGGTGAAATTGTTGATTTCCTGCACATTAAAGGCGTGAAAATAGTCGTCGCTATTGCTTTGAACGTTTTGCGCGCCACAAATGCCGGCATAGGCCATGATGGTGGTGCCACTGCCGGGCTCTACGGATGCCTGTGTGGAGCCGTTGCCATTACAGGACCCGGCGGTACCGTTGAAGGTGTGGTTGCCGCTGAACTGGTGGCCCATTTCGTGGGCGACATAGTCGATATCGAAAGGGTCGCCGATGGGAGAGCCGCCGCCCGTCACACCACGCGCCTTGCTGTTGTTATTGCATACCACGCCCAGACCGGCAATGCCGCCGCCGCCAGTGCTGACTACGTGGCCGATGTCAAAATTGGCGCTGCCGATCACGGAGGTCAGGTTGTTCTGGTTCTGACCGAGCATGGTGCTGCCATTGCCGTTATTGTACGGATCTGTTGCGCTGTTCAGGTAAATGATCTGGTCGTTGTTGGGGATCAACTGCATGGTGACGGCAAAGTCGTTTTCATAAACGCCGTTCACGCGGTTCATCGTGGTATTCATGGCCGCCAGGGTAAGCGCTACCGTGCCGCCGTGAAAACTGGCGTATTCACCGGTACAGGCAAGGGCGAGGCGGTAGCGGCGCAACTGGCAGTCGCCCTGCGCTTTGGCTGCCGAACTGTTCAGGGTGATCTGCTGAAAATCGGTTGTTTCCGTTTCGCAGTAGAACCCCTCGTTGTCTTTTCCGGGCGGGTAATCCTTTTTAAAATACACCACATAGTTGTTTTTATCGCCGTGGCTGTACGGGTCGATAAAAAGGGTGCTGTGCGTGGCCGAGAGTACCATGGCGTGAAAGCCCCAGGGCGTCAGGTCGCACTTCAACAGCGCGGTGGGGTCGTCGATGCCATACCCGGTATAACAGCGTGTTTCCGGGTATTTATCCTGGAGAGCGGGCGCCATTACGGGCGATTCATTCAGGCGGAAACTGGCGGTCCGGCCATCGGGCATTGGGAGGGTCAGAACGGGCAGCTCGCTTTTGTTTGCCGCCGGGGTAAACCGTTCCGGGGCGTCGTTGAGCAGCGATTGCAATGCGTTGAGGTCGACGCTGACCGTGCGATATACCCGCGGGATTATCAGGCGTTCGCCTGCGGGGATATCGCGCTCGGCGATGTCAGACCAGATGGATTGCGCTTGTAAGGCGACCGAAAGGGCCAGTAAAAATAAAGAACAGAAGACTCTGACCATCACTAAGGAATTTGATTTGGATGATTAATATGAATGCCGAAAAAACGGACGAAAGTAGATTTTTCCCGTTGGGCCGTCTGCATGTTTATGGCCATTTGGCAAAGGAACAGCAAAAAAATGCGCGTAAAATCAACGGAGCGATCAGATCGCCCCGGTTTTGTCATATATTAAAAAACAGGCAGATGCAATATTTGGCCAAAGCACGCGCTGATATTGACAGGTTAACCCAGTTTTTTATTTGCCAAAACAATCTGTATGCAAAAAATCTTCTTGACCGGCCTGCTGCTGTTGTCAGTGTGGCTGCTGCCTGCACAAACGGAAACCATTCGTTCCGTTTTTTTCGATCTCGACAAATCGGAACTCAACGCCGAAGCCCGGCAAACACTCGACGCGCTCTCCATTACCCTGCTGTCGGCGCCGGATTACACGGTTACCATCGACGCCTACACGGATAACAGCGGAACGGAGGAATACAACAAACGCCTGGCGGAAGACAGAGCGGAAAGCGTGCAACAGTACCTCTCCGCCAAAGGCCTGCTATCGGGGAAAACCACCGTAAAAAGCTGGGGCGAACGAAACCTCTCCTACGACAATACCACAGAAGCAAACCGCCGGAAGAACCGGCGTGTCGACATCGCTGTGGCGGCCATTTATTTCGACGACTATGCAGCCCTGCAAAAACGCCTCACTGCCAACAGTGAACAAAAAATAATGATACAACCCGACCGGGAACAACAGATCACGGCCGCACGCGGTACCGTCATCGCTATCCCGGCACAAAGTTTTGTCTTCGACGACGGCTCCAGCCCGACCGACCCGATTGAGATTACGGTCAAGGAGGCCTATGCGCCATCCGACTGGATATCGTTCGATCTTTCCACTACCAGCAACGGCCACGTATTGCAGACCGGCGGCATGGTGTACATCGATGCGCAGTCGGGAGGCAAACAGCTGTCGATGGCCGACGGCGCAGCCATCACGGTGGCCATTCCTGCCGGAAAAATCGACCCCGGCATGGAGCTGTTTTACGGCAAACAGACAGAAAACGGCGACCTCAACTGGCAGCCGGTAGGCCAAAAGTTCCGGCAGACGCTCAAGGACCCGGTCGTTACACTCGATATCGATCCTTCGCTGGGCGCCCGGATCATGGCCATGAAGGTGCCGGAATATGTGATGCCAACCGCGCCGGTGTTTTCCGGCGATCTGCCGCTGCGACCGCGCAAACCCAATGCACCGCGTGCGCCACATCCGCCCCAGCGCCCCGATTGGGACAATATCCGGTATATGTTCGGTGGCCGGTCTGGCGAATCCATGAGCCGGAAAGGCAGCAAGAAAGCAAAGAAATACTATCAGAATGCCCTGGAAAAGTATGAGCGCGATTCGCTCCAGTATGTGGCACTTTACAAAAAATACGAAACCAAAGTGGCCGATTTCGAGGCGTCAAAACAGCGCTACATCGATGAACGGGAAAAATGGGAAGCCGCACTCATGGACCGGATCAGGGTCATCATGAATTTTGAACAGGGACGGCGCCTGCACAACTATTCCGAAAGTTTGCAGATCGCGCTGAAGCAAATCGGGAAAAATATCGGGAAACGCCCGTATTACAGCAACCTGGAGTACGCCGTCATATCTGCTGCCGATAAAAACTACGAAACGCAGTTCAGGGAAAACTTTATGAACCAGCACAGCAACAGGATCACCGTCGGCAATTTATACTACAAGCATATCGGATTCAAGATCGTGGAGGCCCCCGAGTTCAAATACCTGTTTCGCCGGGTATGGGACGAATACCCCTGGGATACGCTTCAAAATGCGACGACCGATATCCTGAAAAATATTGGCCTGAAAGACATTTCCGACAGCCTGAAAGCAGAAATCAGCGAAAAACGGCTGCTGACAGCCCAGTCGACGGCCCAGGCGCAAGGTTATATGCGTTCCTACGTTGCCGACGTCAGTCAACTGGGCTGGATCAATTGCGACAAATTCTACAATGATCCTGCAGAAAAGGTGCAACTGGTGGTCAATGAATCGGAGGAGGCCACCCTATACGTTGTTTGCCGGGACATCAACAGCCTGTTGTCGTTCTCCCGCAATGGCGAAAGTACCTATACCGCTTCGGGTCTGCCCAAAGGCAAAACGGTGTCGGTTATCGCTATCCGGGTCAAAGACGGCAAACCGGAATTTGCCATGCAGGACGTCAGGGCCGGTGAAACAGGCGCACTGACCATGCAGTACCGCAGCGTAAACATGAAGGAATTGCGGGAAGAACTGAAGCGTCTGAGCATCTAGGGTTGAGGAGGTTGCGGGTTGCGGAGGTTGCGGGTTACGAAGGTTGCGGGTTACGGGTTGCGGGTTACGTAGAACATTGTTACCTTAACCATTATTCAAAATGATAGGGAAGGTCGCAACCCGCAACCCGCAACCCGCAACCTCCTCAACCTGCAACCTCCTCAACCCGCAACCTCCTCATTCTCAATTACCGCTTCAAATTATTTGTAGCCAGTTCGATTCCTTCGATATCCGGGATGTCGGTTTCGGGCCGGGCTTCTTCCGGCGCCGGAACAGCAGCGGCAGCCTCAATCGGTTTCACGCGTCCGGCCAGCCAGATACTCATGGCGATGAGAGCGATAGAGAAATAGCCCACCCAGTCGTAGCGTTCGATGCGGCCTGAAGCGGATTCGTACACCATCGCACCCGCAATATTGGCTGCGATACCGGTGGAGAGTTGCTGCATGGAGGAGTTGATACTCATAAAACTACCCCGCTGCTGCGGCAGCACGACGCCCGACACAATGGCCTGCGTAGGGATCATGCGCCCGTTGGCCACGATGAAAAACAGTCCGGAAATAAGGAGCACCGTCCACAAGGGCATCGGCCACAGGTTGGTGATCAGCCATACCGGAATGAGGGAAAGCAATGCAAAAAATACAAAAACAGGGTATTTACCGCGCCGGTCGGCGACTTTGCCCACCAATGGCGAGGTGAATATCGTCAGTGCGCCACCGACCAGGTAGATCAGAAAAATGTTGTGTTCGCTAAAGCCCACATTGCTCACGAGCGACGGCGCGATAAACGGGATGATGGCAAAATGCCCCATCATCAGCACGATCGACAGCGAGAGGGCTTTCATCTGGTTGGGTGTTTGAAAAATATCGGTGAGCACGCTCAGGGGCCTTTTACCCGGCGTTGCTGCCGCCAGGTGCTTGTTGACCGGCGGTACGAACAGCGCCACCAGCGAAATGACGACCAGTCCCAGGCTGCCGATCGCGAGAAACGGCACGTGCCAACTGAACCGAGCGGCCAGCCAAAGGCCCGTAGGCACGCCCGCTACCGAGGCCAGCGAAAAGGAGGTCATCAGGATGCCCATTGCTCGGGCCCTGCGCTCATATTCGAAGGTGTCAGCCACGACGGCCAGTACCTGCGCGCCGATCATGCCGCCGAACAAACCCGCCAGCACCCGCGCCGCCACCAGGAATTCGTAATTGGGAGCAAGGGCACAGGAAAAAGTGCCGATCACAAAACCGGCATAAGCGAACAGCAGCACCTTTTTCCGGTCGAACTTGTCCACAAAGAAGGCTGATATAAAACTGGATACGCCGGCAGTGAGCGCATATGCCGAAACGGCAAACCCGAACTGCTGTGGATTAATGTGCAGCAGGCTCATCAACTGCGGCCCCAGCGGCATCATGATCATAAAGTCCATGATGTGGGTGAAGTTGACCGACGCAAGCGCGAAAAGCAGCAATTTTTCTTTTGAATTCATAGGGGAGGGAAACAGCGAAAAGCGGAAAAGGGTTTCAGTTTAGTGCATCGAATTGAAGGTGACAGAATGGGGGCGGCAGCCGGGAGTTGAGCATAGAGAGAATGTATATTGACGGAGGCAAATTTTGTTTGGTTGCAAAACGGGCGAACATTTCAGGGCAAGTATTATCCAATCCACCCGGGCTCCACTTATCGTACCTTTGCCCCGTACCTATGCCGCCACACTATGAAGTTTGAAGAATACCGCATTGCGCCGGAGATAAAGCGAAACCTGGAAGAATTGGGTTTCAAACGCCCGACGGATATCCAGTACAAGTCCATTCCTCCCATCCTGAAAGGAGAAGATGTGCTGGCCATCGCCCAAACGGGTACGGGCAAAACGGCTGCATTTGCCATTCCGGTGCTGCACCTGCTGCATGTCCGCAAAACCTCGGCACGCACGGGGGGCATCAAATGCGTGGTGATGGTACCGACGCGGGAACTGGCCCTGCAGATCACGGAAGTGTTCGATAAAATTGGTCGCCACACCCGGGTCAAAACCTTTTGCGTGTTCGGCGGTGTGGAGCAGGGGCCGCAAATTGCCCGCCTGGAAAAGGGGATCGATGTGCTGGTCACCACGCCGGGCCGGATGTTCGACCTCGTGAGTCAGGGGTACATCAAACTGGAGCACGTGGAGATTTTGATCCTCGACGAGGCCGACCACATGCTCGACCTGGGTTTTATCCGCGACATCCGCGATTTGATAAAATTCCTGCCGCGCAAGCGCCAGACGCTGTTTTTCTCCGCCACCATCAACGACAACATCAAGGATCTGGCCTATTCGCTGGTGACGCGCGCCATCCGGATACAGGTTTCGCCCAAAGACCCCGTTGCCAAAAATATCAATCATTCGGTCGCCTTTATCGCGATGGACGACAAGCGTTTTTTTCTTGAACGCGTGATCCGGGAAAATCCGGACAGCAAAATTCTCGTATTCGTGCGGACCAAAGTCCGCGCCGAGCGCGTATCGAAGGCCATGGAACGGGTAGACATCGTCACCCAAACCATCCACGGCGACAAAGAACAACAGGATCGTTTGGAGGTGATGAACCGGTTCCGGACGGGAGCGGTGAAAGTGCTGATCGCTACGGATGTCAGCGCGCGCGGCATCGACATTCCGGATGTGGATTATGTGGTGAATTACGACCTTCCCGATGCGGCCGAGAACTATGTACACCGCGTCGGGCGCACCGGCCGCGGTACAAAAAAGGGGCTGGCCGTGTCTTTTTGCAGCCCGGAAGAAAAGGAGGTTCTGGCTGAAATCGAGAAATTCCTCGACAAGCCCATCAAGGTGCTGGACATCGATAAAGCGGAATATGCCGAAACCCTGGATCTCACCAGCGAGGTCGGCGACAAGTGGAAAGCCACGATGCTCGAAATAGAAAAAGCGGAAAAGTGGATGAAAAAGAAGGAGAAAGGAAA
>CALMBD010000143.1 GCA_937861115.1 uncultured Bacteroidota bacterium | reverse complement strand
TTTTCGCGGCAGTACAGCCGCTTGGGCGAGCAGGGAGCGCTGTTCGATTACTATCTGGATGATTTTAAACTACGGCGAAGATTCGGAGATCATTGGGAGGTATCGGCAGGTCTGTCATACCTGGTTAGCAACCCGGACAGTGAAGAACCGACGACCAAGCGCCGCTATTCTTTCGGATTGAGATGGCAAACCAGACTATTAGGCGATTTACGCTTCTATCATCGCCTCATCGCCGAACGGCATTTACAAGAGCGGCGCTACGATGGCCGAATAATTGGAACGATGGGGCTGGAATATGCCGGGCTTGATTTATTTAAGACCATCAATATTCGACCATTTATTGTAGGTCAACTCTACTACTTTCTCGGTGGCGCCTGGATAAAACAATACGACAGCAAGGATGAATTTGTGCGCAAAAGCCCCACCTATGGCCTGCATCGGGCGCGACTTCGATTGGGGTTGTCAGTATCGCCGTGCTCCTGGCTTCAATTGTCGGGGTTTTATCTGCTCCAAAAAGAATTCAACAACCGACATGCCCTGCTTTATCACCACCAGATAAATGAAATCAATCCTGCGACGGGCAAGATCACTCGCCCGTTCGACAATTACCGGGCCTGGGGCGTCGGGCTGACCTTTCTCATTGGTTCAAAGAAAAAGAGCAAACAAAAGTCGGAAGTCTCTGCCTCCGACATGGAATAAAGTATCCTTCACTTTCAAATTAACATTGTCATGGAAGCCAGAATTAAAAAGTCTTTTATCTGTCGTCAGGTGCGTGATTTTCAACTTGATAGCCAATCTGTCCGCTTTTATCTCCCCCAGGCGGGAGATGTGGCCGTTTTCCGCGTGCTTAAAATCGGCAAACATACCCGTATGCAATGTGAAAATGGTATTAACCGGCTGATTTTGCCCGACGACCTCATCATGTGTACTTTCGGCAACCGTTATGCCACCAACCAAATCGAAGGATATGTGCCTGACAAAATCCTGGATGAATATCATTTGCTCGCGCAAGGCGGTGTTGCGGGCGAGGTGCGAAGCATGTTCAAACCGCTCGAAGAACAAGGGCCTACCACTTTACAACTTCTGGGCTATGTGAAAGACCTTCAGGGCCACATCATCAACACCAGGTTTTTGGGACATAAAAAGTATAGGTTTAATGGAGAAAAACCGTTTGAAACCCAAATCATACTTTCACTCGGCACTTCCATGGATAGCGGCAAGACCACCACAGCGGCCTATCTCTGTCGAGGTCTGAGGCGTTCGGGCAAAAAAACGGCATATATGAAACTCACCGGCACGGCTTTCAGTAAGGATGCCGATCTGGCCAACGACTGTGGCGCCGACGTGACTATTGATTTTTCTCACGTCGGTTTTCCTTCCACTTATCTCTGCAGTGAACAGGAGTTGCTCGACCTATATGCCACACTACTGCATAGCCTACAGAGATGTAAACCCGAAATTATAGTGATCGAAATTGCAGACGGCTTGTTACAACGGGAAACCGATATGTTGTTGCGTTCTGCGGCATTTATGCGCACGGTGGATGGCGTCATTTTCTCTGCCGGTGACAGCATGGGCGCTTTGTACGGCCCTGATTACCTGGGCCAATTGTGTATTCGTCCCTACGCCCTGTGTGGTCTTTTCACGATGAGCCCACTCCTGATTCAAGAAGTACAGGGGCATACAGAAACGCCTGTACTCAACCTCCAAATGCTCGAACAGCCGGAGGTGGTCAGACTGATAACAGCCCATAATTTAACAGATAAAGAACTGGACGCCCAGTATGCCGTTGCCACCGCATGACTTAAAATTCCATCCCGTGAAAAAGAATCTGCTTCCGCATCAGCGCCTGTTGCGCCACTTTTTTAGTGAAAACAGGCTGCTGATGAGTATGTATATCGCCGTGGCGCTTTTGTCGGGGTTGTTGAAAATAGCCTTACTAATGTTATTGGGGCGCGGGTACGAATTATTATCGTCCGGGCACTCGACTCGAAGCGCTTTGTTGAAAGAAATTACCGGATTTCATGTGCCGGAAGGTGTGACATTCCCCCTTTTTTTTGCAAGCATAGCACTCCTTTTCGCTACTGTTCTTTTTATTGAAAAATTTGGCGCGGCGCGGCTTGGAGAGCGTTTTGCTGCCAATGTGCGAACTTGGGTTTTTGCGCGTCAGATCCGTATCCCGGCTGAAAAAATCACCCAAAACGGCTATGGCCGCTACCTGGTACGATATAGCAGCGATTTGTCGGGTTTGCAACGATACATTGTTAGGGGAGGGTGTCGCTTTTTGAGCGACGGAATATTGGCTCTCGGTTTATTGGCCATCGTATTGATATTCGATTGGGTTTCCGGAATTGTTCTTGTCGTTATGCTCATAGGTGGCATGTCGGCTTTATGGTTCTGGCAGCGTTTGCCTGATGGGAAAGTGCGCACCAAGCGGTCCAGGCAATCCCGCCTTTTGGATTTTGTGGTGCGCCGGTTCACATCAATTGCCACTATTCAAGAAGAGAACTGTTACAAAAAGGTAGAAACACGGTTTGCTGAAAAAAATCAACTGCTTTACGCCGCTGCAATGGATTATCATAGATTGGCGACTCCGGCGGCGGCATTTGCTGAAACGATGCCCTACTTCGTGTTGGCTGCCTTGTTGGCAAGTGTGGTAGCACGGCATACTCCACCACCAGTGAGCATCCTGGTCTTGTTACTGACTTTGTTTCCGGTTATCAGGCGTCTTTCCAAACTCCCCTCAGTTTGGCGACTTGGAGCGATTTCTCTGCGCAGGCTCGATGTACTGGATGTAGAATCAGGGGCTTCAATTGCCGAAAAAGAATATGCAGAGAAGATTTTGCAAAAGCCGCAGAGCCGAGCGAAATGAGCCTCGGGCTTTGAATGTTTGTTTTCATTTGGTTTTTTGGGGTTTCGCAGGTCGTGCCTTCGGGTACGGCCTGCTTGTCCGCAATCCATTTATTTAACATAATATAAATTATAGAAAATAAAATAACGAAAATTTCTGTTTTTGTTATTTGCGTTCCGTGCAGACGCTGCGCGTCAGACGGGTATTACACGTGCG
>CALMBD010000142.1 GCA_937861115.1 uncultured Bacteroidota bacterium | reverse complement strand
CTTTCGACTGCCCAGAACCCGATTGTATCCTTGCCGGGAACGTATACCCTCGTCGCAACAACGCCAAACGGCTGTACCGCTACGGATGTGGTGATTGTTTTCCCGGGGCCGGTTATTGATCCGCAAAATTTCAGTGTGACCCAGCCGGATTGCGGCGGCGGTAACGACGGGGCAATCGAATTGACGACCCTGCCTGCCGGCGGCCAGGCGCCGTTTGATTTCGTCTGGTCTGGCCCAAACAATTACACTTCAAATGCCGAAGATATTCAAGGAATAGTCGCCGGGACATATACGCTGGCGGCCACCGATGCAACCGGGTGTACTTTTTATGCCATGGTAATTGTTGCACAGCCCCAGCCGCTATCCCTGAACACCTCCAGTCTTGTCATACAAAACGTATCGTGCAACGGCGGTTCGAATGGCGCGATTTCCTTCAATGTAACGGGCGGCGCACAACCGTATGCCTATTCGTGGACACCCGTGTATCCTAACACGAATAACCTGACAAATTTGCCACCCGGCGTTTATTCCGTAACCGTCACAGACGCCAATAGTTGTACAGTGACATTACCGCCGTTTTCCATTACACAGCCGGCGCCATTAACCATCACCTTCACAAATGCGATTACCTCCTGCAACACGCTCGATGTAACGGCAACGGTGGGGGGCACCATTCAGCCTGTCCAGTTCAGCTGGAGCAGTGGAGCCGGCGCAGTTGCCTCCGGCAGTTACACGACAGAGTTTACAGAAACAGGTACATATACCCTTACCATCACCAGCGCCAACGGTTGTACGCAGGTCAGTACCATCAATATTACCGTCGATCCAACCACTTGCGGTTACCTGAACGGCAGTATCGTGCACGACCTGTCCGAAAACTGTATTGCCGATAACGGAGAGCCGGCACTGTCCGGCTGGCTGGTGAAAGCAGAGGACATCTCGGGGAATACCTTCTACGGGACGACCGACAACACGGGACATTACCTGATCGGCGTACCGCTCGGCACATATGAAGTGTCGGCCATCGCACCGAACAACCTGTGGCTGTTGTGCGGCCCCGGCCCGTCTACACTCGTGCCGGTAGCCGGCGATACATTCTTTGCCGGAGATATCCCGGTCAAAAAACTGGCCGGTTGCCCGCAGTTGACCGTTTCCATTGGGACAGGAGCATTAAGACGCTGTTTTTCAAACAATTACTATTATGTCAACTACTGCAACGAAGGCACGGCCCTCGCCGAAGACGCCTTTATACTGATTACACTCGACCCATTTATGACCCCGCTGTCATCATCAAAGCCCTATACCAATCTGGGCAATAATGTATTTCGCTTTGAACTGGGTGATCTGGATATCGGCGATTGCGGCAACTTCTTCCTGCAGGTGCAGATCAGTTGCAGCGCCGTGCTGGGTCAGACGCACTGTACCGAGGCACACATTTACCCCGACAGTACCTGTCTGCCTCCCGACCCGTTGTGGTCGGGCGCCGAGCTCAAACTGGACAGCCAATGCGACGCCGACTCGGTGCGATTTATCCTGGAAAATATCGGCGCAAACGACATGAACGGCGCTGTGGATTACATCGTGATCGAAGAATCGGTAATGCTGATGCAGGGCGCCGTACAACTGGGCGCCGGCGAATCTCTCACCCTCGCCTTCCCGGCCAACGGCAGCACCTGGCGTGTGGAAGTGGACCAGGAACCCTTCTTCCCCGGTTTTTCGATTCCCGCACTGTCGGTAGAGGGTTGCACCCAAAACAGTGTGTTCTCCACGGACTTCCTCACCCAGTTCGCCGTTAACGATGCCGATCCCTGGCTTGACATCGACTGCACGCGAAACATCGGCTCCTATGATCCGAACGACAAACAGGCCTTCCCCACCGGTTATGGCGCAGCGCACTACATCCGTCCCGGCACGGAACTGGAATACCTGATCCGATTCCAGAATACCGG
>CALMBD010000141.1 GCA_937861115.1 uncultured Bacteroidota bacterium | reverse complement strand
GGGCACCAGCAAGACCTGTGTACGGGTCGGGTTTTGCAGCCATGCCATCAGTTCGTTGACCGTCACTTCCGCTTCCACGGCATAACCCAGCGTCCGCAGTGAGTCAGCGTAACCCGCGCCCAGTTCGATTTCCTCGCCGGCCAGCAGTATGACTGTTTTGGCGGGTACGGGGACCACTGTTTCGGAGGCAAACCGCACGCTGAGCGGCAGATCGGGATTGTCCTTGATGATCCGCACGTTCTGCGGAACGATATCCTCGTGCAGCGCAGCGATCTTGGCAAAACTGAATTCTCCTTCCGGTTCGATGGTAATCAGTGTCTGGGCCTTTGTTTTTTTGCAGACATCTGCCAGCACTTCGGCTTCTCCGGCAGTCGCCTTAATAAAGTTCTGCATGGAATAGTCGAATAAGCGACTGTCGATTTGGGAGGGTTCGAAACGCTTGTCGAATGCATTGAGGCTGACGATCTCGATATTACCGGATTTACCCTTGTACATATACTGCACGTTGGCAGAGCCGGAACGCAGGCTCACCACCACGCGTCCCCCATCCAGATCTGAGGCCTTTACCCTGCGCAGAGCGAGGTAGTCGTGCAGCAGGTTGACGTTGTCGGGATGTATGGCACGGAAAGCCGCGTTGTCGGCAGCGGTGATGTAACCGTCCAGATTTCGGTAAAATTCGGCCAGTTGAGGACGTTCATTCAGCAGGTCGCTGGTCTCGCGGAAAATCTGTTTCTGCTTTTCCGACATCTTTTTGGGCACTTCCATAAAATTGTCGGTACCGAGCCGTATGCCTTTCGATTTTTTGTTAAAAACCATGCCGCGTACCTGTCCGTCCTGCTTCAGGAGTTCGCCTGCCGTGGCTGCTGGTTTCTCGCTCCAGCCTTTTTTGCGCGATGCCATGACGGGTTTGTTGTCGTCGCCCAGCCAGACGGTTCGGGATTTGGGCGGCGTCATATTCACCTGGTTAAGGGCAGTCTTTTGTGTTTGGCGGGTCAGCAAAAGTTCCTGTTCCGTCCATTTTGCAGGCTCCGAGAGCCAGTAATCACTGCCGCCCTGCCTGAACAAGGCGCGCTGCTTTTCACGGGAAAGTTTTAACACCGGTGCGTTTTCACCCGGAAGCCTTCCGCCGAGTTCGGCATGTGAGCGCGCCACTTCGGTGACGATTTTGTTTTCCGAACCGGCGAAGCGAAATTTCATACGCGGGAAAAAACCGTTGATGCCGGTATAGTCGATGTTGCCGCCGGTCATGCTCATATTCAGGTAGCGGGCATCTTTGCCGGTCGATGCCGTTTTGACCATAAACCGCATCTGCGTGGCGTCGGCGTAACTGAGTGAAAGCGCATCTTCGGAAAGGTGTACCCAGCCTTCGCGGGAAAATGCTTCGGCGCCGCCGTTCTTCAAACGCAGCAGCAGCAGATCGTCCTGGGGGCGACCTGTCTTGCGGATGACCATGATCTCACCGACGCGCGGCTCGGCTACCATCGGTTCGAGTTGGCGCAGCGAGGCGCCCACCATTTTATCGCCCATCCGGAGCACTGCCGGCAGTTCGCCGGTTTGCAGGTCGAGTGCCGCTTTGCCGGGACCCGTTTTTCTGACCTTCACTTTAGTCAGATTGCCTTGCATAACGCGGTGTTCCTGGCTGAAGCCTTCAATACTGCCGCTGCGCTGCTGGGCCGTAAATTCATAGCGATTGCCCTGCATGCGCGGGTGGCTGGAGTGGGTAGCATCAACGGAAATATCCGACGATTTCAGGCTGAACTGGCGACCGTTCCGGTACTGGAGTGCCGTGCTTCCGTTGGAAGCCTCCATGCTCTCGATGCCTGGACGTACTGCAGTAGGCATGTCGCCGGGCATTTCAGGCAACTTGCGCGCCGCAACGCTGCGCCGGCCCAGGTCGACACCCCCCTTTACACCTTCCGCAAAGGGAAGGCATTCGCGGCCGCCGTCGCAGTGGATCGTATCAAGCGCTGGCAGCAAGGCTTTAAATGCCAGAGCAGGCTGTTGGGCATACCACTGCGGCAGCAGCCAGTCGCGCCGGACTTTTTCCTCTTTGATCAGGTCGAAGGTCTGCGGCGAACGGGCACGGGCAAACCGCACGACAGCGACCCATTTCATCAGCTGGCTGAGCCGGTGTATTTCTGGTTCAAAATACGCGATATGGTCGAAATAGCGGTTCCACGCCGCGTGGAAGTTGTCGAGGTTGTATTGCATGTCCACTTCCTTGTCGTCGCCGAAAAAAGCGTTGGGACGGGCTTTGAAGTTCACCTGCGCCGCGGCATATGCGAAGCCCAGTTCATCGTCAGAGACACGTTGAAAAGCGTCGTCGGCAGGGGAAAACCACAAGCGCTCGTGCGGGTATTTTTTTGCAAATGAACGGCTGAAAGCCGACCAGCTTTCAGTGAAGTTGCCCACATTTGCCAGGGCCGGCGCCACGATTTTTTGCGATTCACCCTTGAGGAAAAAATCGGTATAAAACATGATCATGCCTACCTCGGTGCCCGCCAGTCCACGGGAGTACTCGGGCCGCTGGAAAGAATGGTAGCTGACCATATACTCAATGAAATAATTCAGGGAGTCGAGTTTGGCACGCACCTCCGGCGCCTCCCTGGTCAGCAGCAGCCAGGTCATGCTGTCAACAACGGGGGTTTGCGGCAGGTTGTTGAGTTTTTTAAAGTGGAGCAGGCGGTTGACAAAGCCGATCTGGCAGCGTTCAGATGAGGTATCATTTTTTTCGAAAGATGTCAGCATCTCATCGACGTCGCGCCGGATGTAATCGCGGTCGTCTTCAAATCGTTCCACGTAGATCGAATCGAAGCTGCCGGCAAGATAGCGCCGCAACAAATCGAGTTCCGAAAAGTCCTTTTCACCCACGCCAATTGCTATTCGGGCAAATTCAAAGCGGTAAGAGACATCGTTGAGCAGCGCATGTATGGCCAATGCCAGCGAGATGCGAAAACCCTTTTGCTTGTTCAGCTCATCCCAAATGCGGGCGTCGCCCGAGGCGATGCGGTCGAACTGTCTGGCGAGGTCTTGCTCGCGCAGTTGAGGCTCCAGGGAAAAATAAAGGTCGTCGCTGACCGACAACGCATCATAGATGGTTTTCAGGTGCTCAAGTGTGACAGGTCGATTTAGGCCTTTGTAGCGGCGGCCGGCCACCACCAGGTTGTTTTCAGCGTCCAGCCTTACCCAGCTCAGGTCGTCGACCTCGGAAAGGAACGCTGCCCATTCATCTCGTGTGGCAATGGTTTTTTCCACATAACCCCAGTCCCGTGTGAAAAAAGACATGCCGGGCGTGGCGCCGGCAAAACGGTATTCGTCGATGCCTCCAATGTTGTACTCGTACAACAAAACGGTATCTGGCCGCACTCCCGTTGTCATGCGGTACCTGTCGACCTGCATGGCCGTAAGCCGGCGCTGAACTGCAGCCTCGGTGGGCATGAGCAAGAGGAGCCGGTTGCCGGGCAGGGCAAGACTGCGGCCCTCACCCCACTGGTACTGCGTCACGTCGTAGAGGTAGTCGGCGCGCAACGGGCACTGATCGTACAAACCAGCCAGGGCAGAGGCGCTGTCCAGCACCCCGCAGTCGGCAGCAGCGGCCAGGAGCAACCAATCGCGGCGCTGCTCCAGTTGATCGACGCGGGAGCTTATCCCTGCCAGGTGCAGGGCAGCGTCGTCGGAGAACCGCAACAGCGTCCATTCGCCGGGAGGGCGCGTGTTGGCTTTTAGGATAGTGATGCAAAACAGAAAAAGGAAGAAGGGGAAAAGACGGAGGGTACGTTTTCTGGACATTTGGATTGGTTTTGAAAGTTTATAACAGTAGGATACCGGCAAAAGAAGATCGCCTTGCCGCTTGCGAAATTAACGGTAATTTTAATATGTTAAAACAGGTCGCCTTATTATTTTTTAAACTTGCTCACCGGTTTCTGCCCGACAATTCGTCCCGAAAAAGACATTCGGACCGAAATGCACGCCCGTCAGTATAAAATTTGACCCGGAAATGTTGATTTTTACAATATTTTGTACAAAACTTTGTCCTAAGTAATTGCGACAGCCTTTCCGACGCGTTCGGAAGGGCTTTTTTGTCCTAACCTATATAATTTTTGGATAATGAATAATCAAGAAAAAGATGCGAACGACCCCGCGGTAAAATTGCATGAAAACGGAGAAGCGCCCCATAAAATGAAAAAATGGAGCAAGATGCGCGGCGAAAATGCCTGGACGATGTTCAAGGTGATGGCTGAATTTGTCGACGGCTTCGAGACACTCAACAAGATCGGTCCCTGTATCTCCATATTCGGCTCGGCGCGCACCAAACCGGGCACCCACTATTACGAACTGGCCGTCCGGATAGCCAGCCGGCTTACCGAAGAGGGCTACGGCATTATCACCGGCGGCGGCCCCGGCATCATGGAAGCCGGCAACAAGGGCGCCTGGATGAAAGGCGGGCCTTCCGTCGGTCTGAACATCGACCTGCCGTTCGAACAGAACCACAATACTTTTATCGAGCCCTATAACAACCTCAAGCACCGGTACTTTTTTGTACGCAAGGTCATGTTTGTCAAATATGCTCAAGGGTTTGTGGTGATGCCCGGCGGCTTCGGCACCCTCGACGAAATGTTCGAGGTACTCACGCTGGTACAGACCAAAAAGATCACCCCGGTACCGATCGTACTTGTCGGGAAAGAGTTCTGGAGCGGCCTGAAAGACTGGATCATAGAAGTCATGCTGGAGCGCCACCACAATATTGGCGCCGACGACCTCGACCTGGTATACATTACCGACGACCCGGATGAGGTGGTGCAATACATCAACCACTTTTATGCCGGCGACCGCGTAGAAAAATTATCGCCTAATTTTGAACTATAAATAAGTACATAACATATTGATAATCAAAACAAAAACCCGGTTTCGACGCCAATTGTCGAAGCCGGGTTTTTATTTTTTTTACAAATTCCATTGATATCCGTTCACGTTTCTCCGACTAATGCTATTAATGCATACAAACCATTTGAAAACAGTTTTGACGCAACGGCTAATAATCTCCAAACGGCATGCCCTGTGTGATCCCACAAGCAGCACGGCCCCCGCTAAAGAACTACCTGCGAAACCTGCCCCTAAAACTCCTTAGCCCCATAAACCGCCCCGAAAGCCACCCCAAAGCCTCTAGCCCCAATCGCCAGCGTTCGCCGGGAAGCCGCAAAGAGCAGACCTCAAAAAGGTTTCCCCGGCGCGCGTGGCGGAATGTCAGAAAAAGACCCGATCAACCATTGCCCTTCCGATCCTGCCGGAAGGGCTTTTTTTGTGCCCGGCACATTATTATCCCTGCGAAAAGCGGTTTGCGAAGTCGCCGGATGGTTAGTCCTCTAACGACTTCCCGACACACAATTTTCGCAGGGAATATTCCACGACGGCACACCGGGACACGAAGAAGAAAGCCGATCGTGTATCGTCGTGCCGTCGCGGCAAACTAATGAGTGCGTTCAGGGGAATTTACCGGATCGCTTCCAGCACATTTTGCACCTGCTTGCGGTAGGGGATACCTTCATCTGAATCGAGATAGGCTTGCAACGCAACGCGTGCGCCTTCCTTATCTCCTTTGCCGGCCAGGGCAAGTCCGTAATAATACAGCGCGGGTACTTTATAGGCATTGTCTGTGAGGGTGACGGGTCTCAGGGCTTCGACGGCATCAGTATACCGGTGGTCGCCGATCAGGGCTACGCCCTGGTAGAAGCGGTATTCCGGTTTGTCCGGGTTTGCGGCGGCGACGATGCTTAGTGCCTGCGCGGCTTCGCCGTATCGGGTGGTGTCGTCGTACAAATGGAAGGCATCCATGACCGACTGGGGTACGGCGACACTGCTGTCGGTACTGCCGCCCAGCGATTTGAAGGGCATGCGGTTGGGATAGTATTTGAAATTGCCGGCCACCACATTTTCGAGACTTGCCGGGCGGGCGGGCGGGCGGTTGATAAACCAGTAGGCGACGGCAAGCAGGGCGATGGTAGCAGCAGCAGAGAGCGCTTTTTTCCAGAGACTCACTTGTCGAAAGGGCGGCCGGGCGGCAGTTTTAAAGGTTTCGTTCCGGATACTGCCGGAAAGGGAAAGGTTATTGATACCGGCTGCGAGGCGTTGCTGCCATTTAAATTCGGCAGCGGCCTCAGGGTCGTTTGCCAGCAATTGGCGGAGTTCGGGTAGATCGGCCTCCCTGAGGGCGTTGGCGAAATACGATTCGATAAGTTGTTCGGCGCGGGTGTTCATAACAGTCGTGTCTTGCGGGGGATTAGGGTTTGGATTTTCGTATTTTGTCCAGACATCGTTTCCTGAGTTGGCGCACGACCTCAGCGCTGGCGTAGCCGAGTACATCGGCTATTTCCTGGCTTGTCATGCCCTCCTTGTACGTCAGGATGAGGATACTGCGGCAGGGTTCGCCGAGGCCATCCACATCTCGCCATAAACCGTCGTTGTGTTGTTGTTCGATCATTTTCACTTCCGCTCCCGGGTCTTCATCGTCGCTGCCGGGCGGGAGTTCGTCGTTACCCGGCAAGTCGATACGTTTTTGCTTCCGGACGAACGCATGAATCAGGTTTTTGCCTACGCCAAAAAGGTAGGTACAAAGGGTACCCGACAGACTGGATAGCCTGCCTGATTCAATGTTGAGCACCATGATGACGAGCGCATTTTGAAAAATATCTGCAAGGTCGTGCGCGCCAATGCGGTGGTTGTCTTGCCCCCAACGGATGAACTTCGGGCGGCAGCCGGCATAAAGGCCGGCTGACACGCGGTTCGGATCCTGTTGGAACGCAGCCAGTTCGTCCCGTTTTTCGTCCATATTGATTTGCCGAAGGGCTGCCGGTTTTGGATTGGTGTATCGGCAGTTGGTCGGGCAAAAGTAGATACGGGTTTTGCTGATTAATGCTTTATGGGAAAAAAATGTTAACAGCGAAACGACTTTTTTAAAAAAAATAACATTTGTTTCGCATTGGGAACGAATGTTCACGTTTTATTCGTTCATGACATTACCATACCAAAAAATGTATACAAATGAATCTTCCCGGTAAAATTGCCTTTGCTTTTTTAATGGCCAGTATTGGCCTGGTTAGCGCTTATGCACAGGAAGCGCCCTGCCTCAAGACCAGTATCGACAACTGGACCTCCTGCCCGAAAACCAATACCCAGGACGCAACCCTGATCAGTAACACTAATGGGATAGGGTACAGCTTGCTGGAGTCGACGGCGGAGTTGGAAAACCACACCGGTGCGCGCTACAAGGCATTCTGGATATTGGGCGACGGGCAGTTCCGGTATTTCCGCGACGGCAATGCCAGTACCGATGCATTGTCTTTGTCGCTCAACTACAATTACCCCAAAACGGGCGTATTTTCACCTACTGTAGTCTTTTCTGAAAAGAAGAGCAATACGACCCCGCCGCGCAAACCCAAGCGCAACGTTAATGTCACGGCGATGGTCGCTCCGCCCACGGCTTTTTTACCCCAGATCAGCCCGGACAGTTCGATGAATATCTTCGCGCACGAAAGGAACCGGCCGAAATACCCGACCGTGTTCGTCATCTCGTCGCCTGCCCAGGACACCAATATCAACGGGCTTTTTTTATTCTACAATTGTATAAAAATCGGCCCGACAGGCACTTTTACCAGGGGGCAAATCCACGATGTGCTCGAATCGCCCGAACTACCCAGCTATTTTTCGCTGAACCCGACCAATATCGTGACAAGAAATACGGTGGCTGACATGGCCCCGTTCCATTTTCTGGAGCCTTTTGCAACGGGCATCCAACCCTTTTATCAAAATTTTATCTATGTGCCGGTGAGCCGTACGGTGTACCAGAATCTGCCGGACGGCCACTCCGAAGTGCGCATATTCCCAACTTTGCGATCGATCTGGGATCAGAACTGGATACAAAACCAGGACACCGTTCTGCCTGAAAGCAGGTATTTGTC
>CALMBD010000140.1 GCA_937861115.1 uncultured Bacteroidota bacterium | reverse complement strand
TCGGTGTAGGAGGCGCGCACGCCGGCGATGATGGAACTTTTGTTTTGTTGCACCGGCCCCTCCACGCTGAGGCGCCCCGACACGGGCCCGACGCCGCCTTTTATTTTCCATTTCTCAAAACTGCCGTCGCGCATTTGCACATCGACAACCGAGGCGAGCCGCCCCCCGTATTGCGCCGGCAGGATGCTTTTGTAGAGTTCGACTTTGTCGACGAGGTCGGTGTTGTAGGTGCTGAAGAAGCCGAGGGCATGGGTGGCGTTGTACAGTACCGCCTCGTCCTGGAGCATGAGGTTCTGGTCTGCCTCTCCGCCCCTGACGTTGATGCCCGCAGCGCCCTCGCCTACCGAAGTGACGCCCGTGCTGAGCAGGAGGCTCCGCACCACATCTGCCTCGCCGAGCAGTGTGGGCAGGCGTTTGATGGTTTTGGGGTCGAGTTGGTTGACACCGACGCGGGCGCTACTTACGTTGGCATCCGGCGCTTCGGCTTTGATCAGCACCTCGGCCAGGTTGGTGCTTTCGGTATTCAGCCGGATCGCAATATCGCCGTCTGCGAGGAGGTGTACGACCGTTTCATAGGGCGAAAAGCCCACCTGTTGTACCCTTAGCGGGTGCTCACCCACCGGCAGGATCGATTCGAAACGCCCCTGGTCGTCCGTCGCTGTGTTTTTGCCCTTGACGGCAGACCAGAAGACCAAGGCCCGGATGACAGGCTCGCCCGTTTGCGCATCGGTCACCAGGCCTTTTATACGCGCCTTGCCGCTCGGGCTGATGCGATCGACCCCGCCGATCCGGATCACGGCGCCTTCGGATGGTGTTCCCGATGCAGTATCCTGTTGTTGTCCGGCGGCCTTCAGTGCCATGTAGTATTCCGGGGAGAAGCCCGTACGGACAAGGTTTTCAGGCGCAATGGCCACGGCGTAATGCCGGTAAAAGAAAAAATCCAGTCCGGTATTTTGCAGCAACCGGCGCAGCGCATCCGGGAGGGGCGTATCGGTGACCCTTGTGTCTATCGCTTGCTCCGGCAGCGACCCCGGAGCATAATAAAACCGGAGATGGTATTGCCGCTCCAGTTGCGCAAAAACGGAATCAAGCGGTATACCCTGCGCGCGGATGTTGACCCGAAGGGAGTCGAGGGATTGTGCCGATACCTGAACTGCGCCCGGCAGGAGCAGCAGCAGGAAAATAAATCTGAGCATCTTTTGCGATTTGCGTTCCAATCGCCCAAAGATAGCTGGTTCTGTTTATCCTTCCGTCAGTGAAAATTCTGCCCAGAGCGGGTAGTGATCCGATATCATAAAAGACAATTGTTGCTTGCTTAAATCGCGGTCTTTCAACACCTTGCCGACAAAGTCAAAATTGCCGCCCTGCAGGAATTCCATGGTCAGTCTTGGTTGACCGTTGGAGCCGTCGAACCAGGCGATATGGTCATAAAACTTGGTTTCGTCGAAGATTGAACGCGTCACCTGTTCCAGGGCGGGCGGAATGTGGAGGCCTTCGGAAAAAAAGGTCTGCGCCAGAACGTCGCCGCGCTGTTCGATATTGAAATCGCCGAGTGCCAGCAGGTTCTGCTCATAATCGCTGACCTCTTTGGCCCAGTCAGACATCCAGCGCGCGATGGCCTTTAGTTCAGGTATGCGTTGTTTGGCTGTATCGCCGAAAAGGACATGGAGCGTCACCAGCACGAAAGTTGCGCCGGCGCTGCGAAAACCGACAGCATAGGGCGTGCGGGCAAATTGTCGCTGGAGGGCGTCGGGGGCAATGCTGTTGAGTTGCTCGCCGGGCACCACGAGTTCGCAGGCAAGTCCGGAAAGTTGCACCCGCCGGGTATCGAAAATATAGGCCATGCGTTCGCCGTTGCCCGCAGCCCCCCGGTTGACATCGGTGAGGATAAGTCCCCAGTCCGGGCCCAGCACGTGCATCACATCGCGCAGACCCCGGATGTTGTCTTTCACCTCCTGCAAGGCGATGACGTCGAAATGCCCGATGATCTCGGCGATACAGCGCGTCGCATGCAGGTCGCGGCGGGGGCTGTCGGACAGGTCGCTGACCCATTTGCGGGTGATATTGCCGAACCCGCGGACATTCCACGTAGCGATCAGCAGGTTTTGTTCGAGCCGTTTGGCGGGAATGGCAGCGTTGAGCGTATTGCGCAGTTCAGCCAGTTCCTGCTGGATATTGGCGGGGGGTGTATCGGTTATAGCGGGCATAGCAGTGTTTGTTTTATGAATAAACGAATTAAAAAAACTACTGTTGCGCGGCAAGACCAGGGGTGAATCGACGGCCTTTCCGGCATTTTTGTGAAAATTGTAAACTTCCCACTTTTATTTCCCGGAAACAATCTTACCTTTGCGCTCCGATTTTTGAATAGCAGTTTACAATTTTTGACAATCAATGAAACGTACATATCAACCGTCCCGACGCGCCCGCAAAAACAAGCACGGCTTTCGCGAACGTATGGCCTCCAAAAACGGCCGTAAACTCATCTCGCGCCGTCGCAAACAGGGTCGCTGGAAACTCAGTGTTTCCGACGAAAGGCGCCTGAAGTAAACACGGTCCGTTGCGCTGCGGTGCTGATCCATATATCAGATACCATACCAAACCCGTCCTGCGGCATCCCGCTGCAGGACGGGTTTTTTGTGGTCGCCGTACAGGCGTCCATTTCTCCGGCAACTTGTTAATTTCGCCCTATCATGCCCGGTTTCAGCAGACAGGAAAGGTTAAAAAGCAAAAAAGTCATCGCCCGGCTTTTCAAGGAGGGCCATTCATTCATGGCCTATCCTTTCAAGGTGGTGTGGGTGAACAACCCCACCCCCGGCCCCTCCCCCGATGGGAGGGGAGTCCCGCCGCGTACCGCGCCGGGTAGCGCGTCTCCCCTCCCATCGGGGGAGGGGCCGGGGGTGGGGTCGCTCACCCAACTCGCCATTTCCGTCCCGAAACGCCATTTCAAGACTGCCGTCCAGCGCAACCGGCTCAAACGCCGCATCCGCGAGGCGTACCGCCTGCACAAGGCCGCCTTGTATGAAACGCTGTCGGCCGGCCCGGTCAGCCTGATGCTGATGTACATCGCGAAAGAGGAACTGCCTTACCGGGATATAGAGGCCGGGGTGATCAAGATGATCCGGAAATTTCCGGTCGGGGGCAGTGTAAATCCCTAATTTTATACCTGAATTCCCCGAATTTACGAATTTACAGAACTCCAGTGCGTTGAAAATCAATGTTTTGACAGATTTTTTTGCAAACCAATTTACTTTGAATATACGACCAAACCACAGTCCATGCTTTTTCCCATCGGCGACGACAACATCGAGGGCGGCCATGCTCCGCTGTTCAGTTATGGTTTCCTGCTGCTGAACACAGGGGTATTTGTGCTGCAGGCCACGCTTCCCGCCGGCGCGCAGGCCTCTTTCGTGCAGACCTGGGGCGCTGTGCCGTACGAAATTGCACAGGGGGTCGACCTGCAAACACTGTTCACCAGCATATTCCTGCACGGCAGTTGGCTGCACCTGCTCAGCAACATGCTGTACCTGTGGATTTTTGCCGACAACATTGAGGGCGTGGTGGGCAGTTTCCGATTTTTCCTCTTCTACATCCTCGGCGGACTGGTAGCCGGACTCACCCAGGTGGCTTTCGACCCGACGAGCAGCGTGCCCTGCGTGGGCGCGAGCGGCGCCATCGCCGCCGTGATGGGCGCCTATATCATCATGTTTCCCGCCTCTCGGGTAAAAATGCTGTTCCTGCTCTTTTTCATCGTTTTCTATATCCCGTCCTGGGTTTTCCTGGGACTGTGGTTTGTACAGCAGGCGATGGCAGGCTTTGAAATGCTGGGCATGAGCAGCAGGGACACGGGCGGGGTGGCCTGGTGGGCGCATATCGGCGGTTTTCTGTTCGGCATCACGATGGGTTTTTACTACCGGGGCAAATACAAAACCCGGTATCTCCGGCTGCGCTAAATGCGGGTTGTCCGGTTCAGACACTCTTTTTACCGGTTCAGCATCAGAAACCATAACATCGGCGGCACTTTGACCGTTCATGCGATTCTGTAATGTGGCCGGCGTGTGGAAAGGCCGTCCAAAGAATTATTCAGCATCAAACTTTCATACTTAAACATACCACTATGATTCGTAATCTCGCATTTCCGGCACTGCTCATCGCTCTTTTACTCCCGGCCTTGTCGTCTGCACAGCGCCTGTTCACGCGCGATGCCAAGGTCTATTTCGATGCCACCTCCAAAGACTCCCCCGAACGTATCGAGGCAAAGGCCAAAAGCGGAACGCTGGTGCTCGATGTTGCCACCGGACAAATTGAAGCCGCTATTCTGGTAAAAAGTTTTCTGTTTGAAAAAGCCCTCATGCAGGAGCACTTCAACGAGAACTATATGGAAAGCACCAAATTTCCCAAGGCCACTTTTAAAGGCAAAATCGACGACGCCTCCAAAGTGGACTTCAACAAAGACGGCAGTTACAGCCCGACGTTCTCGGGTGATCTGACCCTGCACGGTGTGACCAAGCAGGTAAAGGTGCCCGTTACGGTAAAGGTAAAAGACGGAAAATCGACTGCCACGGCAAACTTCAGCGTGGCCCTGGCAGACCACGGTATCTCCATCCCCTCGGTAGTGAGCGACAAACTGGCCAAAGAAGCCAAGATCACCATCGATGCGGCGCTGGAGCCGATGAAGTAAGGGGTAAGAACGGCTATAGGCCTGTCCTGCTGTGAGGTGTCGCCCCTCCCGCCCCGGAGACGACACCTCACAGCGCTTCCCAGATCCGGCGGATACGCGCCGGAACACTGTCTGCCTGCATGGCACTTCCTCCGATCATTTTTTCCGCTATCCGGATGCGCTCTTCTATTGCCGGGTGCGTACTCATGAAGGTCGGCATTTCGACGTCTGGCCCGGCGGCATGGTCCATTTTCCGGAACAGGTCCGGCAGGCCGCGCAGGGGGATACGGCTGTGTTCCATCAGTTCCAGTCCGAAGGCATCGGCTTCGAGTTCGAGGCTGCGGGAATAGGACAACCCCGCCAACTGATCGCCATGCTGCGCGACGATGGCCGAAACATCGCTGTAATTGCCCAATACGATCGTAAAGAACAGGTTGTTGGCGAGTTCCCGGAAAATAGCGCGCATGGAGTGCTTCAGCCGGATGTGGGCAGCCTCGTGCGCCAGCAGGGCGGCGAGTTGCTCGGGCGCGTCCATGATGCCGATAATGCTGTCGAATACCACGATATGGCCCCCCGGGATGGCAAAAGCATTGATGACGGGCTCTTTTACCACAGTGATGCGGATATCGTATGCGCCGCCGTAGTGCAGCGAATCGTAAAACGCCTGAACGAGGCCGGTTTTGACCGAATCGATCCGGTATTCGGCTGTGAGCGATTGGTACCAGCCGTCGCCGATCTGCTTTTCGGTTTCGGGAGATACCTTTTGGGCGGCATTTTCAGCCAGTCCCGGCAGCGCAAAAAGATACAGGGCCAGGAGGGGCAGTACCACCACGACCAGCGCCACCAGGCATCCCAGGGTACCGATCCGGTCGAAAAAAGAATGATGCAGCAGCCGGTTTTTGGGGAAACTGCGCTCCAGAGCGGCGATAAAAGCCCCGTCGGCCACCTCCAGGAACAACTTCCCGTTTTGCAGGATGACCGTCCCGTCGTCAATAGCGCGGGCCGAATCGATATCGCCGAGCGTCCAGTCGTGCAATACCCCCGTTTCCGTTTCGATAAACAATACGCCCGGTTCGGCGCGTACCGTTACCGGTAATGCGAGCATCGTGTTTCTGTCGTGCAAAACGGCTTTGAACCCCGGTATCATGGTATTGCTAATTTCAGCGCAGAGTTAAGAACCTTTGCATAGATAACGAGTCATTGATTTGTTATTTTTGCATGCTTTTTAATCCGTCCTTGTCACCGCTTTTCCTTTTGTACTTCCAATGATGCCTTCTTTCCGCTTTTTCCCGGTGCTGCTGCTCTTTTTTCTGCCTTTGGCAATGTCAGCGCAGGACCTCAAACCCGTACCTGCCCATGTGCAGGAATTGCACCTTCAGGGCGCCGACTTTGTTTCCCGCGACATTTTTTCGCCAGCCATCGGCCCTAAGATCGATCAGGATAACAAGTTGGGTCAAAATTCAAAATTCCTGCGCCTCGACGAGGAAAAACTGCACCGGCTCGTTGGCGAACGCCCCGAGGCGATCAGCCTGAACCTGCCCTGGCAGGGCGATACGCTCAGGCTGGAATTGTACCAGGCGCCTGTGCTTACCGACGGGTTCTCGGTGCGCACCAGCGCGCATGAGCCGTTCTATTACGCCCCCGGCGCTTATTACCGGGGCATTATCGCAGGTGAACCGGAGTCGCTGGTCGCCGTGAGTTTTTTTGAAGGCGAAGTTATCGGCGTCGTGTCCCACCCCCTTTGGGGCAACCTGAACCTGGGGCGGCTCGACATTCCCGGCAACCGGCTGGACTATGTGTTGTACAGCGATCTGGACCTCCCCGAAAACCTCGGTTTTGAGTGCGCCTACCGCGAAACAGGGGAAAAACCGGACATTAAAGTCCCGCAGCAGCAAAAGGTATCGGTCAGCGGTTGCGTGCGGGTATTCTTCGAATGCGACTACGAACTGTTCCAGAACAAAGGCTCTGTGGCCAATACGGTCAATTATGTGACCGGTTTTTACAATGTCGTTTCGACCATTTACACCAATGAAACGATCTCCACGAAAATTTCCCAAATCTATGTCTGGACGGTGCCGGACAACTATTCCACCGTCTCCAGTGGCGCAGCGCTCGACGATTTTGTGGCGTACCGGACCAGTTTCGACGGCGACCTCGCCCACCTCGTGGGGCTGGGCGGCGGCGGCCTGGGCGGTATTGCCTACCTCGACGTATTGTGCTCTGGATTTAATTACGCCTTCAGCAACATCAGCAGTTCCTACCAGGCCTATCCTACCTATTCCTGGACGATCAACGTGGTGACCCACGAAATGGGGCACAACATCGCCTCCCCTCATACGCACTGGTGCGGCTGGGTGGGTGGAGCGATCGACGATTGCGGCCCGACGGCGGGCTACCCTACCGAGGGCGGCTGCGACCCCGGGCCCACACCGACCAATGGCGGTACGATCATGAGTTACTGCCACCTGCTGGGTATCGGCATCAACTTCGCCAACGGCTTCGGCCCGCAGCCCGGCGATGCCATCCGCAACGCCGTAACGTCGGCAGGCTGCCTGAGCGCATCCTGCCCGTCGCCCTCCTGCACGGCGCCGACGGCCCTGACCGTGACGGGCATTACCAATGCCTCGGCCATTATCGGCTGGAACAGCATCGGCGGCGCAAGCGCCTACAACCTGCAATACAGGGTATCCGGTTCCTTTTCCTGGACGACAATCGGCGGCGTCAGCAGCCCGTACACGCTGACGGGCTTGTCGCCCTCCACCTTGTACGAGGTGCAGATACAAGCCGTTTGCGGCGCCAATTCATCGCCGTACGCCACGGGTGTGATCTTCGAGACGGGTACTTCGCCCTGCCCCGAGCCTGATGGCCTCGTTGCCGGCAATGCCACCGCCATGTCAATCGACCTCGACTGGACGGAAAACGGCAACGCCACACAGTGGGAAATACAATACGGTGCGCCGGGCTTTACCTTGGGTGCAGGCACGATCGTGTCTGTCAGCAACAAGCCGTATACCCTGTTGGGACTGAATCCTGCCACCACATATGCATGGTATGTGCGCGCAAACTGCGGCGGCGCCCTGGGCAACAGCGGCTGGGTCGGGCCTTCCTCCTTTACCACCATTCTGGAAAACGACGAACCCTCGGGCGCTATCGAACTGACCGTCGACCAGCCCTGCCCGGGCGTGAACGCTTTCACCAATACCGGCGCAACGACCTTCCCCGGCGAGTTCAACCCCACAACGGGCAACGGCGGCTACTGGAACACCGGCATCAGCAACACCGTCTGGTTCAAGTTCACGGCGCCGTCGTCCGGATCGGTCAAGATCACCTCAGATATATCGCCGCTGGGCACCCTGAACGATACCCAGATTGCGCTGTACAACAGCGATAACCCGACCAATGTCACCCAGCTCCTGGTGGCCAATGAAGATGGCGGCACCCTGGGCAGCGGCTTTGCAGCGGTAGCCTATTACAGCGGATTGACGCCCGGAGCGGTCTATTACATCCAGGTAGACGGCTGGAGCGCTTCCACCGGCACCTTTTGTATTGAAGTGTACGAGTCGTTTTCGCTGCCCAACCCCGGCACTTCCTGTCCCAGCTATACCCAGACCCTCGTCAATGGCGCAGCTGCCCCGAACAAGTGGTTCAATATTTACACCAAGCCCAATAATTTCAACATCGGCCTGCCGGTAGCAGCCGTCAGAAGCAGCGCCAACCTGGGCACGGTGACCGTGAAGGCCAACCGGTACACGAGTGTTCAAACGGCCCCGAACGGCGTGAAGTACATGCAGCGGTACTATACCTTTTCCTCTTCGCTGAACCAGGGCGGCGCCAAGGACGTCAGGCTTTTCTACACCGACGCCGAACTCAACAGCCTCAAGGTGGCAGTCAACCTGCCCGGCAACACCGCCGAAGACCTCAACATCTCGCATTACGACGGCACGGTGGAGGATTGCACACCCAACAACAACAACGCCAACGGCACGACCCTGATCACCGACGTGACGGCCACCGACATCGGCGGTTCCGGCATTTTTTACCTGGAATACCAGTCGCCGGGCTTTTCCGAAATGGGCGCTGTGTTCGGCCTCGTCGCCTTGCCGGTCGAACTGCTGTCGTTCACCGGCAGTGCGGAGCAAGACCGCAATACACTCCGCTGGGTAACCGCCTCGGAAAAAGACGTGGACTACTTTTCCATAGAGCGCTCGCCCGATGGGCAGGGGCAGTGGCGCGAGATCGGCCGCGCCGCGCCGCAGACTACCCAGGCGCCCGAAAAGCACTATGCGCTGGACGACGTCCAGCCGTTTGCCCGTTCTTTTTACCGCCTGAAAACCAACGACCTGGATGGGTCGGCGAGTTATTCCGGCATCGTACTGCTCGAACGCGCCGTCGACGAAGGTCTGCTCACGCTCTACCCAAACCCGGCGGGTGAAATGCTGTACGCGGAATACCAGGCTGCGCGGGAAATGCCCTTAGTGTGCCGCATCATCGGCGCCGACGGGCAACTGATCCTGGAAGTGGCTGCGGAGTTGGGCGACGGGCTGAACATCCTGCCCTTTCAGATCGGCGATCTGCCGGCGGGGTTGTATTACTTCAGCGTGTCGGGGGGAGCGGGGATGCCGTTTGTGAAGCGGTAGGTACCGGAAAACCTTTGATGCAAAGTTTCTTCGATGTAGCAGTCCTGAATATAAAGGGATCGCATTACGGGAAAAGACAGGCACACTCGTGTGTCATTTTCTCCGGAATTTAACTTTTCAAGGGCAATATCCTGATCTTAAGCCGACTTTCATCGATTGAAATCAGGGCGCCGCTATTTTCGGGAGAAATATTCATATCTAACAGGATACTCATGCCGCTTCAATGGGCAATTCGCGCTCTTCCGAGCGCCAGGCCGCATAAAGCAGGGCCTGGCGAATATCTTCGGGCTCCAGATAAGGATAAGCCTGTAAAATTCGCTCGGTTGAATAATCAGCGGCCACAAGTTCTACAACCATACCAACCGTTACCCGCATGCCCCGGATGCAAGGTTTACCGCCCATCACTCCGGGGTTGAATGTAATCCGTGTAAGCTGTTCCATCGAACAAAAATACGGGAAAATTCATAACCCCGGAAAGTCAGTTATTCTTGAGTTTGCTCTTATGGTTTTCCACGGCCTTAGGCTCAGTACTGATACGGGTACGATAACCCCAACTTAAACCGGAACCGCACTCCAGGGATACACAAAAGTCCCCGTAAAAAACCGTTTCCGCCCGGATAGGAGGCATTTGTATGCAAACAAAAACGACCTACGCCGGCAAATCCGTGTAAGTCGTTGAAAATCAGTGTAGCGCGAGGGAGACTTGAACTCCCGACCTTATGATTATGAATCATACGCTCTAACCAGCTGAGCTATCGCGCCATTTTTCAAAAGCGGGTGCAAAGGTAAAGCGGAAATCCAATTTAACAAAGAAGGAATTCGAAAAAACCTTGGATTGTTGGTCCCGGAAAAAATCGCCCGATCCAAAAAACAAAAAGTTTATATTTGCCCCAACAAATCATTTTACCCCCAGCCCCCTCACTCATGGCAAGGCGCAACAATTCATCCGATTCCGGCGGTTTCATATTCAAAACTGGCCTGTTTGCCCTGCTTGCAGGGGCTGCTTTCTGGCTGTTTAATCAGTTTGGCGGCAAAAAAACGGCAGACCCCGCCGGTCCGCAAACCGAAATGCCCGCTGCGGGAGGCCAATCGCAGGCTCCTGCACAGGCCTGCCAGGTCCCGGAAAACATCCTGCCCGCCTCCACGACAGGGGAAGTGGTACACCATACTTACTACGTCCTTTCCTACGACGAAGACCACGAACAGGCCGAATGGGTCGCCTACGAACTTACCCGCGACCGCCTGAACGAAAACTGGTCGGAGCGCCCCAATTCGTTCCGCCCCGACCCCGACGTGCGCACTGAAAGCGCCACTCCGCGCGACTACAGCGGCAGCGGCTACGACAAGGGGCACCTCTGCCCGGCGGCTGATATGGCCTTCAACGACGCTGCGATCGACGAAACGTTTCTGATGAGCAATATGAGTCCGCAGGTAAGGGCCTTCAACGGCGGTATCTGGCGCGAACTCGAAGAAAATACCCGCGACTGGGCACGCAAATACAAATACCTGTACGTCGCTACGGGGCCTGTGCTGACGGAAACGCCCCTCGGGCAGATCGGATTCAGCAAGGTGACCGTGCCGGCAGCCTATTACAAGGTGCTGTACGCTCCCGAACCCCACAAGGCGATCGCCTTTATCATTCCGAACGAAATGAGCACAAATTCCGTGATGGACTACGCCTGCCCGATCGATAAAGCGGAGGCGCTGACCGGACTCGATTTTTTCCCGGCCCTGCTGAAAGGCTCCGACGAAGGGCTGGAGGGATCACTCGACAAATCTGCCTGGCCGGTCAACCGCAGCCGGTATGAAAAACGGGTGAATGAGTGGAACAGCAGGTAACGGGCAGTGGGCACAAGGGAAATAGTTGCGGGTTCGGAATTTTGGTTGAACTTTGCCGTGCCTTGTATGCTGCCGAGACCTGTAAGGTTTTGAAAACCTTACAGGTCTGAATGGCATAACAGGCAGCCCTCATTCACTTGTTACTCGCCGTATGTTTTCATCAAAATGCATCACCGTGCCCACTGTCCGCTGCCTACCGCTACTACTTATCGCCTGCTGCCTGCTGCTGGTTTCCTGCGAGGGTTACACCCCGGTGCCCAAGCCGCGCGCTTATCCCAGGGTGTTGTATCCGGTAAAAGCATACGTGCCTTTCGACGCCAGTTACTGCCATTTTACGTTTGACATGCCTGCATACGCCCAAATTGAGCAGGACACCGCCTTTTTTGACGAAAAGCCGAAAGATGAATGCTGGTTTAACCTGAGCATACCGAAATTGAACGCCAAAATTTATTGCAGTTATTACCCCGTCAACAACCGGAAGGACTTCGACGAACTGGTGGCCGATGCTTTTGCCATGACCAACAAGCACAACATCAAAGCGACCTATATCGACGAGACACGGGTAAACCGCCCCGAAGATCGCGTGTACGGCGTGGTGTTCAACGTGGAAGGCGCAGCCGCCTCTTCCTACCAGTTTTTTCTCACCGATTCTACCCGGAATTTTTTTCGCGGCGCCTTGTATTTCAACACCCAAACCCGCCCCGATTCCCTGGC
>CALMBD010000139.1 GCA_937861115.1 uncultured Bacteroidota bacterium | reverse complement strand
CGGCGCAGACCTGGCCGGTAACATCCACTTCAATGGCGCTGTTGATGGCAATCACCTTGGCATTGCGGCGGATAATATGCGGTTCATTGACGTAGTCGATGTCGAGAAAAACGAAAGAGGGGTTGTCGTCGACAAAATCGTACAACCGCCGTGTACCCAGCGCAAAGGCCGTCACGGTTTTGTTGGGGTGTACCGATTTGTATCGGTTGTTGATTACCCCTTTTTCCACCAGGTCGATGATGCCGTCGGAAAACATTTCCGTATGCACACCGAGGTCTTTGTGCCCGTGCAGGCAGCGCAGCACGGCATCCGGAATGGAGCCGATGCCCAGTTGCAGGGTACTGCGGTCTTCGATCAGACCTGATATCAGGCGTCCGATCTCCTGTTCGGCCGCCCCGACCTTGTCGCCGAAATGCGCCTCGTGGAGCGGGGTGTCCTGAAAGACCATCGCATGGAAACTGTCCTGGTGGATCATGCCGTCGCCGTGAGTGCGCGGTACTTGCGGGTTTACCTGCGCAATCACATGCCGGGCGGTATTGACCGCCGACCGCGCGATATCGACCGAGGTGCCCAGCGAGCAAAAACCGTGGCGATCGGGCTCCGACACCTGTACGATCGCCACATCAAGGGGCAGGATGTTTCGTTTGAATAATTCGGGTATTTCACTCAGAAACACAGGCACATAATCGCCGCGGCCTTCTCCGACCGCCTTGCGGATGCTTCCCGAAACAAACAGCGAATTGAAGTGAAAGGCAGATTGGTACTCCGGCTTGTCTATTTCCAGGTCGCCATACAAACTGATGGAAATCAACTCTACATTTTTTAACCGGTCGGCCTGCCGGGCCAGTTGGTGCATCATGTACACCGGCGTGCAGGCGCTGCCGTGCACAAAAACGCGGTTGCCGGATTGAATAATCTTAAGCGCCTCTTCGGCGGATACGTAGGGCATTGTCGAGATTTTTGTTAAAACTGCATCATTGTTAAACATATGCAAAAATGATCAATATCAGTGCCTGTTTGCGCCAGGGTCATTGACATTTTCTCCTTGAACGCCGACCTTTGAAAAATCGCATAAACAAACGTTAATATCACCGCCATGGGAACAATTCAAAGGATACAACCGGTCAATACGGCGCCGGTTGAGCGACATGCCGTTACGCATCCGCTGGATTCGAAGGTCACCCTGATTTCCGGAGAACTGGACTTCTACCACCGATTGCTGAAGTGGCTGCTGATGAATTGCCGGGATGATCAGCAAAGGACCATTGAAGCCTTGCAGCAGGAAATCGAGGCCTTGCGCGACATTGAACTGTCAGCATTAACCTCCACGCTGCACCGCATTAAAAATGGAGAAAATGACCCTTCAAAGCCCGATCTGATCGTTTCCCTGACCCGTCTTCAAAGCTGGATGTTCGATATTGAAGGCGCTTTTCAGGCACTCCGATCGAAAATCCAGGAAGGCTTCAGCAAGTTCATACGGGTACGTATCTGGTAACGGTAGTGTGGTACGTAGTATGGTACCGCCGGCTTCAGCCGGCGATACCACGCCTACCCACACTATTCTGCAGCCTCCAGTCCTTTTGTAAAGTTCGTATATACATATACCGGGATCGGCAGCGGATCCAGGTGCTGATATATTACGGGTTTTACATCTTCCCAGTTCAGACCACCCACTCCGGTCGCCAGCCGTGGAATGGCCACGCTGCTGAGACCTTCCGCTTCGATAAGTTTAACGAGTTCCTTCAGGGCATGTCCGACGTTGCTGATCGATGCCTTTCCCGGATGTGAATTGTTCGTTTTAGGGGCTTCCTGGGTGAACAGGTTTATGATCCGGTGTCCAACGCCGCTCCATATCCATGTGCCACCCGGTTTTGGATTGTAATGATGGCAGTAATGCCGGAAATCCTTGTACATGGAAGGAAAGGCCTCCCGAAGACTCAAAGCCAGACCGCTATCGAAATGATCGTTTGGCGCCACGCCGTGCGCAATCGCACCGGCTTTTGAAAGCATAATATCGCCCGCTACTTCTTTGATCATGTGTCCTTGTTATTTGGTGAATAAATTAAATCCAGGCCAAAGTTGGGCAAGGCGGCAATATGCCGGGGATGACGGCTGTCATCTCTGCACATGATGCTGAAAGAAATGGGGAACAGGACGTGTTCAGGAGGCCTGTGTCAGGTTATGGCGTGGCCGCCGAGGGGCTTTTGTTCAGGTCGTGAGTAAACAGGAGTAACAGCAGCAGCCCGTTCAGCAGCAACAGGAACAGGTATCCGGGCCTGTAGCCGGTATTGAACAGGAAGAGAAAAGAAACAAATCCCATACTGATAATGGATAGCACCTTTGCTGCGGGGAAGGCCCAGCGCCAGCGCATCATAAGACCCAGCGCCACCAGGGGGCCTATGCCCGGCATGATTTTCAGGTTGCCGCTTTCCGCTACAAACCAGGTTTTGAAACCGACGGGAATGGTCGCGATCAACACGATCAGCAAGGCAGCAAGAATGGATGCCTGTTGTATTGAAAGGATATTTTTCATTCGAAAGCAGGATACAGGGTGATTTGTGATGCCAAAAATAAAGCATTTTCAGTTTTGAAGATACATCCCCTACTTTTGCACCGCACATTCCCCTTTCCGGACTACTCAAGCGTATACTACCATACATGAAAAAACACAATTTCTCCGCCGGACCGGCCATATTGCCGGCCCCTGTACTCAAGGAAGCCGGCAAAGCCGCCGTAAATTACCAGGGCATGGGCCTTAGCCTGCTCGAACTTTCGCACCGCGGCCCCGAATTCACCGCTATTATTGAAGAAGCCAACGCGCTCATGCGCGAGATCATCGGGCTGCCCGACGATTACCACGTCTTGTGGCTGACCGGCGGCGCAAGCACACAGTTCTACATGGCGCCTTTCAACCTGCTGAACGAAGGCGAAACCGCCGCCTACCTCGAAACGGGCGTATGGGCCAACAAGGCCATCAAGGAGGCAAAACTGTTCGGCAATGTGGAGATCGTCGCCTCCTCCAAAGAGCGCAATTATACCTATATTCCAAAGGGTTTCAAGGTGCCCAAACACGCCAAGTATTTCCATATCACGAGCAACAACACCATTTACGGTACCCAGCAGCACAAATTCCCCAAAAGCCCGGTACCGATTGTTTGCGATATGTCATCCGATTTTCTGAGCCGCCCCTTCGACCCTCATCCGTTCGGTCTCATCTACGCAGGGGCGCAGAAAAACCTCGGCCCTGCCGGCACGACGGTCGTGATCGTTCGGGAAGACATGCTTGGTACCGTGCAGCGCAGCATACCCAGCATGCTCGATTACCGCACTTTTATCAAGGAAAACTCCCTGTACAATACACCTCCTGTATTTCCCATCTATGTCAGCATGCTAACCCTGCGGTGGATCAGGAAAAACGGAGGACTTAAAGGCATGCAGCGCCGCAACAGGGCAAAGGCGGCTATCCTGTACGATGAGATCGACCGTAACCCGCTCTTCAAGGGTACCGTGGCAAAGGAGGACCGATCCCTGATGAACATTTGCTTTGTGATGGAAGAAAAATACGCCGCACTGGAAAAGGACTTCCTGAAAGAGACGGAAGCCAACGGAATGAGCGGTCTGAAGGGACACCGTTCCGTGGGCGGTTTTCGCGCCAGCACGTACAATGCACTTCCTAAAGCAAGCGTTCAGGCTTTGGTCGACCTCATGCGCGATTTCGCGCAGCGGCACGCATGAGCCAAGGCTCCTGCCGCCATTAATCAATCGTATCGCCCGCTATGCCTCGCAAACAACAAAAATACAGCGCCACTATTACCGTAAACGATATGCAGTTGCCGGTCGAAGTGGTGATGGAACACCGCAACGGCCACAGGTATAGCGTGACGGGCAAGCGGATCGGCATGCGACTGCCGCTGAACCTGTCGGCCCAGGATGTGCACGAGCACCTGAAGGAACTGGAGCGCCATGTTGCAAAATGGGCTGCCAAGCGGGCGACCCTGCTCGCGCCGTTCATCCCCAAAGCCTATAATAGCGGTGATTTGCTCCAGGTGGGACAACGCCGGTATATACTCGATATCGTGGAGGAAGAGCGGGGCTCGCATACCGGCAAACTCATCGGCAATACGATTGCCCTGCGGCTGAGCGACCGCTCTACACCGGCCAACAAGGTAAAAGCCATAAAAACCCTGCTTTCCCGTATCGTCGCAGGCGATTTTAAACCCGAAATAGAACAACGTGTGATGCAGGTCAACCGCAGCACGTTCAACCGGACGATAAAGGGAATCTTTTTGAAATACAACCACTCCAACTGGGGCAGTTGCTCGCACAACGGGAACATCAATCTGTCTACCCGGCTGCTTTTTGCGCCGCCGGATGTACAGGATTACGTCATTTTACACGAACTCGCACACCTCGTCGAACTCAACCATTCCGATCGTTTCTGGACATTGGTGGAGATGTATATGCCGGACTACCGGGAAAAGGAACAGTGGTTGAACCAGTACGGCAGAACCTGCGATTTTTAACGCCTGAACAATGAAACCGGACATTTCCAACGCTGAAGACGTCAAATTACTGATCAATACTTTTTACGAAAAGGTGCAGCGCGACGATGTGATCGGGTATATCTTCAACGATATAGCCAGGGTAAACTGGTCGGCACACCTGCCGGTCATGTATGCCTTCTGGGATTTTCTGTTGCTGGGCAATGCCGACGCCTACCGGGGCAACCCGATACAGAAACACTTCGACCTGCACGCCAAACACCCCCTGAAGGCAGCCCATTTCGACCGCTGGCTGGCGCTTTTTCAATCCACGGTAGATGAGTTGTTTGAAGGTTCGAACGCAGACAATGCCAAGTTCCGGGCTTTTGCCATCGCCGAGACCTGGAAGCCCAAGTTCGACGGACCCTTTGCCGGCTGAAAAGATCAGTTCTTCCCGTTCCGGCGCTCCTGCCTGCGCTCCCGGAATTCCTGAAGCCGCTTGAGCAGCGTTTCGCGAAACTCCCGCTCTGCCTTGGGTAGTTTGGCGATTTTCCGGATGGGCAGCACCTTGCGGAGTTTCTGGACCAGTTCTTTTTCCAGGTCAAATTCCTTTTGGCGCACTTCAAAGTATTTCTTTACGTATTCTTCCACTTCGGTATCGCTCATGCCGTCGATCTGTCCTTCCGGCTTGAGTTGTTTTTGCAGGTTTTCTTTCGATTCTACATACTCATTAAAAATGGGCCAGAAGTTTTGCGCTTCTTCAGAAGTGAGGTTCAGCACCCGGGTGTACACCTCGGCGCGGATGGCTTTCAGTCGCTCACTCACGTCCTTTTGAGCCTGTGCCGTTTGAAAAAAAGCGGCCGTGAGCAGGATAACGGTGATAATATGGCGCTTCATAATAGGAGAGAGTTCGGAGACAATGTTTTGTTGTTACAGTATGCTTTCAAGTTCTTCATCGCTCATTTCGCGGAGCAACAGTTCGATCGCTTCCGGCGACAAACCTTCCAGGCCGGGTGTTTGCTGGGGAGTAACCGGTGGTGCGACAACTTCCGCTTCCCGATCCTTCGAGAGCGTGGCCAACTGGTCTACCTCAAAATCACTGATATTTTGCAGGATGTAGGCTTCGATCAATTCTTCTTCAGTAGGCTGCGTTTGGACGGCAACCGGTTGTACTGCCGGAGGCATCGGTGCGAAAAACCATTTGGCCGAAAGGACAACGACGAACACTGCCGCAAGGGCAGCAATGACCTGTGGCCTGAACAGCCACGCCCGTATCCCCCTGCCGCTCCGGCGTCCGGCGATCGCCTGTCGCCGCGCGCCCATTGTGTCGAGTCTGGTCAGGACGGAATCTTCCAACGCGTCGAAATAACCTTCCGGTACGCGCAATCCGTCGTTCTGCTGTTTCAGGTCGTGCAGTTGGGGCGACAAGCCCTTTAGTTCCTCTTGTAGCGATTCTTGTTTCATGTCGCTTGTATTGTTGCAGGTTTAATGGTCGGTTTCTTTGAAGCTGTTTTCTATTTTTTTTACGGCATGGTGAAAGGAGGCCTTTAGCGCTCCCGCCGAAGTGTCGAGCAATACCGCCATTTCTTCATACGGCATTTCGTCGAAGTATCGCAGGTTGAATACAAGTCGCTGTTTCTCCGGCAGTCGGGCAATGGACTGTTGCAGTTTTACCTGCACCTCATCACCGTCAAACCATTCATCTGCTTGCAGGCGGTTGGTCAGCAGTACCGTTTCGTCGTCGAGTGAAGCGGATGTGTGCCTTGCCTTGCCTTGCAAATACGTGATCGATTCGTTGGTTGCGATCCGGTACAGCCAGGTATACAGTTTGGACTTGCCTTCAAATTGCAGGATGCCGCGGTATATTTTAATGAACGTGTTTTGCAGGACATCGTCGGCGTCTTCATGTACCAGCACAAGCCGTCGGATATGCCAGTACAATCGCTCCCGGTATTGGGACATCAGCAACCGGAACCCGCGCTCAAACGTGTTGTCGGAGCGCAGCAGTTCCAATATTTGTTCATCTGACACGGGTTTTTTCGTCGCTGATACCTGCAAACTGTCGAACTTTAACACTAGGACGAAATTAAGGCGGGTTGGTTTAATTGCCACAATAAAAAAACACCGGACTGCTGTACAGCCGGTGCCTGTGTTGCTTTTATAATACGCCTGGGTCAGGCAGCCTGTTGAAACAGGTTCATCTGGCCATTATGGGCTACCGTATCGAGCAGCCGGGCGTATTTTAGTTTTTCCTTGCTTGTGGTGCGCAAGGCAATGAGTTTGGCGAGCTCGAGCGTGAGGTAAAAATCCTCGATAGGCTCGCCCGGACGGGCGCGCCTGGCAAAGTCGCGGTAGGGCTGAGGGCGGCGTATGCCATCGTGGAACTCGTAGGCGTCGCGCAACCACCTGCGGACTTGTGCGCCGTATTGACGTACAGGAAGTTTGAGCACTGCGTGCAGGTTGGATGCCGTCACAACCCTGGTGCCCTGTTTGCTTTAGTATACTTCGAGTTTCATATCCAACTCGTTTAATTGCTGTGGTGTATTTTGTTTTAAACGCGGTACAAAAATAAACAAGTTGTTTTTAAAAACAAATTATTGAATACTTTTTTTTGTAAAATTTTTTGTGTTATAAAACAAATGGTTGATAACCAATTGTTTATGGAAATAACGATCAAAACGTATGCTCTATGTATGACCATGTCAAAATCGGTAAGGGCTGTTACGTTTGTCTGGTTGGAAGTTCGCGTAAACATATATCTTCGCCCGCTGTTTACTGCGCTGCTACCCTGTAGCGCATTTTCCCTAACCACACATCATCCATTGTAGTCTTTCCCTGCGGTTCACCACGCTGTTGGGCCCTGCTTTGCTGTTGCTGCAAGGCGGTATCGAACATTCAATTTTCAACACTTCGCATCAAACGGCTGGAAACTAACATGGCTCTACTTCCCATCGGCATCGACGACATGGCTTTTTATGCCCCCAAACTCTACCTGGATATCCGGACACTGGCGGAAAAACGCAATATTCCCGGCGAAAAACTTTCACATGGACTGGGACTGATCAAAATGTCCGTTTGCGATGTCCATGAAGACGCGGCTACCATGGCCGCCGAAGCCGTAGCCGAACTGATCGAGCGAAACAACCTCAACCCCCGCGATATCGGCCGGATTTACCTCGGCACGGAAAGCGCGCTCGACATGGCCAAGCCTACCGGTACCTATGCGGTGGAAATGCTGGCGCAGCGTTATGCCGAACGCCACGGCGCGGATTGTTTTCGCCACTGCGACGTACTGGACATGACCTTCGCGTGTATCGGCGCTACGGATGCCCTGCAAAATACGCTCGACTGGGTGGCAGCCGACCGCAGCCGCATAGGTATCGTGGTGGCCAGCGATATTGCCAAGTACGAACTCCACTCACCGGGCGAGTACACCCAGGGCGCAGGCGCCGTGGCCATGCTGGTGCAATGGAACCCTCGGCTGCTGGTTGTGCGTCGGCTGTTTGGCGTTGCGATGGAAAGTGTCCACGATTTCTACAAACCACGCCGGGAGCGGTTTACGGAAACGCCGGTATTCGACGGGCAGTTTTCCAACCTTTGTTACCAGAACAGGATGATCGAGGCATTGGAAGACTTCAGCCGCCGCGCTGTGGCGGGAAAAGTATTCCGGTCCGGGCAATATCCCGCGATCTCGGAGCGCTGGGCGCGGATGATCTTTCACCTGCCCTATGCCTTTCACGCAAAACGCATGTACGTCGAGCAGTTTATCCGCGAACGGATAGCCAAAGGGGTATGGGAGGAGGACCTGAAAAGCATCGGCGCCACTGCACCGGCGCCCGAGCAGTTCGACGACCGAAGGGCGTTTGAAAAAGCGAATGCGGCATTCCTGAAGTGCGTCAGTGAATCGCGGGCATATCGCCGGTTTGTTACAACAAAACTGGAAAAGGCCCAGCGCGCCAGTCAGGATACCGGCAACCTGTACACGGCCTCCATATTCCTTGCGCTGATGAGCACCCTGGAAAGCGACTTTTCGGAAGGCAGCAACCTGGCTGGCAAACGACTGGGCTTTGTCGCCTATGGAAGCGGATCGAAGGCAAAGGTGTTCGAAGCGGTGGTTCAAAAGGAATGGAGTGGGGTAGTGCGCCGCTTTGGGATATTCAAGAAACTGGCAGACAGGCAGGCGATTGACTACGATCAATACGAGGCCTTGCATACCAGCGTACAGGCCGTTCCTGTATATATGGAAAAAGGTCGCTGGGGGCTGGAGCGTATCGGCCGGGAGGGCGTTACCCTGGGCGCCCGTTATTATGCCGCTTTTGGCGCCGAATGAACGGGGAGGTTTTTCCTTCCGGTTGGTAAGGTAAAAATGCCGGTTCAGGTCAATTATTGACCACTCCGTATTTTTTTATGATCAAAGAACCGGACCAAACAATATATTTGGCCGTCGAATAGTTACATTTACTTCTTCCCGTATAATTTTCTCCAAGGCCTGAAATTACATTTGCCCACAAACGGAATATGAACATTGAAGATGTTTCCGTTGATTCCCTTTAAAGCAGAGGGGTATCTTTCTTCATAATCTATACCAATCACCGATTTTTTCCGCCAACCGTTCATGAGTTATTTCAGATTAATTGATCCCTATCTTCACGGCAGCCTCAGCCCGGAAGAACAACTTGTCTTCGAAAGACAACTTTCCCGCAACCCTGCATTGGCCAATGAGTTCCGCATGCGTTTCTCCCTGGTACGGGTGCTGCTCTCCAATCCCGACTATCCTTTCCTGAAGCACATGGCTTCAACGACACTCAGCAGACCCGGCGCCGGAGGCGACGGCTACCATTGGCTGTGGCTTTCCTGCACCCTTACCATTATGGCAGGCTTGTTCCTGGGCTTTATAATATAGGTCCGGACGTCGTTATCTCTTTTCAAACTGGCCGTTCCTGAACAGCCCCTGCTTTACTATGCCTATACAATTGGCGGAGAACTCAAAAGAGCCGCTCACGCTGCCTGTTTTCGGATCGAATGCCGTGAGCGCAATTTCGCCTGAAATGCTCTCGTATGTTTCATTTTTGTCTTCCGGGTACCTGATTTGCACGATAGCGGCAAAGTGCCTGACGGCATTGGCGTCTGCGCCGAACTCGCTTTCGAGCGGCAGTTTTCCAAGTTCACTCTTCTGCAACCCGCCCAGCAACAGGTAAATACGCTGGGTCTGGGCCATGCTGTCGGTCCAGACAAGATTGATCTGAAGCGAAATCGTATCCGTCGACCCGACAGAATCGATCAATTGGGTACAGGCCTCCCAGGGTAATTCGTGCGCGGTGACGACATTCGCCTTCAGGATTGTGTCGTAATACTTCCAATGCAGCAGGTTGACCATCCCCGACTTGGTTTTATGATAAGGCAGTACTTTGATCCCTTTCCACAGGGCTACGTCATCCACGACGAGGGAGCATTGGCTGCAATCCAGGTCAAAAATCTGGTTGGGAGCGCCTTTTACTATGGTCGTCTGGGCGCTGGTATCGGTAAACCGAAAGAGGAGAAGCAGAATGAAGGCGGTAGATTTCATATAATAAAGGCGGCAAAAGTAGTAAACGGGGTCTCGAACTTTCCGAAAGTTGGCCACTTTTCCGGAAGCGGTGTAGTTGAAAAATCGCCGCCCAAACTTTTTTTAGAAAATTTTAAAACCTGCTTGGTTTTTCAAGTGCGGTATTCTTACCTTTGCGGGCGCTTTTGAAAAACGGGGCAAAATCATGTTCGGTTTTGCTGTTTTCAAAAGGTGAAAATTGAAATTTAAATTCCTTTCAGGGTAATGAATCAAAAAATTCGCATCAAACT
>CALMBD010000138.1 GCA_937861115.1 uncultured Bacteroidota bacterium | reverse complement strand
CGCAGATTTGAAAGGTAGAGTGAGGAGCTGGATGGCACGAGTAGAGTGATGGCACGCAGATGAGGCAGATTGAACAGATTATCGCAGATTTTTAAATTTTATCAGTGCAAATCTGCTAAATCTGTGTCCTCTGCGTGCCATCCATGCGTCATCCACCTCCCATCCACCTGCCATCAACCGCCTTTCACCCAGCCCTCCAGCTGCCCCCGGAACAAGGTAACCGTGATGATGACGAGAACGGAAATCAACAGGATCAGGAGCAGATAGCCGATAAAGATGGCCAGCCCGGCCTTTACCCAGGGCCATATACCCTTCGGCGTTTGAAAAAACTGGCGGTAACCCCATCCGAAATATCCGAGCCATAGACTCAGGGAAAACATGGTCATGGGCCAGGTAGTGGTGGTCTGGCTGCTGATTATTTTGGATATGGGAAAAGTAAATATACTGGCCAGGCTTAGTTCACCCATCAAATATGTGTTCAGTACAAAGTGCTCGGCATAGTTGTAACCCTTGCGCCGGAACAACAACCATGAACTGAAGGCAATGACCGGCACCATGGAAAACAGCATGACCGAGGGGTGCCCCATGATAAAGGCGATTGTTTTTTGGGAAAAGTTCTGGGCAAACTGGTTGCTCGACTTTTGCTGTTGAACCAGTTTGGTCGCCATTTCCTGATCCAGACCGGAATAGTGGAAAATGAGAAAACCGATGGCCGTCGCCCAAAGCATAAACTTGAGGGGCTTGATATGGTTTACCCGCTGCCCTTCAGTGTATTCCCGGATGGTGTGACCGGGCCGAAGCAGGAGTTCGCGCATGGTATAGGTAAACCCCTGGTCGAAATGAAAAACATGGCGCCGGGCTTCCTGAAAAACCTGTCGCAGGGTGATACGCTCGGTATTGGCCTTTTGCCCGCATTTCGGGCAAAACTTCCCTTTGAACTCCTTGGTACAGTTTTTACACGTGGTTTTCATGTATGTGCTTCGTTTTGTTTGCCGCTGCCATACCTGAAAGGAGGCTACTCATTGCCTTCCAGTTTGCGACTGATGTGCACGCGCCGGCTCAGCCATTCCACAGCCAGGCGGTAGCCTTCCAGCCCCAGTCCGACAATACTTCCCTCGCAGGTAGCAGCAAGATAAGAATGGTGGCGGAAAGGCTCGCGGTTATGTACGTTGCTGATATGTACCTCCACGACCGGCGCGGGAATGGCTGCCACGGCATCAGCCAGCGCGATAGAGGTGTGGGTGAGGGCGCCGGCATTCAGCACGATGCCGTCGGCTTCGAAGCCCGCTTCATGCAGTTTGTCGAGCAGGGCGCCTTCGTGGTTGCTCTGGAAATACTCCAGACTGACATGGTGGAGTTGGGCTTGCAGTTCCCGGAAAAAATCGTCGAAAGGGCGTGCGCCATAGATTTCCGGTTCGCGCCGTCCCAACAAGTTGAGGTTCGGGCCGTTTATAATTAGAATTTTCATAAGCACAAATTTCTCGCTTAATTCGCAAGATATTCCGCAAATTTATCGCCGCACAAGATTACTGCCATGATAAAACTCCTTCCACGACTTTTTGCCGCCTGCCTTTGCTTCTCCGCCCCTTCCCTGCACGCGCAATCCATGCTCGTTTCCGAGGGTATTTCGATCCGCAATGACTACGGCTATGAGATCATTGGCCGTTTGCGCGACCGTATTTTGTTGTTTCGCGACAAATACGACGAATTCGAGGTGCAGGCGTTCGACAGCCAGATGCGCCTGTCGTGGACCCGTGAAATCGACGACCTCGAACAACGCGGCGTCCAGATATTGTCGGTGATCAGCGGCAAAAACGATTTTTCGATCATCCATAAAGTCCGCCGGCGCAGCCGCGTGGTGCTGCGCGCGCACAAGTACGACCCCGGGGCCAACCTGATCGACAGTATGGTGATCAAGGACTACGGCGAACGAATATTCAATCCGCCGGCGCTGGATGTGGTGCGCAGCGAAGACAAGAACTGCTTTGTCGTGTTCAACTCCTCCGAGCGCAACAAACTGGAACTCACCTGCATCAAACTCGACAAGATGCAGGTGCTGTGGGACAAGACCGTGACGATGGAAGACGATTTTTACGATTCCAATATGAAAGCGATGGCGCTGAGCAATGCGGGCGAGTTTTTTGTGATCAGTGAAAAAAACAACCGCCGTTCGAAGATAGAGGAACATGAATATATGATATTGGGCATCACCGCATCCGGCGATCACCTCACGCAGGTGCCGTTGCCCGAATTCCTGACCCGCGATGCGCGCTTTACCTACGACAACCTGCACCAGCGCCTGGTGGCAGCCGGGCTGTATTCCGACAAAAACCGCGACAGGGCAAACGGGGTATTCTTTTTGAAAATGGATGCGGGAGGTACGGCTGCCGTTTCGTACGAGCCGTTCGACGACAAGTTTATTTCCGTGCTCAAGCGAAAAGATGTGGAAGACGATACAAAGGGTATTTCCGACGCCGAAGTAAAACAACTCATCCTTCGTCAGGACGGCGGTGTCTTGCTGGTAGCCGAGCGGCACCACGAGATACAGCGCGGCACCTCGGCCGGCCGGGGATTCTGGCGCGAAGGGCTGCGCATGATCGTGGACTTTTACTACGATGATCTGTTTGTTATCGCCATTGAGCCTGATGGTCAGACGCAGTGGAAAACGGTGCTGCACAAAAAGCAGTACTCCCAGGACGATGAAGGCACCTTTTCCTCCTTTTTTCTGCTGCGCAATACCGACCGGCTGCGGTTTCTCTTCAACGACGAGATCAAGTACGAAAACACCTGCAGCGAATACATCATCTCGCCGCTGGGCGATTTCGACCGCAACAGCCTGATCAATACCGTCGGGCAAAACATGCGGCTCCGGTTTCGCGATGCCTTGCAGATCAGTTCGGCGGAGTGTATCGTGCCCTCCGAGTTCAGAAACAAACTTAAACTGGTGCTACTGCGCTTCTAATCGCCCCATCACGCTGTTATGGCTTTTCAAAAAACGAAACAACCCGCAAAACCGGTCACTGCCGACGAGGCGCTCGCCAAACTGGAATATTTCTGCGCATACCGGGAGCGGTGTCCGAAAGAAGTGCGCAAGAAACTATCGGAACTGGGCATGTCGGGGCGCGATGCGGAGCAAATCTTTGAAGTGCTGCAAAGCGATGGCTTTTTTGACGAAACGCGCTTTGCCGTGGCATATGCGGGCGGTAAATTTCGGATCAACCACTGGGGGCGGGTCCGTATCCGGCAGGAGCTGCGGATGCGTGATATCGCGCCGGCCATCGTTCAGCGCGCCCTCGACTCGATCGACGAAGCGGAATACCGGACTTGTATAAAGCAACTGCTGGATAAAAAAAGGCATCAATATGCAGGCGATGCGCGTGAAAGAGAGAAAACGGCCGCTTCGCTGATCCGGGCCGGATTTGAACCTGAATTGGTTTTTCAGTATCTTTGAGAAATAAACGCTGAAATCCAACTGTATTTTGCCAAACAAGTAGCGTCGGAATCCTGACTTTTCCAAAAAATTGGTAAAACCACCCTCCCGCCGGATCGCTAACTTGTGGAGGCTTTTCCGATTTATTCATTATCAAATCTCTGTTATCGTATGGCAAAAGAAAAACTCAAATTAAGCGACCTGAAAGTTCAGAGTTTCGCTACCTCGTTAGACGGTTCTCAGATGAACAAGTTGAAGGGCGGCCACACCATTAAAGGACGCCGCTACACTTACAATACCCGCTGGACCGGGGTAGACATCCGCTCCGAGGAAGTAAGTGCCATTGCCGCGCCCATCGACGCAGGTCTGGGCAGGTAATGCGTTCAACCCATCTTTGTTTCCCGGCTCCATTTCTCCCGTACGACTGCTGCAAACGTCTCGCCCCTGATTTTTGATTCAAGCCAGGCATCGAGATCGAACGTTTGCAGCAGCGCTTTTATGCCGGGCACCTGCGCCACCTCCTGCAGGTCATGTTTCATTTTCTGAAAAACAACTTGTTGCTCCCGCGCTGATATTTGACGTGTCAGTTCGAGGATAAAGTGCATAAACCGCCGCTCGAGGTCGTAGAGGCGGTTTTTCTTTTGCAAAAAACGCGTAGCCGAGCGCAGCAGCGACTCCAGCAACAGGTTGTTTCCCATCTCGAAATGTAAAATAAGCGAGAGGATGCGCGCAAAACTTTGCAGGTCTTCCCGTTCAACCGACCTGGGCTGGTTGAGCCATTCGTTCAGGTAGCCCAGCGCCCCGTCGAAATCGCCGCACCCGAAACATATGGTGCAATACTGGAAGTAAAAACTCGCGGTTTCGTAGTCGTGCGCATCAAAGCCCGCTGATTCCTGCACACAGCGGTCCATTTCCCGCCGGGCCTCCTCAAAAGCGCCCATGGTGGAGCACAGGGCAAACTTATTGGAGTAGTATTGCCGGTGTATCTTCCTGCGATCGTCTTCGGTAATAGGGTGGAGCGAGCGCATTTTTTCCAGGCACTCCTGCACCTCGTCGAATTTGCGCAGCATGCCGCACGACATGATCAGGTTGCTCAGTGCCGCAATGTAATCCGACAGATTTTCCCGGAGGAAATGCGGTTGTGATTCAAGCAGTCCGATCAGTTTTTTACCCGATTCATAAAATTGCTCGTGTTCCAGTGTGGCATAATGGTACACATTGAGCGTGCGGTAGTACATGATCCTCGACTTGTGCGAACTGGCCAGTGCGGGGTCGTTGAAATGTTCCTGGTCGACAAGATTCTGCAAATGCGATTTACGGTCGGCGCTGCGTTGCTGGGCTTCCCGTTTGATCGTGGTGTACACCTGGAAAAAAAACTTCCGGTAATCCGTTACGTTGCGCAGTTGTTCAAGTGCCCTGTCTTCTTCAAACTGCAAATGCTCCAGTTGCTTGTGCAGGTAGTCGATGTCCATCCGGGTATATGCGATTTGCTTTTCCCAACGGATAATTTCCAATTGATGTACGAAGCTCTCGTGCTGCCTGGCCAGTTTGGCCGCCTTGTAGAGCAGGTCGCGGCAGTCGTCGTAATGACCGCGCTTGTAGAGCACAGAAACGCTTTGGAGCAGGTGGTTCAGGCGGTATTCCACCGACTGTTGCTCGTCGAACGATTGAAGGCTTTTCAGCAGCAATTCATATAAATAAGCCTTCAGTTCGGAGTATTTCTTGCCCCTGGGCGGCTGGTTTTTGTAGACCTTTTGTTTCAGGGCTTCTTCGTCGAACACCTCCATGGCTGCAATGGCCTCGAACAATTGCTGGTATTTGTTCGCGCCATCCGCCTTATTGTGCGTAAAGAGCCGGAAATAACGCTTTTCAGCCGGCGAAAGCGAGCGGATCAGACGGTACAATTTGTCGGAAGGCGTTTTTGCCATAGCGCAATTAATTGCTCAAAAGTGTCGGTTTTAGGTCACATGACCAAATCAGAATTGAGGTTCAGGAACCTGACTTTTTGGCGAAAGTTGGATTGGCAGTACTTATGCACACCGGTACTTTTGTTTCATCAATCAGCAAAAACGCTGCTATTCTTAAAACTTTATATCAGCAGTCCATATCATGATGAACGCCGTACCACTGCACCATCCCGATGCCGCCGAGCCCAACCGAAGCGCCCGTGCCGTTGTATTCAACCCGGAATACGGCGTACCCCGCAAGGTTTCCAAAAAAGTAGTGCTGCCTACCATGGAAGGCTATTGCTTTGAAAAAGTAAAAAATATCAGTTACCTCGAAGCCAGCGGCAACTACACCCTGTTGCATTTTACCGATAAGCGGCAGATTCTCGTGTGCCGTACCCTCCGGGAGGTGGAGCAAATGTTGCCGGAAAGATTTTTTACGCGCATACACCGCTCGCACTCGGTCAACCTGAAACATATCAAACGGTACATCCGCGGCAAAGGCGGGCATGTGGTGATGCAAAACGGCGTCAACCTCGTCGTATCTGCCGGCCAGAAAGACTCCTTTATGAATGCATTGAGGCAATATTTTGGTTAATACATTACCCCCGGACCCAACCTTTTTAAAACCCCTGTCGTCTATAACCCTGAACAACACCCGTGTAATATGCCCCGGAAGCCAGGCAAATAAGCACAACTCCTTTTTGTCTTCTCCCGGCTCCGGCCGGGAGAAGCGGGGAGGAGAACAGTACGATTGAAACTATAAGCTATGAATGCATACACCCCGCCTGCCCCCGAAATTGGCGGGTAAAAAACACACAGTAAGGGTTTGGTTTGGCGCCGGGAGCGAAAAGTCGCTTCCCGGCGTTACCTTTTTAGACAGTGCAAAAGGCTATATATCCGGCGTTTGGGCCTCAGGCTTTTCCCGGAATACCCCGTGAAAGCGCAACAGGTGATGGGGCGCCTGTTCATTGTACACACACAGGATCAGGGTATTGCGGCGACCTTGTCCACCGGGAAATAAAATTTTAACCGGGTTGTGCCGGTATCCCTGTTCTCCGAACAATTGCAACTGATGCCCGCGCGGGCGTTTGAACAATTTTAGTTCTTCTGCCGTTTCGGGCAGCGGAACATCTCCGTAACCTTCCTCCCGGAGAAACTGTTTCACCATTTCGTAGGTATATGCCAACTTTGCCCCGGCAAAAACGGTTCGGTATTCCCAACCGTCGCTGGAGCCGCCGAGATATACGGAACCGGCAGGGGGAAACTGCTCCCTGATCGGGACATGCGGCTCCGGAGGCGATTCAGTGCCGCCGGCGTCTTCTTCGAAACCGAATTCGTCGTAGGTCATTGCTCGGATTGAAACGGCAAAAATAAGCGGTCTGGTGTTTTGTGTACATGTGATAGCAGCAAAAATAAACAAAAAGTTTTTAAACAGAAACAAACGACTCATATGACCGCTCACCTCCTTACCATCGGCGACGAAATTCTCATCGGCCAGATCGTCGACACCAATTCGGCCTGGATGAGCCGGGAACTCAACCTGCGCGGTATGCGGGTCAATGGAAAAAGCAGTGTGGGCGATACGCGCGACGAGATCATTCAAGGGGTGGAACACGCCGCGTCTACGGCCGATGTGGTGATCATGACCGGCGGCCTTGGGCCCACCAAAGATGATGTCACCAAAAAAACGCTGGCCGGGATGTTTGACTCCGACATGTCTTTTCACCAGGAGACCTACGACCGCATCGCGGCCTTTTTCGCCAGGATTGGCCGGGCTTTGCCGGCTGCCATGCGCGATCAGGCTACCTTGCCGGACAAGGCGCTTCTGCTTCCGAATAAAGTCGGCCAGGCGCCGGGCATGTGGTTTGAGCGCGACGGCAAGGTATTTATCTCCCTGCCCGGCGTGCCCTTCGAAATGGAGTACCTGATGTCGGCCGAAGTATTACCACGCCTTCAGCAACGGTACCCGGCCCAGCCCATCGCCCATCGTACCCTCGCTACGGCAGGGGAGGGGGAAAGCGCCATTGCCAAACGGATAGAAGCGTTTGAGGATGCCCTGCCGCCGCACATTAAACTGGCCTACCTGCCCTCGCTGGGTCAGGTGCGGCTCCGTCTTACGGGCACCTGGAACGGCCCGCTGGTACCCGATGCCCAGGCCATACTCGAAGCCGAACTGGACGATAAAAAACGGGCGCTGCAAGCCCTGATCCCGGATATCGTATTTGGCTACGAAGACGAATCGCTGCAGCAGGCCGTCGGCAAACTGCTGCTCGATCAAGGCAAAAACCTGGGTACTGCCGAGAGTTGCACCGGCGGTTATGTTGCCCATCTGATCACCACCGTTGCTGGCTCGTCGGCCTATTTCCCGGGTTCCGTGGTCACCTATTCCTATGAAATGAAAAGCAAACTGCTTGGCGTGAAACCTGACAGCCTTACCCGTTTCGGGGCTGTGAGCGAAGAGACGGTGCGCGAGATGGCCCTGGGTGCGCTGGATACCCTTGGTGTGGATGTTGCCGTGGCCATATCGGGCATTGCCGGCCCCTCGGGGGGCACACCGGAAAAACCCGTCGGCACGGTCTGGATGGCTGTGTGCGACCGCGAGCGCATCGTGGCGGTTAAACATCTTTTTGGCCGCGACCGGCTGAAAAATATTCAGTTGACCGGTGTATATGCACTCAATTTGGTGCGCCAGTTCCTGCTGGGACAATTGTAGGCTCTTATTTAAGTGCTTTCAGGGCGCGGAGCTGTTGAACAAGGGTGCTGTCGCCACCGCTTTTCAGGGCAGATTCGTACAGGCGTATGGCAATTGAACGGTCGGGCGAACTCCGGGCATTTTCCTGATCCTTACGGATGCGTTGTGCAAACAAGTCGGCGAAGGCAGCAATCTGGTAGGGTTCCCCGCTGTTCCGCAGGCGCTCTTCGTTGCCACTGCGAATACTCAGCAGATCCTTCAGCCCCCAAAGGTCGAGTTGCGGTCTGGCCAGGGTAGTCAGGCGTCGCTCGCTTTTCATTTTCCGGATGATGGTTTCCGCGTCGATATCCCACACTTTCACAACGCCTTCATAAGCGCCGGTCGCTACCTGCTTCCCGTCCGGGGAGAAAGCGACGCCCTTGACGGATTTGCTGTGTCCTTCCAGTGTTATGACTGCTTCGAAGGTTTCGAGGTCCCATATTTTGGCCGTTTTATCATCAGATCCGGATACCAGTTTTTTACCGTCGGGTGAAAAGGCCACACTGCTGATGGGCGAATTGTGCCCTGCGAGGGTGCAAGCGGTTTTGCCGCTTTCCATATCCCATATTTTAACCATTTTATCCTTGGAGCCTGTGGCGAGCCGCTTGCAATCGGAAGAAAACGCCACACAGCTGACGGGGCCACTGTGGCCTTCAAACTCCCTCGGCGCCTGGCCGGTTTGGAGGTTCCACAGGAATGCCGTACCGCCGTCGGAGCCTGCTGCAAGCCATTTCCCGTCGGGTGAAAATGCCACGCTGCTGAAAATGCTTTCCGGTCCCGAGAGCGTCAGGGTCGCCTTGCCGGTTTCCAGGTTCCATACTTTGACCGAACCGTCGTCCGAACTGGTTGCTAGCGATTTTCCGTCGGGTGAAAAAGCCACGCTGTTGACGTAATCGAGGTGACCCCGAAGCGTCAGGATCAAAACGCCGGTTTCTGCATTCCATATCCTGGCTGTGCTGTCTTCCGAGGCCGTGGCGACCTGCTTTCCATCGGGCGAAAATACCGTGGACAGAACGGGTTGTTCGTGGCCCTCCAGCACGAGTGCCGGTTCGCCGGTTTCCAGATTCCATATTTTATCGGTGCCGTCATCCGCTGCGGAGGCGAGTTTTTTGCCGTCTGGCGAAAAAGCGACAGACCTCACGGCGCCGTCATGCCCCGTCAGGGTCATGGCCTCCTGGTCGCTGCGCAGGCTCCACACCTTGGCTGTGTTGTCGACCGATCCTGTTGCCAGTTCTTTGCCGTCGGGCGAAAAGGCCACGCTGCTGACATAATTGCTGTGCCCTTTCATGTTTAACCTGAGGTCGCCCGAAGCCAGGTCCCATATTTTTGCCGTGTTGTCGTACGACCCCGTTGCGAGGTATTTCCCGTCGGGCGAAAAGGCCACACTGCTGATGAAGCCGTTATGGCCGTCAAAGGTTTGCGCCTCGCGGGTTTTAAGGTTCCATACTTTGGCCGTTTTATCGCCCGACCCCGTTGCCAGGAAATTGTTATCGGGTGAGAATGCGACGCAGTATACGACGTTGTGATGGCCTTCAAACACTTCAACCGCAGTGCCGGTGGCTACATCCCACACTTTGGCTTTTTCGTCATAGGATCCGGTGGCCAGTTTGGTACCGTCAGGCGAAAAGGCGACACTCAAAACGGCGTTGTCGTGGGCTTCAATTTTTGATACCGGGTTACCGGTCTGTGCATCCCAGATGATCACGAACCTGTCGTGCGATCCCGTTGCGATACTTTTACCGTCGGGCGAAAAAACGACGCACGAAACGGAGTTTTCATGCCCTTTCAGCCGCATCACGGGCCGGCCTGTTGCGAGATCCCAGATGACAGCTGTGCTGTCTTCCGAGGCCGTAGCGAGCCGTTTGCCGTCGGGTGAAAAGGCAACGCTTTCAACGGATGCGGTGTGCCCGTTAAGCGTCAGGATGTTTTTGCCCGTACCGACTTCCCACACTTTTGCCGTATTGTCTTCCGAAGCGGTGGCGAGTTTTTTGCCGTCGGGTGAAAAGGCCACAGCCCAAACGGAGGCATTGTGCCCTTCAAAATCGGCGTTCCAGGGCAGGCGGTGGTTGGTGGTATCGGGGTGTTCGTTGTAGTAAAAGGCTTCCGACAGGGCGCGCAGGGCGTTGCTGTTATCGGCATCTACATACTGCTGGGCGAATTCTGCCAGCCGGAATGCGGCACTGCGGTCGCCGTCGCGCAGGGCGATCTGGCTTTTATAGGCGAGATCGTTGGCATAGGCGATGCGTTTGTCGCGTTCGGCGATATTGCGCTGGCGGAATGCATAGATCATGGCTATAATGGAAATGGCGGCCAGGGCCAGCGAATACAACGTAATCCGCAGCGCGCGTACGCGCTTTTTGCGTTCCAGGGCGAGTTGTGCTTCCCGTTCGGCCTGCTCCTGCCGCATGCGCTCCATGGCCTCCTGCCGTTCTTCTTCCTGCCGCCGCTCCTTGTATTTGACAAGTATGGGCGGCACGAGCGTATCGTGACTGATCTCGTAGTAAAAGGTCTTGAGCCGCGGTTCTTTTCTCAGCAGCCGCGTTTCTACGAGTTGGTCGAGCAGGCTGCGGTCGCTGTATACATGCAACAGGTCGTCTTCGGCTACGCTGCGCCGCCGTTCCGACTCGGTAATGAGATCTTCTTCGATAATTTTCCGGGCAACGGGCTGCTTCTCAGGCGGCAGGGCGGCAATCTGATCGGTGTAGAAATTGCGCAGGATCGATTTCAGCCCTTCTTCGTACCCAAACAACGCGGGGGTGACGACAGATGATTTCCGTTTGCCGCTTTCGGCCTGAATGGCCTGCCCGTCGGGGGCTTCGACCGCTTCGCCGGTCATAAGCCGTTCGATATACTGGCAAAGGATCTGCAACTGGAATGACTCGACGTCCTCCGTTCCGTTTTTCGAAAGGTAATTGATGAGGGTGTCGAGGGCTGCATCGTCGTACCGGAAGGGGCGGCTCACAAACGAGTACCTGGGGTCGCGGAGCATGGCGGGCAGGGTAATCGCCTCTTCCGCCTGTTCCCGGGCGAATGGCAGCAGTTCGAAGCGGCTGCGCATGATGTCGGGGATCAGCGGGCTGAGTGCGTTGAGCAGGTGCAGCAGGTCGGACCGGATGGCAAAGATGAACTTGCAGCGCGGCGAAGATTCCAGGGCCGGTACATCGAGTTGTTCGCCTGCTTCGATCCGCGCGCGCAGGCGTTCCAGGTAGGCTTCCGGAGGGGCGCCATTGGCCAGTTCTGCCAGTTCTGTCTGGAATGTCTGCCGCAACGCCGGCGTATACAGGGTAAATACCTCCTCAAACTGGTCGAGTACAAACAGCGGGACCGCCGGTGCGCCGTTTTTGGTAAAGGTTGCGGCTTTGATTTGTTCCCACAGGGAGGCGTCGGCCTGCCGCAGGGCGGGATCGAGCGATACGGCGGAGCGGTATTCGTCGCGTTCGATCTCCTGCAAGAATTGCTCTTTAAGCGGCACGGCCACATTGCTCAGGCGGACGCGCAGGTGCAGCAGGTTGGTTTTTTCCAGTAAAGGGTTCAGACCGGCATTGATCAGCGAACTTTTACCCATGCCCGATTTGGCAAACAGGACGACCAGTTTTTCCACCATGACCTGCGCATAGAGGTCACGGGATTCGCGCTCGCGCCCGTAAAACAGCGCGGCATCGGTAGCCTCGAAAGGTTGCAGGCCCGGGTAGCGGTAAGAATGTTTCATTGCTTTCGTCATGTCAAGGGTCGTCAATTATCATTGGCCACTCAAACAGCCTCCAAGGGCTGCTATGCCTGCGGGATTACGGGAAGTGCGTCTTGATCCGGCGTTCCACCTCCTCCAGAATGTCGGTCCAGGCAGCAGCCGGATCGGCCCATTTGCTGACGGGTTCAAGATTGTTCGGCATTACGGCATTCAGCACGGCCCCCCTGATGAGGGGCTTCCACTGGCAAACGCCGCCAAGCACGGGTGAAACGATGGTTTTTCCAGGGGCGTCGGCGGGTAGTATTTTGTCGTAAAACTGTTCAATAAGGTCGTCGTTCGACAGGAAGTTGACCGAGATAAGCGGAAATATGAAATGGCTGTCGGCCATCTGCCGCTCAAATGCCGCCTGCATATCTTCCCCGGCCAGGGTTTCATGGATATGGAAGTTGTATCGCATGCGCAGGGGCGCCAGGGCGCGGATGAAATCCTGACGCAGCGGCTCATCGGCAGCATCGCTGACGATCAGCGCATTGATCTGCCGGCCTTCTGCGGAGGCCGCCTGCGGCTCTTCGGCTTGCGCCAGTTCGGCATTATAGCGTGCCAGGAAATCCTGCATGAAATCCGCCTCAGACAGTTTGAGGAAATTCAGCCTGTACCGCGAACTGAAAAAAACCGAGGTGGCATAGTTCAGCTCGTTGGCGCCGGAGTGTAGTGCCCAGCTCGGCATGGCATCCGCTTCGTCGCTCATGCCCAGGCAATACAACAGGAGCCGGAGGTACCAGTCGTTGAAATCGAACCCGACGAACAGGTAGGTTTTGGAGTCGTTGAGTTCGGCGAGCAGCGAATTGGGTATTTTTCGCTCCGTTTGCACCACCTGCTTCATGAATTCCACCTGATCGGCACCGGTCATAACAAGCGAACTGAGGGTTTTGCCGACCTGGCCGGTGCTGTCGTCCTTGCAATTTACCGCGCCCAGAAAGTGATAAACAAAGGTGCGGGTATCGGTAGGGAGATAGGTGAATTCGCGAGGCTGTCTGAAATTGTATATTTCCTCGTGGTATTTGACATTGTGGCGCTCCAGCGCTGCGCATATCTGCTTGTCGCGCGCGACGTTGATGATAATGCGGAAGGGCAACTGCGCCAGTGTTTCCTGCAAGGCATTTACCGGAAGTGGCTTTCGGAAAAAGGTATCGATGGCAACTTCCAGGGTGGCGCGCCCCTTATCGGCGACGAGTAATCCGGCTACGGTAGGCAGGTCGGCCCCTTCCGGCGGCCGGCGGGTCTCGTCGAACTCCTCGGCGAGATGGCGGGTAAGCGCTTCAGCCATAGGAATCGAGTTACCTTTCGCGTCGGCCATCGTACTCAACAATGGTCCTACGACAAGCACCAGTGCATTATTTTCAAAAGCGAGGCGTAGTTTCGCCCAGTCTCTATCTGGAATTTGATCCATAGTTTTCAATCCGGTTGATGCATGCCGGCGGCTTTAGCAATGCCCAAAAGTAATACTTGTACCGCCAGGCAGTAGGTAACGTTGTGCCCGGAGGGGCATTATTTTTTGCCACCGCCGTCATCATCTTCATCTTCTTCGTCTCCACCGTCACCGTCGTCGCCGCCGCCATCCGGCCACCAGTCGTATACGATCTCCTCGATATCATTCGTATGGCATTCGAAGGCAACCTTGCATTCAAAGTCATATCCGCCATCATGGTCGTCTTTCAGGAAGTCGAGATTTTTCATCGCCCAGGTCCAGCCGTCGGGTTCGGTGATCACGACGCTGTTGCCGCTGATCCGCCAGCTGCCGTTTACGATCATATCGCTGTCCGTAAAGTTGTCATAGGGCGTATCGTCCTCGTCTAAAAAATATGATACGTACAATAGTTCACATGTTCCGTTGGCGTGAAAAACGATGGTTTCCGGAATCAACTGGGCGAATTCGGAACCTTCCTCAAAGTCATCGTTATCGCCGAATTCTTCCGATTCCCAGTCAGTGCTACCCTCCAGGTCTATTTTTCGGAGTTCCCACTCGCGGCTGTCGCCTCCGGTGAGAATCGCAGCAATGCTCTGGGCGTTTACGCGCGGGACGGCAAAAAGGAACAGGCCGGTGATGAATATGCAAACCCTGATTTTCATATAGTCTTGAGTTAATGTTTAAAGAGTTGTTTCTAGGGATTTATTAATTGGCCTGAACATCAACGGCGTGCCACTCATTGTCCTTGAACTGTTGCACGAAAGTGACGGTGACGCCCTTATTGGGCCTTCCTTTTTTTATCTCGCGGGCAGAGACACGGAATGTTTCGCCGTTCTGGTCTTCAATCCAGCCAATGCCTTTTGAATAAACCCGTATTCTTCCGGCGTTTCGCACGACTTTCTGCTCAAATTTCGGGAGGAAAGGATTGTCGGTCAGCACCGGTTGCGGTGAACCAGTCTGTACGCCTGCGGGCGCGGCTGCAAGAGCAAAAGTGCTCCAGAGCAAAGCAAAAACGAATACAATTTTCATGATGAACAAGTTTTTTTATACCAAAGACAAGAAGTCAATCTTTATTGCTTAGACGCTCTTCCGGTGTAAACATGAATGCCATCATTCAATTCCCATCTTCCTCGTCACTATCGTTACTCCATTTAAATGTTACACTATTCACGCCGACCCTCAGACCTCTTATGTTTACCGTGCATTCCATGTAGTATTCATCATCTAAGGGGTAATCATCCTGTTCTATAGACAGCACCTTCATCGACCAACTCCTGCCATCGTTTTGGGTGATAAAAATACTGCGTTCTCTTAACTGCCATCGTCCTGTCACGGTTGTGTAGATATCTTCGTACAATTCTTTCTGGTATACCAGTTCACAAGTGCCGTTGGACTGGAAAACAATATGTTGCGGTATATACTTGATTAATTCCTCATCCATGTCAAACTCCTCTTCGGAATCAGCCCAGTCGCCGTCTTCATCCACCTCAATGTAGTTTTCAGACCAGGTGCGCTGACTGGCGCCAGCAAGTGTTTGTTTAATATCTTGCGCCTTTCCGGGTAATCCAAAGACACAGCACAAGCAGGGTATCAGATAACGCGAAAATAAAGTCATATAACAGGTGTATTTAATAAGCGGGGATTTGATATACCCAAGCAAAGTTGGGTATTACCGGACTAAGTTTTTTGAAAACCGAAAAATTTATTTTGTACCGGGCCGCCCGGGTTACAACCAGTCTGGCCGGCAATAAAAGTGTAAAATGAACTGATTCGACCTCATTTTCGTTTGACAACCCGTATGGACATTGAACTGCTCAAATCGGAACTCCTTTACCGCACTTCCCGCTCCGGCGGCAAAGGCGGGCAAAACGTCAACAAGGTGGAGACCAAGGTTGAAGCGCGTTTCGATGTGGCTGCCTCGGCAGCGCTTTCGGAGGAAGAAAAGGCGCTGGTGCTGGAAAAACTGGCCAACCAGATTTCAGGCGAAGGCATCCTGAGCGCCGTCAACCAGACCGAACGATCCCAGTTGTCGAACAAATTCCTGGCTGAAGAAAAACTGGTCAAAATCATCGAAAAAGCGCTGAAAAAGCCCAAAAAGCGCAAACCCGTCAGGATTCCAACTGCAGTTAAAGAGGCCCGTCTGGAGGCCAAGAGGCGGCTTTCTGAGAAAAAGGCGGTGCGGAAAGGGAAGGGTGGGAATGATGAATGATAAATGATGAATGATGAATAGCGAAATGACGAAAATAACCTCCCCTATCCCTCCAAACGCGCTCCTACGGCCCGCGCTACATTCTGGCCGTCCATCGCTGCCGAAATAATACCTCCTGCATAGCCGGCGCCTTCGCCGCAGGGAAAAAGATTATTCACTTCCGGGTGCATCAGCGTTGCCGCATCGCGCGGGATACGCACGGGTGCGCTTGTCCGACTCTCGGTAGCCACGACGGTGGCCTCTTCCGTGTAAAAACCGCGCATGGTTTTGCCGAATTCGGCCAGCCCCTCGCGCAGCCTCCGGTATATAAACGGCGGCAGCAGGTCAAAAACCGGTGCGGGGTACAGGCCCGGTATGTAGGAGGAGCTCGGCAGGTCGGCAGACAAGGCGCCGCGAATAAAATCGGGTAAACGCAGCGCCGGACCTTTCTGGCTGCCGTCGCCGGCCTTGAAAAGTCGCTGCTCCACCTCTTCCTGCAAGGCCATGGCGGCAAACACCCCGTGTTTCGACCAGGGAGCGAGGTCTTCCGGCTCAACGGATGTAACCACTCCTGAATTGGCGTATGGCGAATCGCGGCGGCTCATGCTCATGCCGTTCACCACGATCTCGCCGGGGGCTGTTGCTGCAGGCACGATCAAGCCTCCCGGGCACATGCAAAAAGAAAACACGCCTCTTCCGCCAACCTGGCAAACGAGACTGTAACTCGCCGCAGGCAGGTGCTCGTCGCGCAGGTTGCGCTTATACTGGATATTGTCGATCAACGGCTGCGGGTGCTCTACCCTGACACCCAGGGCAAAAGGTTTCGGTTCGATGCGGATGCCTCTGGCGTGCAGCAGCCGGTAGATATCGCGTGCGGAGTGTCCGGTAGCGAGGATGACGGCGTCGGCCAGCCATTCCCTGGACGGTGGCTGGTGGCTGGTAGACGGTACGGTTTGAGTAATAACCCCGCGAATATCGGATGCCCCGTTGGCGAGTATCAGATCGGTGACACATTGCCCGAAATGCACCTCTCCGCCATAGTGCAGGATGGTTTCCCGGATATTTTGTACCACAGCGGGCAGTTTGTTCGACCCGATGTGCGGGTGCGCCTCGGTCAGGATATCTGATTTCGAGCCGTGTTCGACCAGTAGCCGGAGGGCCTTGTGGACGTCGCCGCGCTTGACGGATCGCGTATAAAGTTTTCCGTCGGAATAGGTGCCTGCACCGCCTTCGCCGAAGCAGTAGTTGGAGTGTGGATTTACTTCGCCGAATTGCTGGATGGCGCGCAGGTCGCGCCGGCGTTCGCGGACGTCTTTCCCGCGGTCGAGCACAATGGGCTTGATCCCGAGTTCGAGCAGCTCCAGCGCCGCAAAATATCCTGCGGGTCCGGCACCGATGATAATAACCTTTTTCTTACCGTCGACGGGTCGAAAACCTTCCAGAATGGCCGGTTCGGGCGTGAATACGTCGCCTTGTGCATATACCTCCGCCCGAATGCGGTAAACAGGTTGCCGCGAACGGGCATCCAGAGAGGATTTTAGAATTTCCAGGTGGAAAATCTGATCGGGGCGCAGGCCGGTCTGCCGGGCCGCTTTCTGCCGGAGCAGGGCCATATCCTGCCGTTCGGCCGGGAGCAAAACAATTTCAACTACTTGAGGCATAATCAACTATGTCCCGTTTTTATCGGGAAAAATGTGTTAGGTTCTGTTCACCCGCCTTCGGTAAACCTTCGGCGGGTAAACCGTCACTCCTTTCTTCGGAGCACTTTCTTGTCGTCAGACCAGGTGAATGTATCGGGCACAAAAATTTTCGCGTCCGGTATTTCGGTGATCTCGCCGTCGGGGGTTTTTACCCGCTTTTTTTTGCGGTCGGGCATTTTAGTGTAGATTTTTACTTCGGGCATGGCGATGGTGTCCATCGCCACATCATAACGGCCTTCCTTGATGAGGTAATCGAGTATCTCCGCGGAGCCGTGCGACAGCTGGACGTTCGTTTCGATGAGGATGGTACTGCCAGCCCAGGAGTATATTTCATAGATATCGGCGATATCGAGGTTGACTGTTTTCACGGAGTCTACGTCAAAAACCTGGTAGATGGTGCGCGCCATTTGGGCGTTTACACTATACTGAGCGGAAAAAAATACAAAAAAGAGGAGCAGCCGGGGTGCCATATACGGTTTAATTTTTGGCAAAGGTCGGGCGAAGCGATCGCTTTTCAAAAACACAAAAAAATTGCCCGGATGCAATAACGCAGTCCGGGCAACTGAATTGTTTGTTGCTACGCCGACACGGGTGATGGGTGGCGTGCTTTTAACACGGGTAAAAAACTACTTTCTGTTTTCGGCAAGTGCCGTTGCATTGGGCATCTCGATGGTCAGGTCTTTGGGCACAAACACCACATAAGTGATGGTTTCGCGCAATTCCTCACCCTTGATCCTGATCTGTTTTTGGGTGTTGGGCGATTCTATGGTCAAGATATCGCCTGCTGATTTCGAGATGAGGTTGTACCGGCCAACATTGGCAAGTTCTCCCAGCATAGCCTCGCTGCCGTTGGGAATGCTGATGGTGATGCTGATCCGGATGGTGGGATTGTCCCATACTTTCAGATCAATAGCGCCTGGCAGATCAAGACTGATCGTACCTTTTCCATCGGTGTTGAACGACTTGGAAAATGTTTTTTCAACAGATTGCGCAGTGGCAGAAAGGGCGAGCGCGAGGAGGATTACAAGTGAAGCAATACGTGTAGTCATGGCGAACCTCCTTTTTTTATAAGTCCAAAGTAAAGTTTTTATATTGGATAAAACAAGGTATTGGGGAAATTTTATTTCATTTACATAAACGTAACGCCAAATCGAATGGTTGGGTTCCCCATTTGACTTTTTTGTAAATCAGGGGTTTAAATGTGCGTTTGGTTTACCTTCGCCGGAAATTATATTGTTGCATTCCAATGAAATACAGTCTTTTCACCGCGCTTTTTTTATTTGTGCTCGCCGGGCACGGCTGCGTTTCGCATTCCGGTGCGCCGCATTCCGGTTCATCCGGACCATTGTTGTCCGGCAAGGCCGGATTGCAGAGCGGCCCCATGCTCGGGTATATCGATATGCGCGAGGCGCTCATCTGGGTACAAACAAAAACCCGCGGCACCGTGCAGGTGACCTACTGGGATGTCGACAACCCCGGTGTGAAATACCGTACGGCGCCGGTACAGGGCGCCTCGGGCGGATTTATTGCCAAATGCATTGCCGACCAGGTAGAGCCGGGGCGCAATTACGTGTATGCGGTGTACATCAACGGGAAAGCCGTTGAGTTGCCTTATCCCACCACGTTCAAGACCCAGCCGCTCTGGCGCTGGCGTACAGACCCGCCAGAGTTTACGCTGGCAACGGGTAGTTGCGCCTATATCAATGAGCCGGTGTACGACAGGCCCGGGAAACCCTATGGTTCCGACTATCATATATTTAAGAGTATCGCGGAACGAAAACCCGACCTGATGCTTTGGCTGGGCGACAATGTGTATTACCGCGAACCGGATTTTAATACACTTACCGGCATGCGGCACCGCTATACCCACGATCGTGCCACGCCGGAATTGCAGCCGCTGCTGGCCGCTACGGCGCATTATGCCATCTGGGACGACCACGACTACGGTCCCGACGATTCCGACGGCACTTTTGTGCACAAGGAAAGGGCCTGGGAGGTGTTTCGCGACTTTTGGGGCAACCCGACCTACGGCGTGAACGGCCAAAAGGGCTGCACGACCAAATTTGAATACGCCGACGTCGACTTTTTCCTGCTCGACGACCGCTATTTCCGTACGCCGGACCACTGCGACAACTGCCCGGATCGCACCCTGCTGGGCAAGGAACAACTGGAGTGGTTCCTCAGCGCCCTGGCGGCCAGCCGCGCACCCTTCAAAATGGTGGCCGTCGGCGGACAAGTGCTGACCACCAGCACCAATAACGAAACCTGTTTCCACTATTTCCCTGCAGAGCGGGATACAATCCTTAATTTTATCGAAAAAGAAGGCATCAAAGGAGTCGTGTTTCTCACCGGTGACCGGCATTTCACTGAACTGAGCGCCATGCAAAACAAGGCAGGCAACTGGGTGTACGACCTGACGACCTCGCCCTTTACCGCCGGCGTATATGCTACGGCCGGTACAAAAGAGACCAATGCGTTTCGGGTAGATGGTACGGTGGTGGTTGAGCATAATTTTGCACTACTGCGCTTCAGTGGCCCGCGAACCAACCGGGAAGCCGAGATCAAAATACTCGATGCTGAAGGCAAGGAAAAATGGACCCGAACGATTACGCAGGAAGGGCTGAAGTGATGGTTGCTGCATTGCTGAGAATTGCTGAATTGTTGCATTGTTGCATTGCTATCCTTAATCCATTGATTATCCCTCCATTAACCACTCAACGCCCATCACTTAACACTTAACACTTATCACTCATACCATGTCTCCTTTTAATCCGGTAGGCGTCATTGGCGCAGGAAGTTTCGGAACGGCGGTTGCCAACCTGCTGGCGTACAACGCCGATGTATTGTTGTTCAGCCGCAAGCAGGAAACGGTCGACCTCATCAACGGGACGCGGGCGCACCTGGGGGTGCGCATATCGGCGCGGGTCACCGCAACCAGCGACCTGGAGGAACTCGCCCGGCGCTGCACCCTGCTGTTGCCCATTGTGCCGTCTACCAGTTTCCGGCAGACGATGCAGGCACTGGCGCCTTACCTGCGGCCGCACCACATGGTGATACACGGCACAAAGGGCTTCGACCTCAAGGATATGGAGGAAGAGTCGCTCGAAAAACCCGGTCTGATACTCACCCGCGACAATGTGCGCACCATGAGCGAGGTGGTGCGCGAGGAAACGAGCGTTGTCAGAGTGGGATGCCTGTCGGGTCCCAACCTGGCCATCGAGATCATGGAAGGGCAACCCACGGCCACGCTCGTCGGCAGCCGTTTCCGGGAAGTTATCCAGGCCGGACAGACCGCGCTCAACAGCCAGCGTTTCCATGTGTTCGGTTCTTACGACATACTTGGCGCCGAACTGGCCGGAGCGCTCAAAAATATCGTCGCACTGGGTTCGGGCATCCTGGGCGGGCTTGGGCTTGGGCGCAATATTCAGGGCCTGCTCATCGCGCGCGGACTGGCCGAGATGGTGTATTTCGGCAAATCGCTCGGCGCATCCAGCCAGGCTTTTATCGGCGTGGCGGGCATCGGCGACCTCGTGGCGACGGCGACGAGTATCAACAGCCGGAACTATACTTTCGGAACGCGTCTGGCCACGGGCGAAACGGCCGGACAGATTCGCGATACCATGCCCGAACTGGCGGAAGGCGTACGCACCCTGCGCATCGCCCATCAACTTGCCCGGCAGTACAAATTGCACGTGCCGATCACCAACATGCTCTATTCCGTGGTGTTTGAAGGCTTCCCGATTGAAAAAGCGCTGGAGTATCTGATGTCGTATCCTTATGCGGTGGATGTGGATTTTTTGTGAGAGATACTCCACAAAATGACTTTTGACGGATTTTGCCTGCAATACAGGCAACTTCTTTTCCTATACTCCCCTATTTTTGGGGATTATTTGCGCCATTGCACCCCCCGGCACTTTATTCCACACGATCCGCTCCCGAAAACCGTCTGCCATGCGTCCAAGCCTGATTTGTTTTTTTCTTGCACTACCCATTTTCCTTGCTGCCCAGAACGAGGCCGGTGCGCCGGAGTCGCGATGCCGCTACCGCCCCAGCCGGGAGTTTATCCTTTCCAAAACCGACACCTGCTTCAACCTGACCCGGCAGGAGGCCAACCGCGCCTTTTCCCTGCGCTGCTGGGATGAGGCCATGGCGCTCTACCGCGCCGCCAAGAGTTGCGCCAACGCCAACCAAAAGGCGCGGATGGAAATGAACAAGCGCATCCAGGCCTGCCGCGACTCTTCGGAGCAGGAGTTGCGCGACAGCGAACAACAGGCGCGGCGGCAACTGCTGCACGCCACCGCCGGCAACCTGGCAGAAGACGCAAAGGACCTCCTGAAAAATTACGACCGCTCCCTGTCGTATCGCCTGGCCGACTTTGCAGGTCAGTATATCGCGCCGGGACCGAACGGCAAGTGCCTGCAGGCGCTGCTCGACGCCTGGTACTACGAGCCGCCCATTCAGCCGGGCACGCCGGGGTACAAGGATTTTCAGGTGCCTTTCTGTTACCAACTGGATTACGACCTCGGCAGCAATGTACAGGTGCGCTTCGGCGGGAGAGACAGTTACCAGCGGCTGTATGCCTACGCACCGGCCAGCCGGCAATTGTATTCCTGGGACACCGGGGAGTTCAAACCCGGCAAGCCGACCCAGATCGAGGAAGGCTTCACCCGCTTCGATATTTCACCGGATGGAAAAACCATGTTGTTTTTCTCCGACAAAAGCATCCAGTTGCGGCGCGGCCGCTCGGAGGTGTTTCGGATAAACGCCGCCAATGTCCAGCGCTATTGCTTCAGCAACTCCGGCGATGAATTTCTGTATTTCGACGAGTCGGAATCAAAAATATACCTCGTGGATATGGAGGATGCCTATGCGCAGCGCAAAGGCAGCCAGCGGCCCGGCCCAAAGCTCCTGGTGCCCGGCGTCCAGTACGAAGTGCTCGGCATGGCTTATTACGAAGGCCGGATATGGCTGGGCGGGCGCGACAGTCTGGTGGTGCTGCAACGCACGGGCAAAGAGGCCCAGTGGCTGCTCGAAAAATCGGTGGCGTGGAGCCAGCCCGCCAATGTGTATGCCACCGGCCTTCAGCTGTTTCCCGACCGGCAAGCCGCCGTTTTTATCTACGGCACCGGCGCAGTGTATATCCCGATCGCGGTGAATGACGGACTGCCCCAGTCGACCGGCCAGCCCGTGACCCTGCGGGGCACCCCGCTGGCTATCCGGCAGGATGTGTCGCTGGTGGCGCATTCGCAATCCGACAACGACCTGCTGTACCTGCTCACGACCGACAGCGGCGCGGTGCGGCACGGCGCCTACCTGCATCCCGACGACGAATTTATGCCCATGAACGGGGCCTTTTCGCCGGATTACCGCTGGTTCTCGGCGGCTACCGATACCGGCACCTTGAAACTGTGGGCCCTGACGGAACTGAAAAACGACGCGAGCACCTCCCTGGCGGGCGACGACCAGGTCGAATTCAGCCCCAACGGCGACTACTTTTGCCGCTACCGCCATGCTTCCCTGGAAATGTTTGCCACCGATACGCCGCATGAAACGCTGTACAAATTTCCGGATACCATAGAGAACTGTGCGATCCAGGCGGTGAGCCGCAACTGGGTGGTTTACGGCACGGGAGAAAATTTCCTGCGGGCAAGGCAAACCGTTACGGGAAAAATGTTCGAATTTTCAACCGACGGTACGGAGTCGCAAAGTGCCATCGACGATGCAGAGCGTTTTGTTGCCTATACGGTGCGCGCTGATTCCGTAGTGGTGCGATCGCTGGTCAGTGGCGCCGTTGTAGCACAAAAATCGTTTAACGGCTATGTCAACCGCCTGCATTTTGTTCCAAATACGGGAGAGATCGTCATCATACAACGCGACCAAACGGAAAGCGACCTGGCCAACCAGACCATCGCCAAAATATGGAACCCTTCAGGTGGAGAAGAGCCAAGCCGGACGGTTCGCCTGCACGACTACAACATCCAGACTTCCGCGCGCTCGGCAGACGGAACGGCGGTTGCCCTCAGCAATGGCCGCGACATCCGGATATTCCGGCTCGACAACCTGCTCGACGAAAACGCCCGAATCCGGCAGAATGGCGAGCACTTTGTCACAGCCGTAGGCTTCAGTCCCAACGGTTCGGCACTCGCTGCGGGTTACGACGACGGTACGATCGTAGTATGGGACCTGGCGAACAGCGAACCCCTTTTTCACTTGCAGACCAATGGCTTCTGGATCGAGTCGCTGAGTTTTTCTGCCAGCGGCGGACGCCTGCGGATCAAAACCATCGACGGTTCGCTTTTCTTCCGCGATATCGACCCCGGCGTTATCCGCGACCTGGCACAGACAACTTTCCGCAGGCTGCTGGCCTTCACGCCGGTACAGATACGCGAATACGGGCTGGAAAAGGCCCTCGATTATTCCGGCAACTTCCAGCGCCTGGCCGAATCGCATGATTTGCCGCTGATCCGCTCGTTCTTTGAATATTACCGCGAACAGGCGCTGAGCAGCAACAACATCGCGCGGGTAAAAAGTTATTTTGAAAGTGCATCGCGGTTGTTCTCCAAACTCGACGACCCCGTTACCCAGCACGCGCTGCGCCCCACCATGCTGGAGATATATGAAGACTATATCTGGAAACTGCTGCTGCGCGAACGCAACAGTGAAGCCGAACGACTGGTCAACGAGTTCAACCGGCTGTTCGACAAACCCTTGCCTGCCATCAAATCCGGCGCTTTTTCCGCCCTGATGCGCAACGACCTCGCCAATGCGGCGCGACTTTTTACCAACTACACGATCCGGGTATACGAAAACCCGGCTTCGCAGCCCTACTTGTGGGCAACCCTCGACAGCCTCCAGCAAAAATTCAAACAGTTGAGCGAGTACAACCTGCTTCAGGGCCCGCAGCGCGAATGTATCTGCGGCATGTACTCCAAGGTGCTCGACATCAAAAACCTGTGCCCGACGATCGGCAATACCGCCGCCGTACCCTTCGATGTGGAGACACGCCTGCGCTGGAATATCTTTCAAAACCTGTACACCGCCGCCTATATGAGCAATCATTCGGAGAAGGTGCGGCTGCTGCAACAGGCGCTCGACGACGCTAAAGCACTGTACCGCCGCAACCCGACGGTTTGGCGCGGACAGCTGGAAAAGGCGGCCCTCCGGCTGGCTCAGGCCTATACCGACCGCGGCACGTTCGAGCAGGAAAATGTCGTGTCGGCAACACTGTACCGCCAGGCCCTGAACCTGCTCGATACCTTCGGTACCTTTACGACGCTGGAACCTGCACGACTCAAGGCATTGATATCAAGCCACGGAAAGCTCGGCGACTACCTGGCTTCAACCGATAAAATCGCAGAGGCCATCCGGGAGTATGAGGCCGGATACAAAGTGGCTGAAAAGTTGATCGCTACGGCGCCTGCCGATTCGCTGCCTTCCTATCGCAACGACCGGATCGCACCCCTGCTCACCCAGCTCGGTATGGCGCGCTTGCTGGAAGGCAATACCGTTGCAGCAAAAAAAGCGTTTGACCAGGCTTATGAAAGCTTTACCTACGGCCTGTATTCCTATTTCTACGGCCATGTCGACCTGATGGAAGGCCGGGAAACGGACGCCATGCGGCGCTACGGGGAAATATACAGCGAGCTGCAGCTCGGCGATGTGCTTTTTACCATCAGCAGGCTCGCCGATCGGTTTCCGGCACAACGCGCGCGGCTGGAAGCCTTTGTGCCGAAACTGCGCGAGATGGTGCAGCGCGAGCATCCGGAGATTTCCGCCCAGGGTATCGATTACCGCTTTGCGGTGCAGAAAGGCGCCTATGCAAGTGCCAATGAACGCTGGGCGGAAGCACTCGAATGGAATGTGAAAAGCCTGGACGTCGCAAAACAGATGGTGGCCGGGCCCGACCCTTCCGATCTGCTGAAAGGGCAATTGCTCGACGCTATGTTGTCGCAGTCGTTTTACCTGCTGCACGCCGGAATACGCGACACTTCCGCGTTTTCCAGGGCAATACAATGCGCAGAGTCGGCCGAGCAATACGCCGAAGAACAATATAGTTACTACCCTTACCGGGACTGGTTGCAAACGAACCGCGCCCATGCCTATCTGCTGCGCAACCACCAGGGCGACCGCAATACAGCGATAGATATCTACCGCGCATTTCTCAAAAAGAACAGCTACGCACAGGATTACTGGGAACTGCTGCAAAAAGACTTTCGCGATCTGTACAGGGCCGGTATCAGGTGGCCCGACCTGGAAAATGTAATCAAACAAATAAAACCGGCGGACATACAACTCTCCAAAGCCGATTGGCGGGATATGGGGGTCGAACATACCGGTACCGGTGCGGATCAACGTTAAGTCGTTTATGGTATCCGCTATTTTTCCTTACATCACGTGCTGCCCGACGGGTACCGTTACATACCTTTGCCAGCCAACCTTTTTTAGAACATGACTTCTTACGAGCAACTTCTGAAAGATACAGAAGTATACATCAAGGATTATTTTACCCAATACATATCTCCAGACTATGTATTCCATGATCTCGAGCACACTGCGCAGACGGTAGCGGCAGCCCGAACCATTGGCGAAGGCTTTCACCTCGATAACCGGGAAACTACCCTGCTGCAACTGGCTACATGGTTTCACGACACGGGTTATTCAGAGGGGCCGACCGACCATGAAGAGCGGAGCTGCAATATCGCCGACCGTTTTCTGCGGGGTAAAATGCCGGACGAAGATATTCAGGCTGTATTTGCCTGTATCCGGGCTACCAAGGTGCCGCAGCAACCCCAGACCCTGCTCGAACAGATCATTTGCGACGCAGACCTCAGCCATCTCGGCATGGAGAGCTACTGGGACCGCACCGGCAAACTCCGGCAGGAATTCATCCTCACCAAGAAAATCGTGATGAGCGAGCAGGACTGGCTGGATTTCGAGATCAATTTTATGCTCAATCACAGTTACCATACTGCCGTCGCCAACGATCTTTTCAACAAGCGAAAAGCCAAACACATACAGCGACTCCTCAAGCAAAAGCGCCGGCTCAACCCCGAACACGCCCCCACCCTGGAAGAACTCGCCCTGCTCGATGAAAAGGACAAAAAAAATGACATCAGCAAAATACTGAAGGAAAGCGAAAAAGAGCTCAAGCAGGCTCGTATGGGGCGCGGGGTGGAAACCATGTACCGCACTACCTACCGCACACATACCAACCTCAGTTCGATGGCCGACAGCAAGGCCAACCTGATGCTGTCGGTAAATGCCATCGTTATTTCGATTCTGGTCAGCAACCTGATCCCCAAGCTGATGGACGACGGCGAACTCAACCTCCGGCTGGCCGTCCCCACGGTTATCCTGACGCTCGTTTGCCTCAGTTCCATGATATACGCCACGCTGGCTACCCGGCCTAAAGTAACGGAAGGCAAGGTCACCCGCGAATCGATCAAACAGCGGAAGGCCAACCTCCTTTTCTTCGGTAATTTTTACAACATGCCGCTCGAAGATTTTCAATGGGGCGTCAATGAAATGCTCGTCGATCCGGATTTTCTGTACAGCACCATGAGCCGCGACCTTTATTTCCTGGGCATTGTACTGGCGCAGAAATACAGGTACCTGAGCATTTGTTACAATATTTTTATGTTTGGTCTGATCATCTCGGTGGCAGCATTTGCTATAGCGTTTGCCGTTTAAGGGATTAAAGGTTTTGAGGTTTCGGGGTAACATTCCGGAACCGTTCAACCCTTAAACCCCGAAATATTCAGGAAAGAATGTCCGCACTCGTCATCATACCCACATACAACGAACGCGAAAACGCCGAAGCCATCATCAGGGCAGTGTTTGCCCTGCCCGAGCCATTCCATGTGCTTATTGTGGACGATGGCTCGCCCGACGGCACGGCACAGATCGTCCGGGATTTGCAGGCATCGGAATATGCCGACCGCCTGCACCTGCTCGAGCGAAAAGGCAAGCTGGGGCTCGGTACGGCCTATATTGCCGGGTTTCGCTGGGGGCTGGAGCGCGATTACGACTTTTTCTTCGAAATGGACGCCGACTTTTCCCACAACCCGGCCGATTTGCTGCGCCTGCTGGCCCGTTGCCGCGACGAAGGCGCAGACGCAGTTGTGGGATCGCGTTATTGCCGCGGCGGCCGCGTGGTCAACTGGCCCCTCGACCGTATCATACTTTCCTACGGCGCCTCGCTCTATACCCGCTGCATTCTCTGGATGCCCGTAGCCGACCCGACCGCCGGCTTTATCTGCTACCGTCGAAAAGTGCTGGAAACGATGGACCTGGGAAAAATCCGGTTCATCGGTTACGCTTTTCAGATAGAAATGAAATACGCAGCCTACTCGCTGGGCTTTAAAGTCCGCGAAGTGCCCATTACGTTCAAGGACAGAGAGAAAGGCCAGTCAAAAATGTCGCTGCATATTATCCGGGAGGCGATGCTGGGGGTTATCCAGATCCGCTGGCGTGGGTTGATGGGCAGGTACGGTAGCAGGCAGATGGGGTAAGCATGCGTTGCCACTCAGTCTGCAATTGTTGTATTGCAAAAACCGGCAGCATGAGCGGGGCGTGGGAAGCGGAGATGCAAAGAATCCCGAAGCTTATCCCCGACCAGGCGGCGGAGCAGAATACGCAGTGAAAACTGTCGCCCGGCGCCACGAGCAATTTGTGGCTTGACGCATACGCCCGCAAGGGTCAACAAGAAAGGTTTAAACCCCGCCGTTTTCAGACAATTGCTTGTAAATCTTCCGCATCTTCCAGCCCAGTCCCAACAACAGCAGCCCGAAAAACAGGGCGTAGAGCCCTATCCACCACATCACCGACACTTCCCCAAAATTGGGATTGGCGATCATTAGTCCGCCGAGGGCGATGGAAACCACGCCGGCGGTCCCCAGCAACCATTCGTTGTCAATCTCCTTGCGCAGTTTTATGGCTGTGCCGATCTCGAAAACGCCGGTAACCAACAGCCAAACCGCCAGAACCAGGATCAGGCCGGCTGCGGTAAGTTCGGGATTGATGAGGGCCACCAGGCCCAGCCCTATCCCCATTGCGCCTTCCAGCAGTGTGATCCACCAGTCGTCGTCGTGGCCGCGCATCCGAACGCCGAGAAAAACCGCCGTTGCGCCGTCGGCCACCAAAAAAACGCCGAGTACGAGAATCAGCGCCTCAAAGGCGACTTTGGGATTCAAAAAGGCAAATACGGCAAAAATGATAGATACGAGGCCCCGGAGGACGAGTACCCACCAGAATCGGGTCAGGCGGCTGAGCATGGTTTGTTCGTTTTCGTGACGTAATGAAAGCAGTGAGACAAAGATAGCAAAATCACTTTTTCAAAATCTCCACATCAAACCCCAATGCCCGGAGTTTTTCTTCGCTCAGCTCTTCCAGGTTTTTGATCTCCAGCACTTTGCCGTCCTTGTTTTTGAAAGTAAGGATCACCTCTTCCCGGCTTTCGGCGTTTTGGCGGGCCTGTTCTGCCTGTGTCGATAGCTCGTTGGCCTGTCGAATGGCGGCATTGAGTTGTTCGAGGGCAGCGTGCTCCTTATCCTGTGCTTCCTGCAATTGCCGCTGCATTTCACCGGTGCGGGCAATGTTGTCGTGGAGTGTTTTTTTCAGGTCTTCCACCTGTGCCCTGGCCTCGGAGAGCGCCTGTTCCCGCGCTTTTCTCTCCTCCTCGGCCCGCAGGGCTTCCTGACGGACGCGTTCCGCCTTCTCGCGACGGGCGATCTCCTCGTTGTTGATCAGGTCGTTGCAGTTTTGCAGGGAAAGCAGTTTTTCCAGGCTCACCAGGTCCACCGAAACAATATAGTCGATCTTGAACTGGTCGCTGCTGCTGTACACCTCGCCGCCCACGCTGAATACCACGCCGCTCACCTCGGAATTGCCGGTTACTTTCTGGTAAGCCCTTGTATATACCGTAGTCAGTTTTGCAGAGCGGATGTAATAGGTTTTTTGCCGGGTGTCGGGTGCAACATTGGTGGCCGCCCGGCAAATTTCCAGGTAGGGGATGTAGTCCTCCGGCAGAAACGCATAACCCACGTCGGTCAGGATGATCTCGTAAATATTATCCTTTTCAACTTTGGTGGAGGCGATGCTGTAGGCGCCGTTGAACCTGAACTTGGAATCGATCTTGGCGCTGTAAATCACATCGGAGGTAGACGTGGTAACAACGGGAGGCTTGTCCTGCCGCACAAAGCGGGTAAGTACGGTTGTCTTGTTGCCATCGATGAGGATCATCGTGCCGGCCAGTTGGTCGATCTTGTGGACAAAGCCTGCCAGCCCCTTGATGAAGGTGCGCTGCTTGTAAGAGTCGGGCAGGTCAAAACCGAGACCGACCGGCGTCAGCCTGATCTTGCGCGAGGTCTGTCCGTTCAGTGCAACAGAAGGCAGGATCAGGGAAATAATAATGCAAAGGCGAAAAAGCAGATTCATCGTTTGTATAAATGCTAAAATGCGGTAAACGCAAAATGGCTGCGGACATTTTGCAGTACGTCAGACTTTTGCTTCATCTTGCCGCCCGATTGTCACCTGTTTAACCGAATTGCCATGAATACCAGCCAAAAAAACATGATGGTACTGGTTGCCGGCCCTTTTCGCTCCGGCACCAACGACGACCCGGTATTGATCCACCGGAACACCGAACTGATGGAACAATATGCCCTGCGCGTTTATGAAACGGGGCACCTGCCCGTGCTGGGCGAGTGGTTTGCCCTGCCGCTCATCCGGACCGCCGGTTCAACGGCATTGGGCGACGACATTTTCACGGCGATGTTTCACCCTGTAGCCATGCGCCTGCTCGGTCATTGCGATGCGGTGCTGCGCGTGGGCGGCCCTTCCCAGGGATGCGACGAAATGTTGCGTCTCGCCGGGGAACAGGGTAAACCCGTCTATTTTGCCGTGGAAGAATTGCCGCTTGTGGAAGAATGATAGCCGGCAAGTGCGCCGATCGCCTTTTCTTTGCCGCCGAATAAACATTTAACGCTCCGCAATATGTTCATCTCCGGTATACAACAGATCGGCGTTGGCGTCGCCAATGTCCACGAAGCCTTTAAATGGTACCGCCGGCATTTCGGCATGGACGTGCCGATTTTTGAAGAAGCCGCCGAGGCGGGCCTGATGCTGCCCTATACCGGCGGGCAGCCGCAATCGCGCCACGCCATTCTCGCGCTCAATATGCAGGGCGGCGGCGGCATGGAAATATGGCAGTATACCGGTCGAACGCCCGTCCCGCCCGCTTTTCAGCCGCAACTCGGCGATACGGGTATTTTTATTGCAAAAGTAAAATGCAAGGATGTCTGGGCCTGCTTCCACGATCTGCGCAAACGCGGCGTGAACATGCAAACCAACCCCGTCCCCCGGCCCGACGGAGAGGAACATTTTTATGTAAAAGACCCCTGGGGCAATCTTTTTGAGGTGGTGGGATCGAAAGAATGGTTTTCAACGTCGCGCCCCGACCTGACCGGCGGCATGTACGGCGCCGTCATCGGCGTGTCTGATATGGACCGCTCGGTAAAGTTTTACGCCGAAATTCTGGGCTATTCCACAGTGGTATACGATACAACGGGCGATTTCCCCGACTGGCACGGTGTCGACGGCGGTTTCGGGCAGTATCGCCGGGTATTGCTGCGCCACCCCGACAAACGAAAAGGCCCGTTCAGCCGCCTGCTTGGCGATTCGGAGATAGAACTGGCGCAGTCGCTCGACCGTGCGCCCCGCAAAATATTTGAAAACCGCTTCTGGGGTGATCTCGGCTTCAT
>CALMBD010000137.1 GCA_937861115.1 uncultured Bacteroidota bacterium | reverse complement strand
GCTGTCGCGTCAGACGGGTGTGTCCCGTACAGACGCTGTCGCGTCAGACGGGTGTCGGTAGGCATCGCCAATGTCAAAACCCGGCAGCATGTCCGTCTTTTCTGCTTTCCGAGGCACCGAAATAAACCCTGGAGCCTGCGTCGAAGCGGATGGCCTGGTAGCCGCCATAGCTGCCTGGTGTTGCCCAGCCCACGCGGTGCCCCATCTGCATCAGCGCGCGGATCGTTTCGAAGGGGATCCCGTTTTCCAGTGTGATCTGCCCGCCATCGGTCGCTTTTTCACCTGTAGGCTCGCTACTGCCCTGGTGATCGATGCGCGGGGCGTCGCCGGCTTCCTGTGCATTCATGCCGAAATCGATCATATTCATCAGGATTTCCGTGTGGCCCAGCGGCTGAAAACTGCCGCCCATGACGCCGAACGACATCCAGGGTTTGCCGTCTTTGGTCACAAATGCGGGGATGATGGTGTGGAAGGGCCTTTTATGCGGTGCATAGGTATTGGCCTGTCCGGGTTCGAGGGTGAAGAGTTGGCCGCGGTCCTGCAACATAAAGCCCAGTCCGTCGGGTACCATGCCCGATCCGAAACCCCTGAAGTTGCTCTGGATGAGCGATACCATGTTGCCTTCACCGTCGGCGACGGTGAGGTAGATCGTGTCGCCGTCTTTTAGGTTGGGGTTGCCCGCTTCCACACTCCGGGCCGCCCGGTTGGGGTTGATGAGCTTGCGACGTTCGGCGGCATATGTCTTGGAAATCAGTTTTTCAACAATACCCGGCTCCATATAGGCAAGGTCGGCATAAAACTTTGCCCGATCCTCAAAGGCCAGTTTTTTGGCCTCCACGAACAGGTGTATATGCTCGGGCGATCCAAACTGAATTTTTGAAAAATCGAAGCCTTCTAGAATGTTCAGTATTTGCAGGGCGCAAATGCCCTGGCCATTGGGGGGCAATTCCCACACATCGTAACCGCGGTAATTGACCGACACGGGCTCTACCCACTCCGAAGTGTGTTCAGCAAGATCGCGGTAGGCCAGAAAACCGCCGTTTTTTTTCATAAAACCGTCGATACTTCGGGCGATGTCCCCTTTGTAAAAGGCATCCCTGCCGCCTTTGGCAATTTTCTCCAGGGTGTTGGCCAGTTGCGGGTTCCGGAATATCTCCCCGCGCTTCGGGGCTTGTCCGCCGGGCAGGTACACCTCCCGCACGTTGGGGAATTTCCCGTAGGTCGCTTCCACGCGTCGCCAGGAAACCGACGCCTCGTCTGCCACCGCGAAGCCGTCGCGGGCATAACCGATGGCATAAGAGAGGACTTCGTTCACCGGCATGCGGCCGAACCTGCCGTGCAGTGCAAACCAGCCGTCGACACACCCCGGCACACTCACCGGAAGCGGTCCGAGCGGCGGGATAAAATCAATATTGCGGCTTTTGAAAGTATCCAGCGTAAGCGCATAGGGCGACCGGCCCGAGGCGTTCAGACCATACAATTTCCCCGTTTTTGCGTCGTAAACAATGGCATACAGGTCGCCGCCGATACCGTTGACATGCGGCTCCACAACGCCGAGCACAGCATTGGCCGCGATGGCAGCATCTACCGCCGTGCCGCCCTTTCGCAATACGTCGAGCGCAGCGGCTGTGGCCAGCGGTTGACTGGTACAGGCGATGCCGTGCTGTGCCATCACTTCGGATCGGGTAGCGAAGGCCCGGCCAAGGGGACGATCCTGGGCATGGATGATGGTGCTATCGGAGAGTGATGCAAAGAGTGTGAGGGCAAGAAGAATATATCCGCGTTTCATGTTCGAAAATTTATTTCAAAAATAAAGAATGTCGAGATCCCTGCTTCGGTCGTTTTTTACAACATTCGGGGGCAGTGGGAGGGGCATTCCTGTTCGGACGGGTTACTTTTGCCACAAAATCGGAAAATTGGCCATGAAAATACTATCCGGACGCAAACCACTCACCTTTCTCGCTTTTCTCTTCGCGTTCAACATCTGTCAGGCCCAGACCCTGCGCGGCACTGTACGCGACGGTGCGGTCGGCGAGGTGCTGGTGGGCGCCACCCTGAAACTGTCTGCAGCAGCAGACACCATATTGAGAGGCACTTCGACAGATGTATCGGGCAATTATGTTTTTCAGGACCTGCGTCCGGGCTATTACACCCTTGAGGTATCATACGGCGGCTTTCGGCCAATGGTAATCCGGGAAATCAGCATTGCGGGAGGAAAAGAGACCTTGCTCCATATCGCATACAACCAGGACGTCAATCTGCCCTTGCTCACCATCGTGAACGCGTCGGGCAACCGCCCTGCACAACCACTGGGCGAGATTCCGCTGACACGAGAACAAACGCTCCGCTTTCCGGCAACTTTCTTCGACCCTGCACGCCTTGCCATGGCTTACCCGGGGGTGGTGAACAACGACGACCAGGCCAACGGCCTGAGCATCCGCGGCAACAGCCCCGCATTTATGCGCTGGCGCCTGGAGGGTGTAGATATTGTCAATCCCAATCACCTGCCCAATGCAGGTACACTGAGCGATCGTCCGGTCGCTTCGAGCGGCGGCGTATTGATGTTTTCGGCCCAGATGCTCGACAATTCGGCGCTCCTCACGGGCAACTTCCCCACCGGCTACGGCGATGCGCTGGCCGGGATCATGGACATGAATTTGCGTCGCGGCAACAACCGCCGGCATGAATTCACTGCCCAGGCCGGACTTATCGGCTTCGATGTAGCGGCAGAAGGACCGCTGTGGCGCGACAAAGGCATTTCCTATTCCGTCAATTACCGGTATTCTTTTGTGGGCCTGTTGGGAGAAATGGGCATCAACTTCGGCGACGAAAAAATCAACTTTCAGGACCTGGCGGTACACGTATCGGCGCCTACCGGCTCTGGCGGAGAGATTGCGGCATTCGCCCTGTTCGGAGGCTCGAAAAATATTTTTCGCCACAAGGCCGACTCGGCAGAGATAGAGGCATTCAAGGACCTGTTCGATATTGATTTTACCTCGGATACCCGGATTGCGGGCTTAAGCTGGCGACAAAATATCGGCGCAAAAACCAATATTCGCGCCGCCACAGCCTGGTCGGGGCAAATAAACGATCGCATCTCCCGGCCTTTCCAGACCGAACTGGGCAAATTCCAGCGCGACAGGACGGACGAAAACATACAGTCATACGCCCTGTCGATAACACACTTGTTGGGTCAGCGCTTGCGGCTTGAGGGCGGTGCGAATTATGTATTGCGGGACTATCAATATCGGTTCGAACGCGACGTGAATACCGTAGGCCTGGATTATCAGGCCGAAAGTTTTCAACCCTGGACCAACCTGAAATGGACCACGCCAAACGAAAAAACCACCCTGAGTGCCGGACTGCACGGTATGTGGTGGCTTCAAAACGGCTTTACTTCCGAGCCGCGTTTTTCCGTTACACATCGCCTTGGCCGCGACCATGCCATTACGGGGAGCTGGGGGCGTTTCAGCCAGATTCCTGCCTGGTGGCAGGGAGAAACCCTGATCGTTGCGGAGCATAGCGGCCTGCGCTATACCTGGCGACTGTCGCCAACCTGGACCCTGCGCAGCGAGGTGTTTTTCCAGAACATTGACAATGCGCCGGCCATTCCGTACCCCGACAGGTATGTATCGGCACTGGCCGAGAACGAAGCGGCGATACCTTACGTTTTTGAAACACAAACAGGATCGAAAGGCCGGAATTACGGTATAGAACTTGGTGCTGAGCGTTTGTTGGCGAACGGCTGGTTCATGCTTGCAAATGCTACCGTGCTTAAGGCCCGGACCCGCCTCAACGGCGGCGACTGGGAAGAGTCGCGCTGGGATATCGGTCGTGTCGCCAATCTGACGGTAGGCCGGGAATGGCAAAGAATGGACGGCGGGCCGAAGGCCAAATTCTTTGGCATCAGCGGCAGGGCGGTATGGTCGGGCGGCTTTCGGGCGATGCCTGTGGATGCCATCGCTTCAGCCGATACGGAAACTACGGTATATAACGCAGCGGGGGGATTCAGTATCAAACAGCCCGATTTTTTCCGGCTCGACTTGCGTGTCTATTGGAAACGAAGCCTCGGCAACCGCCGCAACAGCACGTTTGCCATGGACTTCCAGAACGCGACGATGCAGAAAAATACCGCCTACCAGTACTTCGACCATTTTACCCAATCTGTGGAAACCAAATACCAGCTCGGCTTGATACCCAATATCAGCTGGCGCCTTGAATTTTAATTGCTCATCCAAACAGATCACACATGACTCCTCGTATTTTATGCCTTTGCGGGCTTTTGGCGATTCTTTTTTTCGCGTGTAAAAACGACCCTAAACCTGCAACTACGCCCGATGGGCAACAGATCGATCCGGAACTGTCGGCCCTCAATGCCTTGCTTGAAAAAAATCCGGACAATGACTCTCTGCTGTACCTGCGGGCAGAGGTCTACCACAAACTGGAAGGCTACGACGAGGCGCTGAGCGACCTGTCGCATGCCATGCAACTCGATTCCATGAAGCCGGCATACTACCACCTTATGGCCGATGTGTTGCTGGACTACGCCCGCCCCAACGACTCGCGGCGCGCCATCAACGTGTTGCTTACGGCAGCGTACAAATTTCCAAACCGTATTCCTACATTGCTGAAATTGAGCGAGTTCCAGTTGATCGTTCAGCAACACAGCGATGCCTTGCAAACCCTGGACCGGATACTTCAACGCGACCCGCAAAATGCAGAGGCCTTTTTTATGGCAGGGCGTGTGGCACTCGACAAGGGCGATACCACGGCAGCGGTGGCCTCCCTCCAGAAATCGGTTAAAATTGACGCCACCAATGAGGATGCCTGGATGTTTCTCGGTCGCATTTTCACCAATCGAAACAACCCCCTGGCCCTGCAATATTTTGACAACATCCTGCGCCTCGACTCCAACAACCTGGAGGCCCTTGAAATGAAAGGCGTGTTTTACAAACGGACCGGCGCTTTCGATAAGGCCTTTAATATCTACCGCAATATCATCGTCCGCAATCCGGATTACTCCAACGCTTACTTTGATATGGGCATGATCTACCTGGAACAAGACTCATTTCCAAAGGCTTACGACAATTTTGACCTGGCCATAAAGACTGACCCGCTGTTCATCAGGGCGTTTTATTACCGCGGACTTACTTCCGAATTACAGGGAAATACCGATGCGGCAATTGCGGATTACAGGCAGGCAAGCGGCATGGCGCCCGATTTCAAGGAAGCAAAAGATGCCCTGGAAAGACTAAAGAAGAAATCAGGGAAATAGGCCGGCAATTTGAAAATATCCCCTTTGTTAAACCGGCGAACCGGAAAAAATATGTGGCGCAGCACACACAATAATTATTTTTCTTAACGTTTTCATAACTATATTTTAACTAAAAACGTTAAGGTTATGCAAAAACAATTTGTGCTTCGCTTCATCCCGGTGCTGTTTTTGGGTGTTTTTTCCTGCACCAATATTTACTTTAAAGACCCTGTGCCACAGTCTGCACAGACACTTTCCACCGCTCCGGATGCACTTTCGGGCGTTTATGCGTATATCGATGAGACGGAATCGGAGTCCGATCCTGTAAAGGCGCTTTTCCGGAACTGTGTCCGGATTGAAAAAGCAAATGACGTGCAGGTGCTGATCTCCTTTGAGTCGCGCCTGGCCGAAAAAGACATGCCGAAACTGAAGGCGCAGATGGAGTCGCAGCGGTCGGCAGGTACCATAAGCGCCTACACCCTGACCGACCATTTTCTGTTGTACACTACTGTTTCGACCGAGAACGAGGGCAATTTAAAACAGCAGCAGCAGTATATCGCACTGGAGAAAGAAGGGTCCTGGTTTATCGTGTCACAGTCGCGCAAACCGGCCATGTTGCTGGATTTTAAGGCTGCTACATTTGCCGAACTCTCCACCTCCGAAGGTGCGGCCGATGAATTCCTTGATGCCGATTCCCTTGAGGTGGAAACCAGCACCCTGAGCGCCCGCATGAAGCGCGACGGCTACTATTTTAATTTTTTGAAAAAAGACGACCCGGGGTGGAGCCTCTTCTGTCTGATACCGGATGCGTCCGGCGGCTGGCTGCTGAAATCCTCCTCCGTTGGAAACCAACAGGATTTCAAAGACAATCTCGCGGCCTACAGGAAAATAACGCCATTTGAGGCGGTGAGCGACTCCAAATACCGCGTTGCTCCGACAGATGCTGAACTGGAGCGACTGCTGGCTGAAAAAGACCTGTTCCAGACCGCATTCCTGCGCAGGCTGGAGCCATAAAACCCTACCTTAGCGCCATGCGTCAAACCCTTCCGACGGTAGAAGCATTTGTGCAGGGCATCCGCTCCGGCGACCGCGTTTTACTGGGTAAGGCCATTACCCTGGTAGAAAGCACGCGTCCCGACCATCAGGCTGTGGCTCGGGATATTATCGCGCGGCTGCTGGCCGAATCTCCGGATTCGGCCGGCAGCCTTCGTATTGCCGTGACCGGCGCGCCGGGCGTCGGCAAGAGTACGTTCATCGAAGCGCTCGGCATACACCTGACTAAGCTGGGAAAACGGGTGGCCGTATTGGCCATCGACCCGACCAGTTCCATCAGTAAAGGCAGCATTCTCGGCGATAAAACGCGTATGGAGCGGCTTTCGACCAGCGAAATGGCCTTTATCCGGCCTTCTCCTTCCGGGACATCACTCGGCGGTGTGGCCCGCAAAACACGTGAAACTATACTGCTCGTCGAGGCCGCAGGTTACGAAACAGTGCTGATTGAAACCGTCGGAGTGGGGCAGTCCGAGATTGCGGCGCACAGCATGACCGATGTGTTTCTGCTCCTGCTGCTGCCGGGCGCCGGCGACGAACTGCAGGGAATCAAACGCGGGATCGTTGAAATGGCCGATATACTGGCAGTCAATAAAGCCGATGGCGACCGTGTACAACTGGCCGATCAGGCCCGGTCCTATTACCGGAATGCTACACACCTGCTACCACAAAAGCCGAGCGGATGGACGCCCAGGGTGCTGACCTGCAGTGCGGAGCAGGGCCAGGGCATTGAAACCGTCTGGGATACCATCCTGGACTTCAAACAGGCCGCAGATGCCAATGGGTTCTTCGGGGCGAACCGGAAAAAACAGGCGGGATACTGGCTTCATGAAGCCCTTCAGTCAGGACTCCAAAATGCTTTTTTCAACCATAAAAGCGTACAGGATACTCTTACAGCCCTGGAGCCGGATGTGCTGGCCGGACGAATGTCGCCCTTCGCAGCAGCAGAACAGGTACTCGCCGTTTTCCTGAAATAATTTTCCATATCACCGCAGGTTTTTACTTTTTTATATGGGACATATTTCCCAATTTTATGGCGAAAAAAATCAAACACGCGATTTTTTGAAATGTAACGCCATTTAATAACGAAATATCCCCCACCTATGAGCCTCCGCGCAATCCCCTGTTTGCGGGTGTTCGTTCCATTTGCGCTCGGCCTCGTGGTCGGCAGCCATGTGGATACACCAATTGCCGGCCTCGGATACGCCCTTTTGTCGGGCGCCGTGATACTGTGCATACTCGCGCTGTTAAAGTATCCTTTTCGCTACCGCTGGATTTTCGGCACCTTTTTCCAGGTACTGCTATTTGTGACGGGCTTTTATCACGTCACCCGACACGACGAGCGCTTGCAGGCGGGTCATTTTTCCCCAAACATTCAAAATTGTCATTACTGGACCGGGATCGTGTACGACGCTCCGGGAAAAGGCGCGCGGATCAAGGTGCCGCTGCGGGTGGAATCGATGGGCGCCGCCCCCGACGCCATGCTGCCCGCTGCCGGCAATATATTGTTACTGGTCGACATAAGTCCTGCGACACAAAATCTGCGCTATGGCGATCGTATCGGTGTCAGGGTTACAGTGCGGCCTTCAGAACCGCCCAAAAATCCGCACGCTTTCGATTACAGGCGGTATTTGCATTTTCAAAATATTCATTTTCAGGCATTTGTAAAATCAGATTCGCTCGTTTTGCTTTCTACCGGGCACGGGCATCCGGTATGGCGCGCGGCCTATTCCTGCCGGGAAAAACTGTTGGCAATGCTGCAACAGCATTTCCCGACACAGGCGGAATATGCCGTTGCCTCTGCCCTGCTGGTAGGGTATAAAGAGGATTTGCCCGACGACCTGCGCACGGCATACGCCGAAACCGGTTCGATGCATGCGTTGGCTGTTTCAGGCACACATGTCGGTCTGGTATACGCCGGGCTGTTCTTCCTCCTGAGCAGGCTTCGATTGCGCGGGCGCTGGGGCCGACTGGTGCAAAATGCGACCCTGCTTTCGGCCATCTGGGCCTTTGCCTTGCTTACGGGCGCTTCGGCCTCCGTACTCCGGGCAACAGTCATGTTTTCGACGTATTTGCTGGGCAAGGCGATGTTCCGTTCTGCTTCGGTCTGGAATGTGCTGGGTGGCTCGGCTATTGGGTTGTTGCTCTACAATCCCTATTTTTTATTCGACGCCGGATTTCAACTGTCGTACGCTGCGGTAGCGGGGATGGTTTTTTTCTACCCGAGGTTTTACCGTTTGTCGCCTGTACTGCCCGGATGGGCCGATAAGGCCTGGCAGGCCCTGCTGATCGGCTTTGCGGCACAGATCGGCACTTTGCCGCTCTCGCTCTACTACTTCCACCAATTTCCGGTGTATTTCTGGCTGGCGGGATGGGTGGTTGTGTTCGGCGGCGCCGTGTTTATGGCCGGCGGCGCCGTACTGGTGCTGCTCGATTTTTTTCTACCCGCATTTGCCCACTGGCTGGGTTTGGGCTTGTACTGGATGCTTTGGGTTATCAATCAACTGATTATCGGGATACAACACCTGCCTTTCAGCGTGATCGGCGGTATCTGGATTGCGGGATGGGCTGCGGTGTTGTTGTATCTGTTTATTGCCCTGCTCGGGGCTACCCTGGCACAGCGAAAGGCAAAGTGGCTGCTGGGCGCATTGGGGGTATTGTCAGTTCTGGGCATTTGCCGGGCTGTACGCGATGTCAGGCAAATGGGCCAGGAGCAGGTTGCCGTGTATTGCGTCACCAGGAACAGCCTCGTCGACTTCATTTACGGGCAAAGTACCCTTGCCCTTTCGGATTCCATCAGCAACAGGCAGGTGATGTTTTCCGCGCAGTCGAACCGCTGGGCGGCGGGTGTACGCGAGGTGGTTTCCATACATGCCGATACCGATACCATATTTTGTCGCTCCCGGTTGTGGTATGATCCACCGTTCGTGCAGTTTTCCGATAAAAAAATGGCTTTTATCCATGATGCGCGGCTGGCGGCTGCCACGGCAGCCCCTCCCGTTGCTGTAGATGTACTCGTGCTTTCCCATAGCCCTCGCGTCACAATCGCAGCGTGCCGCGAGCGCTTTCCATTCGGCATGGTCGTATTCGACGCTTCCAACAGTTGGAAACAGACCACGCGCTGGAAAGCGGAGTGTACGGCATCGGGTATTCCGTTTTACGATGTCAGGGAGCAGGGCGCATGGGTATATGCCAAATGACAAAAGTTTCTGATTTTCAGGCTATTAATAAGTGTAATCACCATAATTAAGTACTGTGACAAGATTATTCAAACCATTTATGACCAGCCCTTTTGCCGCTACTCAGCGTTGCTCACTCCTAAAAGACCCCGGGTATTCGCGTCGTTCGCGCCTTGACCAGCAACAAAATGACTTGGTCAAAATGATTCAATAATCTTGTCACAGTACTTAAAACCTTAATCCACAGCATATGAAACGCTTCATCATCAAGTATGTCCATTTTTCCCGCAAAGAACGCTCGGGCGCCATCTTACTCGCTTTTTTCTGTACCGCCGTTTTCGCTTTCCCTGAAATAGCGCGCAGGTTTTACCCGGAAAAAAGCGTCGACTTCACGCCTTTTCAACAGGAAATACAAGCCTTCCGGGATGCCCTTCAAGTTGCCGAAAACCAGGCGGAAGGGCAGTCTGCCGCCCTGTTTGCTTTTGATCCGAACACGGCTTCACAGGAAGATTTTGTCAGGCTTGGACTGTCGGAAAAGGTTGCCCGAACAATCTGTAACTATCGCGACAAGGGCGGAAAATTCAGGAAACCGGAGGATTTTCGGAAAATCTGGAGCCTGCAAGCGGAAGAATACGAACGGCTTCAGCCCTACATTCGGATAGGGGCGCCTGGGCACGTTTCGTCCGGGTCCCCGACCCCGGCTTCGGCGCCCGAAGTATTTGCATTTGATCCGAACAGTGCGACGGAAAATGAATTTCAACGCCTCGGCTTGCCGCCCTGGACGGTCAGGAGCATCCTGAACTACCGCAGTAAGGGCGGTCGTTTCAGAACAAAAGACGATTTCCGGAAAATCTATAACCTGAACGAGCGGGACTTCGTGCGCCTGGAACCGTTCGTTCAGATCAGCGGCGAAATTGCGCTGGAACTTCCCCGGCCGCTCACCTATTCGGGTGCTGCAACAGCGACAAAAAAGCCGCTGGATATCAACGCTGCGAACGCAGAGGAGTGGCAGCGACTGCCCGGAATCGGAGAAAAAAGAGCGGAGCAAATGGTCCGCTTCAGGGATGCGCTTGGCGGGTTCACCTCCATTGACCAGGTCGGAGAGATGCGATCCCTGCCCGATAGCGTGTTCCGGCGCATCAGGCCATTCCTGCTGCTTGAACAGTCCGCTGTAAAGAAAATCGACCTGAATGCGGCGGCCGAGGCGGACCTGTCGGCCCATCCGTATATCTCCGCCAAACAGGCCCGGCTGATCGTTGCATACCGCGACCAGCACGGCGCATTTGCTTCGGTGGACGGTCTTGAAAAAATAATCGCCCTCAGCGACCGCGAATGGCTGGGCAAAGTCAGGCCTTACCTGACGGCAAAGTGAGTCTTTGAATTGCGCTATCCGCCGAGCCGGGCTGCCTTATCCAGGTAAGGTTGCCCCTTTTCCGGTTGCCCCATATCCTTGTACGCCTGCCCGATATATTTGAGCAGCGTGACGTTTTCCTGGTCGTATTTCAGGGCCTCCTCCCACTGCTCGATCGCTGCGGGGAAGTTTCTTTTCATGGCCATTACGGCGCCGAGATTCCGGCGGGCATCTACAAAGCGCGGGTCGGACTGGATCGATTGCCGGTACACCTCTTCCGCTTTGTCCAGCTGATTGCGCAGGAAATAGATGAACCCCATATTGGAAAGCACCTTTGCATCGCCCGGGCGGTATTCCAGCGATTTTTGATAGTCCTCGAACGCCTGGTCGTATTTTTTCAGCCGGAAATAGGCCAGGCCGCGACCGCCGTACGCATCGTGGTACTTCGGGTACAGTTGAATGGCTTTGGTATAGGCTTCGATGCCTTTGCTGACCCAGGTCGAGTCGGTCACATTTCCTGTTTTTTCATCCACCCCTTTTTTGGTCACTTCGAGCGCGTTGTGGTAATTCAGTTTGGCACAGTCGGGCGATTTGACAATATCTGCGGCATACAGCGAGGCACTGTCGTACCACGCCGGATTTCGCGCGACTGTTTTGATTGCATAAGTGGCGAGCAGGGCGCCCATGAGGCCCCACACGACAGTGCCCCTGCCGCCCGGGTTCCAGATATTCGTCCGGTCATCGATCTTGAACATCTTGCAAATCAGGTAGGCCACTGCAAAGGCAAATCCCAGCGACGGTGCGTACAGCAAGCGCTCGCCGTACGACGTACCGATCAGGATCAGGACATTGCTGAACAGGGAGAACGTGATGAGGTAAAAAAGTATGGCAAAGGCCAGAAAATGTTTTTTCCTGAGGTTCATCAATGCCCAGACAAACATGCCTGCGTACACCAGAAAACCGAGCAAAGCCCGCCAGTCGGCAAAAGTGACCGCCTTCATTTGCGGGAAACCCATATCGTGGACCAGCGCATGAGGCGCCACCAGTGTCCACAAATACCGCCCGCACATCATAAATGCGGAGGCAATCCGCTCGGCAGGTCCGGCAGCCTCGACGATAAAATTATCCAGGACCGAATATATCTCCTGGCCGGGTTGCGACGACAGCACATTATGTCGAATGATCAGGAACAGGACGGCCGGGATCAGCATGAGCGCTGAAACGCGCAGCACCCGGCTGATCGGGTTATGGGTGAAAAACCAGATTGTCAGCGGGAAAATGGCGAGAAACGTGATGGAACTCTCCTTGGAAAAAAGCGCGAGGGCATAGGCAAGTACGGCCATGACGAGCCAGGCGCTGTTGTTGCGTTCGAAGTATTGCCAAACCCCGTACAGAGCGGCTGTACACAGCAGGAGCGACATGATTTCATCGAGGCTTTTGATGTTGGCGACCACTTCGGTGTGTACAGGGTGCGCCATAAAGATCAGCACCGCCATGGCCGTCATTGCAGGCGGGTAGGCAGCCAGTATGCGCCGCCAGGTGATCCACAGCAGCCAGCCGGTGAAGGCATACAACAGCACATTGATCAGGTGCGCGAAATGCGGGTTGTCGGGCGATATCTGCCACTCCCAGGCGAATATAGTGAGGGCCAGAGGCCGGTACAGAGAGCCGGGGCTGTTCCACGAGCCGTACCGGTATTCCTTGGAAAAGATCAGGTCAAGGTTTTTCAGGCCGCCTTTTACCACCCAGTTTTCCTTAATACTGGAAAAATCGTCGAGGCAGTAGTCGTGGCCCAGGGTATTGTAATAGAGGATAAAGCCCAGGGCTGCGGCAAGTATGCCAACCCACATGCCACCTTTAACGGCCAGGGGCTTCTGTGGTGCTTCCGTATCCTTCTGGCTGACAGGTTTTCTTTGAACGGGGCGTTGTGGTACAGGTTTGGCCGGTTTTCGCTTCGACATGGTACAATTAGTCCTTCGTAAAAAATCTGCGGACGAAGGTAGCGAAAACCGGTTTTACATTAGCCGTACAGTTCGTAATGAATCTGCGAACGGTCGTAACCCAGCTGGATGATCAGGTTGGCTACCGCCTCATCGATCATGTTGCTCCAGCCGCAGATGTAGAAGTCGACATCGGGCCGGATTGTTTTGTACTGCTCCAGGTAGATCTGGTGGATGTGGCCTTTGTAACCGGGCCAATCGGGCTGTCGCGACAGGGCTACATCGTAGCGGAACCCTGGCATGGTGCGTACAAGTTCCTCAAATTCAGCGCGATAAAGCATGCCGCTTTCTTCCCGCGTTCCGAAAATAAGGTGAATGCCACGGTGTACTTTCCCGCTGTTTTTCAGGTCGTGAATCATGCTGCGAAAAGGCGCCACACCCGTGCCGGTACAAATGAATACGAGGTCTTTATCAATCTTTTCGGGCAGAACAAAGCCTCCGTCCGGTCCCTTCAGGCGCAGCGACGAACCGGGTTGTACATCGTCGAACAAGTAACGGGTACCCACGCCATCCTCCGACCGGACGATACAGAGTTCGAGAATATTTGATCCGTCGGGAGCGCTGGCGATGGAATAGCTGCGCCAGCGTTGCAGGCGCTTGTCGCCGATGGGCAGGTCCATGGTGACAAACTGTCCGGCTTTGAAGTCAAAGGACTCTACATCCGGCATTTCAAGCCAGAACTGTTTTACGTTGGGGGCAATTGGCTCCAGTTTCTTGACAAAGCCGTCGTACCAGGTAACAGGCATCGGTAAATTTTTGGGGTATAACAACGGCCCGGGCAAATGGGTTTAAGCGCCTGTCTGAAAACCTTCGTTTGCCTGAAAACCCGGAATCCCGAAATCAGGAAAAGCGGGTTTCCAGACAGGCGCCAGGACACATTTATTTCTTCTTGTCTTTGTCCTGCTGGGCAAACACCTTTTTCAGCAGATCGCTGTTGCGCTGGCCTACATCCGAGCGGATGCCTTTTTCCTTTTTCTCGACAAGGCTGAACAGACCGCCCAGTGCCTTGGTGGTTACGTGGTCATCGAGTTCCGGGTTGGTTTTTTCAACGAGCGGCAACCTGTTGTAGGCCGTTACCGCACCTTTCCAGTATTCCCGCGCATTTACCTGGTCGAGGGAGGTTTGGATCACCGGCTTGAACTCGTCGTACAGCGATTTGTAGGTGGAACTTTCCAGGTAACGCGTGGCAGCGTCATCGTTACCCATCAGGATGTTTACCGCATCCTTGAAGGTCATTTTTTTGATGGCAGCCACGAAAATCGGCTTGGCCTTGACGGCGGCATCTTCCGCAGCGCGGTTCATGCGTTCGGTCAGGTCGGATTCAATATTGGTAAAACCGGGAACGGATTTCAGTTTGTTGACGACCTTTTGCGCTTCTTCAGGCACCAGAATTTTGTAGGGACTTTTAAAATAGCCGTCTTTGGCAGAGAGAAAATCCACCGCTTCTCCAATACCGGCATTCAGGGCTTCTTTCAGACCGTTGCCCGCTTCCTCCTGGGAAAGGCCGCCTTTAATGCCGACCGCTTTTTCGGCTTTCTTGATGAGGCCGCCGAGTTGGGCATGGGCGAGTTGTGTGGAAAACAGGACTATGAAGAGAAAGAGTGATTTTTTTAACATGGTAGTAGTTTTTGTGATCAGATGCTTATTAAAACGCCACAAGATCGGCGATCGCTGCAAGATGGCCGGGGGATTATATTTTCTTTAACAGCCACTGAATGGCCGGAAAAGGCCACCCGGCATGGTGTAATTGGAGACCACGTACTGGTATGAAAAATTGCAAGTACCCGCAGACCATACGGCTTGCGGGTACCTGCGGAAACGATTCTATATTAATTTATGTGATGTAAATACATATTACCGCCACGCGCTCAATATACCCAGCGCGATGGAAAGTGTCACCCACCAGTATCCCACGTTGACGAGCAGCCAGTTCCAGCCGCGCTTCTCAAACAGGGCGTTGGTGCCGAACAGCGGCAGCACGAACAACAGTGTAAGCAGCAGCCCATGCCCCAGCCCGTGTTTGAAGGTATGGAATTGCACGTCTTCCTGCCCGAACCCTGTGACGTTGAGCATCAGAAAAAGGGCCAGCATGAAGGCCAATACAAGTGCGGCGCCATAGATCATACCCATGTTGCCCGAACGCATATCTTCTTCTTTTAGCCCTGTCGCTTTCATCCAGACGGTCCCCATTACTTTCGGGTGATACCAGATCATGCCGACAATCGTTGGGGTGATTGAAGCCGCCGCAACGGCCAGCCAGTTAACATGAAAGTCTTCCATAAAAATGAAATTTAATTTTAGGTGAACTGCAAATGTATAGGTTATTATTTGGTATAATTATAAATAATGTAGAATTATCGCTCAAAATGGCCCGTGTTTAATTTTCCGTTGAGTTGATACTAAAATCACTTCCAGACAGCCCAAACAAGTCGTTTTTGTTCAATGCCGACAAGGCGAACCGCGGTATTTTTGCCGGGAAATCATCCTGTTTTTTTCACCCTCCAAACGGAAAACAATGCTTGACGGAATTTCATCCTTGACCTACGTCGTCTTCCTGGCTGCTGTGATATTGGCTGAATGGTATCTGTACAAAGCCGCTGCCTTTTCCCGGACTGTACTGGTGACCATAAACGGCTGGCTCCTGTTCATCACGCTTCTGGGGTTGACGGGCTTTTACCACAGCCCTGAAGCGGTGCCGCCACGGATTGTATTGCTTGTCGGGCCGCCGCTTTTGCTCCTTGTTGCCCTCTTCGGCACGCGTAACGGCCGGGCTTTTCTGGACAGCCTCGACCTGAACCTGCTGACCTGGATGCACGTCGCCCGGTTCCCTATCGAACTGACGCTTTTCTGGCTGTATGAAGCGGGAAAAGTGCCTATCATTATGACATTCGAGGGGCGCAACTGGGATATTCTTTCCGGCCTGACAGCTCCGCTGATCGCCTGGTATGCCTTCAAGGGCAATGCGGTCGTGCGACCCCGACTGCTGCTCTTGTGGAACGTCGTTTGCCTGGCGCTGGTCGTCAATATCGCAACCCACGGCCTGTTGTCGGCCGAGTCGCCGTTCCAGCAATTTGCTTTCGACCAGCCGAATATAGGGGTATTGTATGTGCCGTTCAACTGGCTCCCTGGGTTCCTGGTGCCCGCCGTGATAATGGCGCACCTGGTGGCCATCCGTCGACTACTGCTCAGCGCTGCTACTGGAAAAACAGGATAATTTCGATCCTGCGGTTGGCCTGCCTGCCCGGCTCCGTTTCGTTGTCTGCAACCGGTCGCGATTCGCCCAGGCCCACACATCGGATATTGCCGACCTTGTAGCCCTTGGCGATCAGTATCTGCTCGATGGTTCTGGCGCGGGCAAGCGAAAGTTTCAGGTTGAATTCCTCACTGCCGATATTGTCCGTATGTCCGCTGATCAGGATGCCGCCGGGATTCTTAAGGATAATTGCATCCGTTATGCTGTCGGTAATGCCGGCATAATGCGCATTCAGTGTGCTTTTGTCAAAATCGAAACAGATGCCCGACAGTATCAGGGTATCCGACCGTTGTGGTTCCCGGTATTCGGGCGTATCTGCTATGGGAGGCGGGGTGGTGTCCATTTCAACCGGGAGGTCGTCGGTTGGCAGGGTATCGGGTTCGGTATCCGCATGGCGCCCGGGCGGGCCGTGTCGCCAGTCGTCGGCGTACAGCTCGGCTCTTTTTGATTCGGCTTCCGCACAGAGGGAAATATTTTTGTTTTTGGGCGTCAGGCGAAAGTTGTCGAAGAAGAATATTGCTCCGGCGTTGAGGCGCATGGCTTCGGGGGCGGCTTCGTCAAAATAACCCAGATAGAAAAACTGCTCATCGCCGGTCGCCCGGAAAATGCCGCTGAAAGGCATCCAGTCCATTTTTTTAAACTTTTTGACGCAGTTTTTTTCCGTGAAAGTGATGGCCGGGTGGATACCGACCGGACTGAAGTACCCCGATTTGTCGTCTGCGGAAAAATAGATGCCAAAGGGTCTGAACTCCGCGCCCCTCAGGTTCAGGTCGAACGATATTTCATATTCTTCTCCGGCAACAAGCGGACAGAGCAAGGTCGTGAACAGAAATTTCCTCGACACATAGGCCTCCGATAGGACGATTCCGACTTTACCGCCCTTGCTGTTTTGGATATAGGACAGGCCGCTGTAATTGACCTCTTTCCAGGCCTCCGGCGCACAATGAGCGTTCAGTTCGGTACAAACATTGGAGTCTTCAAACCCGGGGTTGGCCAGCAGGTTTTGCGCACTTGCAGCGCCAGGCATCAGCAGGCAGCAGGCGACGAGCAGCAGGTGGAAAGTCTTCATCATATCCTTCAAACGAAGGAAATATCACTTTAATCTACTCGAAACTTACCTCTACCACATCCTCTACTTTCAGACCCAGCAGGGTGGCGGCTTTCCCCATGTTGACGGCGATTTCGAGAAAACCGGCGGCATTGAACAGGCAGAGTTGTTCGCCTACCGGTACGTCGCAATAGTTGGCCGACAGCCGGGTGATCGGGTCGTTGCGTTTGAAAAAAAGCGAGAAACTGCGCCCGTTCACGGTTTTTTCAAATATCTCGCGGCTGATGTTGACCACCACGTTTTCAAAATTGTCGACGTGGATCACCGTGCCGCGTATCCGGGTGGGGGTAATGACGGGCTGAATGCTGATACGCTCGAGCAGGGGTGCGGCGTATTCGCCGAGCGTTTCGAAGGACTGGCCTTCACAAAGATGCGCGACAGCGCCGGCGAAGATATTTTTTACGGCAAAATGCTCCGACGGATCAGCCGGCAGGTTGCGCAGGTCGGTCGGGTCAATCGCTGAAAACAGGAGGGTTAGCAGGCCATTGTCGGGCGCAATAAAAAAGTGATTTTCGTGCCTGGCCGCTACAAAACGAAAGCCTTGCCCGTATACGCAGTTGACACCGATCAGGTGTATGGTGCCTTCCGGATATTCGCGCCACATGTTCTGCACGACAAAGGCGCCCTGCACGATATCGAATGGCTTGATACTGTGCGAAATATCCACCAGCGTCAGTCCGGGAGTGCGGCTGAGCAGTGCGCCCTTGAGCGCGCCGGCGTAAAAATCCTGTGTGCCGAAATCGGTGGTAATCGTGACGAGCTGCATAAAAGGTTATTTACCGCTAAGTTTCTGGAAGTCAACTATCTGTCATATGGCCAGTTAAAAGTTCGGCATCCGGAACCCGCTTAAAGGTTTTTTTGTTTGATAATCCGCCTGCACCAACCTAATTTTGTGGGCATCAAGCGGAGTTGTACAACTAAAAGGGCATGGAGGCAAAACACAGATAATACGCTAAAAGTCAATCCGCTACGTGTTTTTCCCTCCCGCTGCCAAAAATTGAGGACATATCATTTGAGCGAAATCATTCTCACCGTCGAGGGCGTTGATCCCGTGGAGTTATACGGCGAAAACAACGCAAAATTAAACCTTTTACGCAAAGCTTATCCCGACGTTACGATAACGTCGCGGGGAGCAAACCTGAAGATTACCGGAGAAAAAAAGGACACCCAGGGCGCCAAATCCAAATTTGAGATGATGGTGCGCTACCTGCGCGAACACCAGGAACTACCCGTTCAAACGGTGGAAGACCTGCTGGGTGGCGAAAATCCTTTCGAGGTGCGTATTCCCGTCAATGGCGACAGCGCGAGCGGCAATACCATTCTTTTCGGACGTGAAGGCAGGCCAATTAAAGCCAAGACGCGCAACCAGCGGCGCATGGTCGAAGTATGTGAAACCAGCGATATTGTGTTCGCGCTCGGCCCGGCAGGTACGGGCAAGACCTATACCGCTGTGGCCATAGCCGTGCGGGCCCTGAAGAACAAACTGGTCAAAAAGATCGTGCTGACCCGTCCGGCCGTGGAAGCTGGCGAGAACCTCGGCTTTTTGCCGGGCGACCTCAAGGAAAAGGTAGACCCCTACCTGCGCCCGCTCTACGACGCGCTCGACGACATGTTGCCCATGGATAAACTCAATTTTTTCATGGAAAACCGTGTCATCGAGATCGCTCCGCTGGCCTTCATGCGCGGCCGTACGCTCGACAACGCCTATATCATCCTGGATGAAGCCCAGAACGCTTCGCCGCTGCAACTCAAAATGTTCCTGACGCGCCTCGGCCCGTCGGCCAAGTGCATCATCACCGGCGACCTCAGCCAGATCGACCTGCCGGGGCACCAGAAATCGGGCCTGCGCCAATCGGTCGAGATTCTCACCGGTGTCGATGGCATAGCGGTCATCAACCTCACTACGGAAGATGTCGTGCGCCACCGCCTGGTGAAGGAAATTATCAAGGCATACGAAAAGATTGAAGCGGAAGACCGCGCCAAAAGAGAACGAAGAAAGGCGGAACAGAACGCCGACAAGGCCGAACTGGAAGAAACGATGCCGGACGCGCAGCCTGAACGGGCAGAAGGCGCCTAGACCGTTTTTTCTATGCAAATCCTGCTACCTTTCGCGTAAATAGATGCACTCCTGACTTATTCAAACCATTGTGCCCATGACTTCTAAAGTTGCGTACATCGGCGGCCTCCGCACGGAATGCACCCACCTGCGTTCCGGGCAGACTTTCGTTACTGATGCCCCGGTCGACAACCAGGGCAAGGGCGAGGCCTTTTCTCCTACTGATCTGAGCGCCACATCTCTGGCGGCCTGCATGCTCACGACCATGGGCATCAGCGCCCGCAACCACGACATCGACATGGATGGCGCCACGGCAGATGTGAACAAGATCATGGCTTCCGACCCGCGCCGCATCGCCCGGGTGGAAGTCACCGTCAGGATGCCGAAAAAAGACTACACCGAAATCCAGAAGAAAATACTCGAAGCCGCCGGGCGTACCTGCCCCGTTGCGCTCAGCCTTGCAGCCGAACTGGAGCAGGTCATGATATTTGAATGGTAGAAGTGGTTACTGCGCTTTGTTCAGGTCCCACACCTTGCCCGAAACCACGCGTACTCCCGTGCCTTTGAGCCGCAGTCCGGTAAATACCTCCGTTGGGAAAAAGCAATCGGTCATCACACAGGCCCCTCCGTCGGCGAAAACCTCTACGGAGGCTACGTCGATGAACAGGTGCAATTGCAGGCGTTGACCGGCCGTTGCATGCGGCGCCACATCCTTACTCGAAAACTTTGGCGAAAAGGACATGTTCCCGCTTTCCCTGCGGTCGATGTATAACTGCCGGTCTGCCGGCGAATAACCGACACGCACCTTTTCCCCCTTGCCGTTGAAAAGTTCAATGCCGAATTCAGCCGGCGTTTGCCCTGCATCCCATTCCAGTTCGAGGATGATCTCCCTGGCGGAGACGGGTTTGCCGGTAACATCGCTCAGGTCGCGGGTTCCCCCGATGTCACCTTTCGGCACATCGGCGGCTTTTCCGCGCAGTGCTTTCAGTTCGCTGACGGGTTCCGAAAACAACCGAGGCCCTGCGGGCGTATCCTTCAGTTTGAGCACCCTTGGTATGGTCATGGCGCTGCGCCAGGCGGCCGTGGGCACCACCTGGGCATAATCCCAGTTGCTCATCCAGCCCAGAAACAGGCGGCGCCCGTCGGAAGGCGGCACATCCGACCAGGTTACCCCGGCGTAGTTGTCGCGGCCATAGTCGAGCCACACGGCTTTCCCTTGCGTTACCGCCGGTGCAAAACGCTCGTCGGGGATAAAGTTTTTGCCGTCAAACTGTCCGATAAAGTACTGGGTGCCCGAGCCGCCGTTCGGCGCGCCGGGGTTGATGCTTTGAAGCAGCACCCATTTTTGTTCGCCGGTGCCTTCCATTGTCATGGGAAACAGGTCGGGGCATTCCCAAAGTCCGCCGTGTGCACCCCGACCGGCTCCAAAATCGCTCAGGTGTGTCCACTGTTTCAAATCGGGAGAGCTCCAGAATTTGGAATGATCGCCTGCTGAAAAAACCATCAGCCATCGGTTCGACGCAGTATCCCGGATCACCTTCGGGTCGCGGAAATCGCGGATGCCGGGGTTGCCGATCACTGGATTGCCGGCATACATGGTCCATGTTTGCCCTTTGTCGTTGCTGTAGGCGATGCTTTGGTATTGAAAGTCATTGCGCCCGGCTTTTTCACCGGCCATCAGGTGTTGGGTAAAAATGGCGACCAAGGGCGGTTTGCCGTCCTGGCCAAACCCGCTTGTATTGTCCCAGTCCACCACAGCGCTGCCGGAAAAGATCAGTCCGAGACTGTCGGGGTACAAAGCGACGGGCAGGTGCTGCCAGTGTACCATATCGGTGCTCACCGCATGCCCCCAGTGCATGGGCCCCCAAACGGTGCTATCCGGATAATACTGGTAAAACAGGTGGTAGTTTCCCTCGTAAAAGACCATCCCGTTGGGGTCGTTCATCCACATTTTTTCGGGGGTAAAATGGAAGTGGGGGCGGTGCGGCTCCTCGGCCGGAGCGGGCTGCGGCTTGTTGCCGCAACCGGTCAGTACGAGTATACCAAAGGCGGTAATGAGTTTATTCATGTCGGGAACAGTACTTAAACCGGGTTAATGTGTGCATCGGGACCTTCATCAAGGACAGTTACCGACCACGCTTCGGCTTTTCCGGCAAAAAGCGCTTTTGTTTTTGCCCAGGTAGACTGGAACAGTTCGGAGTTCCGGTAGCGGTCCAGTGCCGCCTCGTCGTCCCAATAACTGAGCGTGAAAAGCACGTGGGGTTGCGCAGTATGTTGCAGCAATTCCATGTGCCGGCACCCCGGAAAGGCCCTTATCCTGTCCTTGCTGTGCTCGAATACCTCGCAGAGAAAAGGTTCAACCCCGTCTTCCCGGAAGGTCATTTTGACTATTCTTTTTATCAAAATCCCGATATTTAAACGTATCATTCATCATTCATCATTCATCATTCATCATTCATCACTTCCCCCCATATCGCTTCTTCCGCCGCCAGTTGAAAAACCAGCCGAAAAGCCCCAGAAACACCAGGGGTATGGCGATATTGATCAGGCGCCACTGGGCCTGTTCTTTTTGGGCTTTGACCGTGTCGAGCAGGCGGAGTTTCACCTCCTTGGTGCGGGCCTCGATCACGCCTGTGGGGTCGATCAGGTACTCCACGGCGTTGAGCATCAACTCCTTGTTGGCATAGGTGATTTTTTCGAAGCGGTTGAACCCGAGCGGAAACCACTCCTTGTTGGCGGCGTCGCGCACAAAGTTGGAGGCAATATCGCCGTCGCTGATGACCAGCATCCGGGTAGGGACGCTGACGGGCTTGAACTCCAGGCCGAGTTGTTGCAGTCCGGCCAGCATTTCCTGCGAAACGCGGTTGTCGTAATTGGACGGAAAGGTGCCCTCCAGCAACACCCCGACCGGCTGCATGCCTTTGTTGAACTTCTCCGGGTCAGGCTGGTATTTCAGGATATCGAAACTCAGGTCGATCGGACTGAATTGAAGGCGGCTGTACCGGCTGCTCGTCAAAATAACCGTTTTTTTCACCGGCGTTTTGGTCCTGATCGTATCGATGGAGGAGCAGAAGTGCATGTCTACGCGGTCGAGGTTTTTTACGATCGGGTGCCGCCCGGTAGGCAACACTGCCGGGTGGTAATACCAGGGGAATAGATCGAATTGGGGCGAATTGCCCATCTGGCCCACCACCAGGCTTATTTTACTGCATTCCAGATCGAGTATGAGGTCGGGCTGAATCCGCGCGCCGTATCGGAACAGCATGTCTTCCAGATTGATCGAATAGTCGGTGGGGAAAAAACGCGGCGGATTTCCGCGCATGCTGTCGAGGTCGGCATTCATGCGGTCGATCAGCCATAACATGCGGCCGCCGTTCATCACATACTGGTCGATCTTGAACTTTTCCTGTTCCGAAAAAGCCGTTTGGGGTTTAGCAACCACCAGCAAGGCACATTCCCTGGGCTTGATCTGGATCACAGAATCGAGCGCGATCCGGTCGGTGTCGTAAAACTGGTTCAGGCTGCGTTCCAGATCGGCAGTGTGCAGTTCGTCGAGTTCGCCGTGCCCTTTGGTGAAAAGGATGATCTGCCGCTCCGGCGAGCGTATTTTTTTGATGGCATTGGCAAACTTGTATTCCAGCAGCGACACCGAATTGTTGATCACCACCTCCTGATTCAGCGTCGGCGATTCGCTCTCCAGCAATTTTACCGGGATGCGCTGATTGCCGTAGTGCACGACGGCCACCGGATAAATGATCTTTTGCGTGCTTTTGCCCTGTTCCGCCACACGCAGGTTGACGGGCATGATGCCCTGGTCGGCGAGCGCTTTCCTGCGTTCCTTGACCTCCTCCAGGGTGCCCACGGTGGGGTCTTCAAAACGGTAGTCCACCAGACTGCTCACGGAGCGAAAATCGTCGAGCATTTCGCGGGTAGCCGTCTGCAGGCGCTTGAAACCTGCGGGAAATTCACCGTCCAGCAATACCTGAATGTAAATACGGTCGTTCAGCCCTTTCAGCATTTCCTGCGTAGGGCCCGTAAGGGTAAAACGCTTTTCCTCCGTGAGATCCAGATGAGCGTAAAAGGTGTTGGCCAAAATATTGACAAACAACAGTATGCCGCAAAAAAGCGCGAATTGAATGATTGCCTGTGAACGCCGGGTGCGCGCCATCGTCGAGTGATTTTGGTGTAAAATTGCTGCGCGAAGATAGGGGCTTGAACGGATACGCCGATGTGTCGGCCGACATTCCCCGAAATACCGGTACTTTTAAAATTTTCTCAAAACCGGCCTCTTGAAAGCGCTGTTCACAATAATTCCCGTCCAATAAGGTTTTATTTTCGCCTCCTCAAATATTAACACATATGTTCGCTGCTTCGGCTCCTGATATGAAACGTACTCTGCTGTTTTTTTTCTTTTCCCTTTTCATCACTGCCCTTCAAGCCCAATGTATTTCCGGCGACTGCAAAAACGGCGTCGGCACCTATGTTTATCCCTCGGGCGCGCGCTACACGGGCCATTTTAAGGATGGCGAGATCCACGGGATCGGGGTCTGCTACTACACAGACGGGAGCAAATACCAGGGAGAGTGGGTGTACCGGTACCCGGAAGGGCGCGGCTCGAAAACCTATTCCGACGGCACCGTGCGCACCGGAATGTGGCGCCGCGGCAAGCCGGTCGACGACAAGGGAAAAATACTGGAGGAATACATCGCCAAAACAAAGGAGGAAAATCAGGACGACGGCACGAATATTCAGTCGGGCTGCCTTTCCGGCGACTGCAAGAACGGCGAAGGCATATTCGCCTATCCCGACGGCAGTAAATACGAGGGGCATTTTGTCAACGGCAAATTCGACGGACAGGGCGTTTTTTACTTTGCCAACGGGGATAAATACACCGGCCGCTTTAAGGAAAACTACCCCGACGGGCAAGGTACCCGCACCTATGCCGCCAACGGCATGGAAGAAACGGGCGACTGGGAACAGGGTGAATTTGTCGGCAGCAGCCTGATCGAGAGCGGGAAAGTCGGGTGTATCCAGGGCGATTGCGAAAACGGCAAGGGCACCTATATATATAAGGAAGGCTCCGCAAAATATGTGGGCGACTTTAAAGACGGCGTACCGCACGGCTACGGCATCTGTACCTATGCCAACGGCGAACGGTATCGCGGCGAGTGGATCGAAGGCGCTTTTGGCGGGAAAGGCGCGCTTTATCTGCGCGACGGCACCATTGTGAACGGTTTCTGGCACAGCGGCGAATACCTTGGCAAGGAACCTCCTGCCGATTACCAGCCGACCACAACGCCGGTCGCGGTAGAAACGCCCGTACAGCCAGCTGTTGCCGCACCGGAAACCAAGGTGTGGGCGGTAGTGGTTGGCGTGGCCTCCTACGACCACATGCCGGTGCTGCGCTACACCGACGACGATGCCTACCGCTTCTACGCTTTTCTGAAAAGCCTCGAAGGCGGCGCACTGCCCGACGACCAGATCCGCATTCTGGTGGATGAGGACGCCAGCCGCGACAATATTCTGGGCACCATGAATGAAATATTCGGCATGGCAGGCCCGAACGACCTGGTCGTTTTTTACTTCTCGGGACACGGGCTCAACGGCTCCTTCCTGCCCATCGATTTCGATGGATTCAACAACAAGATCACGCACGAGGAAATCGCAAAAATCTTCAACAAGTGCCGGGCAAAATTCAAACTCTGCCTTGCCGATGCCTGCCATTCGGGAGGGCTTTTTGCCATGCGCTCGGGCGACACCGACCCCATTTTGAGCCAGTATTACGCCACACTCGCCAAATCGGTGTCCGGTACGGCGCTGATCATGTCGAGCAAGGCCGACGAAACCTCGCTGGAATCGCAGGGCCTGCGGCAGGGCGTCTTCAGCCACTTCCTCATCCGCGGACTGAAAGGCGAGGCGGATAAAAACAAGGACAAGGTGGTAACGGTAGAAGAGTTGTACGACTATATCGCGGCCAATGTGCGCGACTACACCGGCAACCGCCAAAGCCCGGTCATCAAAGGCACCTACGATCCCAAGATGCCGGTGTCGGTGATGCGGTAACATGAATTTCGGGTAGTGTGTTTCCCGCAGGCCACCGCAGATTCAGCAATATTCTGCGCATTTCTGCGCGTTTTTTCTGCGGAAATCTGCGGGAAATAGTATTACGAGCGCCGGAACATGCTGTTCAGGCTGCTTTTCTCCAGGCCGTAAACAACACCCAGATACACGAAAAACAACGCTGCCCGGGCCGTCCAGAGCAAAATGGATGTCCCGGGCAGTGTCGTTCCCAGCCACCGGCTTATGCCGAACAGGCCGAATACCAGCAGGATGTACAGCCCCATCCGCGCAAAGGGATAGGGCACCGGGTAGTATTTCAGCCCGGTGTACCAGGTGGCAAAACACATGAAGCCGTACGTCGCCAGCGCTGCCCAGGCGGCCCCGACAAATCCGATGCGCGGCACCAGCAGCAGGTTGAGCAGCAAGGTGAGCAGGGCGCCGCCGATCGATATCCAGGCGCCCAGCATGGTTTTGTCCTTCAGGCGGTACCATACCGACAGGTTGTAGTAGATGCCCAGCAGCACATTGGCCATCAGCAGAATGGGCACCACTTTCAGGCCGCTGAAATAGTTTTCTCCGAGAAAATACTTGACCAGGTCCAGGCCCAGTAACACGGCCAGCATGCCCGTCACGGCCACGATGGTGAACCATTTGGTCGCCTTGGCCTGTATTTCAGGCGCATTTTCGTTGCCGGCATGGCGGAAGAAAAACGGTTCGGCGGCGTAGCGGTAGGCCTGCGTGAAAATCGTGATCAGCATGGCTAATTTATAGTTGTTGCCGTAGATACCCACCTGGGCGAGGTTTTGCTCGGGCGTGCCGGGCAGCAGCCATTTCAGCAGCGTCCGGTCGAGCATCTGGTTGACGATGCCGGCAAACTGCACAATAATAAGCGGTGCGGCATACAAGACCATGTTGCGCCACAACGCCCTGTCGAACCCCTTATGAAAGCCGCGGAATTGTGGCATCAGAAAGATCAGGGTGACGATGCTGGCCGTCAGGTTGGCCAGGAATACATAGCCTGTCCGTATGTCGGGCGACCAGACGTAACGGACCAGGTCATGGCCGTTTTTGGCTGCCCAGGGACAAAGCACCAGCCAGAAAAGCGTAAGGGTGATGTTGGTGCCGATATTCAGCAGTTTGCCCGCCACAAAACGCCGGGGCCGCTGTTCCAGCCGCAGCCGGGCAAAGGGCAACTCGGACAGGCAATCGAACGCCAGGATCAGTGCAAACCACCTGATGTATTCCGGGTTGGCGCTGTAATGCAGCAGATCGGCGATCGGCTGTGCGGCCAGCAGCAGGCCCAGGGTCACGAAGCCGGTCGTGGCCACCAGCGACAGCAGCCCGGTGGTGTACACCTTTTCCCTGTCCTTTTCCGGCGTACCGTACCGGAAATAGGCGGACTCCATGCGATACGAATACACGACGATCAGGAAACCCGCGTAGGCATACAGTTCATTCAGGATGCCGTTTTCCGCCTCTGTAAGCGTACGCGTGTACACGAACACCAGCAGGTAGTTCATCATCCGCCCCACAATGCTGCTCAGGCCGTATATGGCGGTTTCGCCCGCCAGTTTTTTGATCAGTGACATGTTGTGTACATCAGGGGCTGGTTATCTGCTCCGCGATCAGGGCTTTATTTCAGACAAATACGCCGATCGACGCTGCAAAAATGGGGTTTCCGTGTCAATTGGCGGGTTTTTTCTGCGACCCCTCCCCCGACCCCTCCCGACTAAAGTGCGGGACAGGCTCCCCCCCTCCCATCGGGGGAGGGGACGCGTTACTCTTTTGATACAATCCTATAAGGTTTGCCAAACCTTATAGGATTCTGCGCGAAACCAAACGCCATATTGTAAAAATGTCAATGTTTGCTTATTGGCAAAGCCCGTATCTGTAAGGCGCATGGGTAATGCGGCGTCCTCAACCCCTCCCCCGACCCCTCCCCCGATGGGAGGGGGGACGCGTTACTCTTTGATTGGGTGTGGAATGAATAATATACTCAACGCGGTGTCCTCTACGTCCCCCCTCCCATCGGGGGAGGGGTCGGGGGTGGGGTTGAAATCCCGCCCATTCGCAAATTCGGAAAATTCTGACCATATTTGCCCGCCGCCACGTTACCTTTTGTACATGCGACCGCTGAAAACATTCATCATTTACGCCCGAAAGGACGAATCGTTCAAGGACGATTTGCTGCTGCACCTGAAAGGCACGCTCATCGAAACCGGCCACCTGGAGGTGTGGCAGGACGGCGCAATATTGCCCGGCGAGGAATGGGAAAAAGCGATAGAAAAACAACTGGACGCAGCCGACCTCTTTCTCATCCTGCTCAGCATACACTCTTTGACCTCGGAATTCATCCGGAAAAAAGAACTGGTCAGGGCCCTCGAAAAAAAGAGCCGGATCGTGCCCATCCATGTGCGCAGTTGTTTCTGGCAGAAAAATCCCGTTTTTGCAGGATTGCAGGGACTACCCAAAAACATGAAACCCGTTGCCTCGTTTGCCGACCAGGACGAGGCCTGGACAGAAATCATGGAAAAACTGCACGAGATGGTGGAAGCCATCCGGGCGGAAAAAAAGCCGGCTCCGGCTGCTTCTCCAGCGAAACCAACCCAACCCCAAACAGCCGCTCGGCCTAAACCCGCACCACCGCCCGGCCTGCCCGACATGATCCCCGTCAAAGGCGGCGCCTTTACTATGGGCAGCCCGAAAAACGAGAAAGACCGCAGCTACGACGAAACCGAGCACCAGGTCACCCTTTCCGATTTCCTGATCGGTAAATACCCGGTAACCCAGCGGCTATGGAAAGAGATCATGGGCAACAATCCGTCGCAGTTCAAAGGCGACGACTTGCCTGTGGAAACAGTCAGTTGGGGTGACGTACAGGAATTCCTGAAAAAACTCAATGCTCGTTATCCCGGGCATCGCTACCGCCTGCCTACCGAAGCAGAGTGGGAATACGCCGCGCGTGGCGGCAACCTGTCCAAAGGATTCATTTATGCAGGTAGCAACAATATCGACGAAGTGGCCTGGTATACAGGCAATTCCGGCTCGAAAACGCACCCCGTTGGCCAAAAGAAAGCCAACGAACTGGAGCTATACGATATGAGCGGCAATGTGTGGGAGTGGTGCGCCGACTGGTACGGCGATTATCCTTCACAGCCACAAACCGATCCTGCCGGTCCGGACTCGGGCGCGCGCCGCGTCCGTCGCGGTGGCAGTTGGCACTTCGATCCGCAGTTCTGCCGCGTCGCGTACCGCAGCCACTGGCTACCGGGCGAACGGAACAGCAATCTCGGCTTCCGCCTTGCCGCGTCCCCGCAGTGAGGTGGAGCAACCCCACCCCCGACCTCCCGACTAAAGTGCGGGACAGGCTCTCCCCCGATGGGAGGGGAGACGTAGAGGGCACTGCGTTGTGCGTGTTGTTAATTTCAACCCCAGTCAAAGGGCAACGCGTCCCCCCTCCCATCGGGGGAGGGGTCGGGGGTGGGGTAAAAAATTCCCGCGTACGGACCAATTGCCATACGCGGGAATACCGGTATCCGGAAATCTCCGAACTCACTCCATCTCCTGCACTACCTCCGTCACTTCCGGGATCATGCGTTTCAACATGCCTTCGATGCCGGCCTTGAGCGTTACCGTTGAGGAGGGGCAACCGCTGCAGGAGCCTTGCATGGTGACGTGCACCACGCCGTTGTCAAACGCCTTGAATTCAATATTGCCGCCGTCCATTTCAACGGCGGGCTTGACATAGGTATCGATCAGGTCTTTTACGCGTTTGGCGATCTCGCCGCCTTCGCCGCTGAACTGCTCCGCGTTGTTCTCCGCGGTCAACTTTTCCGCATACTCCGCGAAGCCCTCCTTTACCATTACGCCGTCTTTTTCCACATAGTCCTTGATGAACTCCTTGATCTTGAGCATGATGTCGGCCCACTCGAAGTTGAACTCCTTGGTAATGGTCACGTAGTTGTTGTTGAAATACACACTTTTGACATAAGGCAGTTCCATCAGGCTGTTGGCCATAGGACTCCATTCTGCCGCCAATTCCTTTTCCTTGAAGTCGGCAATGCCGCGGTACAGCAGCCGGTTGGTGACGTATTTCAACGCTTCCGGGTTTGGCGTTTGCTCCGTGTACAGCATAACGGGGCTTTTTGCTATCGTTTCCATAATATACAGTTCTTTTTCCGTGAAAATCCAGGCAAAGGTAACAAGGCTTATTTGGAATGGTTCAATTGTTTACATTTCAATATACACGTTCCCGTCGTCCTGCAGCCACATTTTTACGGTAGGGTAGCGAAACAGGATATTGGAGAACAAAATATGGAAGTCCGACGCGTTTATATTGACAGCATCCGGCGTATTCCGATGCAGGTCTGCCAAACGGCGGAATACCGATTCCGGGATTTGGGCGTCGTACGATAGCGCCCTGAGCGTTACCTGCAGGGGCGATTCGGTGAGTGCGTGGAGATACTGGTCCAGCAGCCTGGACAGAAACATCTTGTCCTGTATCTGACGGGGGTAAAGCCGCTTCATGCCGACGGTTTTTTGCTCGCGATCAGTTCATGGCAATAGCAATGGTGGCCAGGCTGAGCCGTGTGCCCGGAACCGCGCGAATGGCCTGGCCGCAAACCTCCAGCGTGGCGCCGGTTGTCAGCACATCGTCTACCAGCAAAACATGCCGGCCTTCCAGCGCCGCCTTATTCTTTACGACGAATACTTCACCGACATTCTGAAAACGCTCCATGCGCTTTTTCCTGGTCTGGCTTTCGCTGTGTACCAGCCGGGCCAGTGCCTTGTCGGATACGGGCAGTTGCATCGACTCTGCGAGGCCTTTTGCAAACATGGCGCTTTGGTTGTATCCGCGCAACCGCTCCTTTTTGGCGTGCAAGGGTACCGGTACGATGAGTTCTACGGAATCGAAATTGCCCGATGACCTCAGTTTGGCGCCAAGTTCGCGGCCAATCCTGATCCCGATCTCGGGGTTGTTGCCGTATTTCAGTTCGTGCAGTGCGCGCTGCACGGGGCTTTTCCGCGAAAAGTAGTACAGGGCTGCACCGCTTTTTACCTCCAGTCTGCCCCAAAAACGGTCGGTGAATTCATTTTCCCGGACCATATACATATCGGTATGGTCGCATTTGAGTTGGCAACTGAAACAAAAACAACCGCCGGAGGCAGGCAGGTCTGCACTGCAGGCCACACAAAGTTCAGGATAAATCAGGTGGAGGAACCCTTCCCAGAGTTCCGGTACGGAAGGCAATACAGGTTGAAAGGTCATAAATCAGGTTTTTCGAATGATGGAATGAAAGCGTATCGGGGTCTCAAAAATATTCCGTCCGGGCCAAAGCGCCAACAGAAAAACGGGAAAAAGATGCAATGGCCGCAGCGGCTGTTCAGGGGCGTTTAAGCGGCTGAATAATTTTTAATGATTATGCTTTTTTATATTAAATATGGTCTTACCTTTGCGCCCGCTTCGGAAGAGAGGCTAGAGCAGGGAT
>CALMBD010000136.1 GCA_937861115.1 uncultured Bacteroidota bacterium | reverse complement strand
ATAACATGAGTCATCCCGAATTTTTAAAATGACTTCGGAGAAGTCAAATGTTTGTAGATCAATGGCCTGGGGAGACGTAACGACCTCGGAGAGGTCGAATGTTAACCTTTGTAATTACCGCTGGTGCGACCTCTCCGAGGTCGTAAAACCCGTATCTGATCATTTCTACAAACATTTGACCTCTCCGAGGTCATTCACTCAGGAAAATTCGGGATGACTCATGTATCCTTCTGAAAATCACGGTAAATACTCTTCTTATGCAATAGTGCCGGCGGCTAGGCCGGAGGCGTATAAATACTCATCGGCTTATGAATTGGACGGTTTGGCCTATTGGGATTTTGTAGCGGTGGGATAGGATTTTTGGCAGAACTTTCGGTATGGTATGGAGCTCCGTCGTTGTTGTTGGCGGGGACGCCAACAACGGCATAAAAAGCACATCCCCCGCCATTAAAACGAAAAATGCCTCTCTCTTCACCACCTGACTACTAACACATTTGGCGAAAAATTCAGCCGCCGAGAAATGATATTTAATGATACTTTTGAATCAAATTTAATGCTATTTAAGTGGGAGTCTAATCATGGCGGATGTTTTTTCAAAGGAAAAAAGAAGTCAGGTAATGAGTCGGATTAGAAGTCGTAATACCCGACCTGAAATCTTGGTACGGAAATACCTTTTTGCTCATGGGTTCAGATACAGATTGCATGACTCAAAACTGCCATCCAAACCCGACATCGTTTTACCCAAATATAAAACTATTGTATTCATTCATGGATGTTTTTGGCATGGGCATACTTGCAAGTATGCTCAAGTGCCAAAATCCAACACTGCGTTCTGGGTTGATAAAATCAACAGGAATAAAAACATAAGTTTAATCAATATTGAAAAATTAGAGAACTTGGGATGGCGCGTTATCATTATCTGGGAATGCGAATTGTCTAAAAAACGCCGGGAAAAGACTCTGAATGATCTGGAATTGACAATTAGAATTCCTCTTGGATAACTTGGGTCTCAAAATTCCTTACTACTTCATATTAAAATTGCTAACAATAGTATGTTGTGGCCGCCAATGGCTACCAATAGTTTTGCATACTGAAATTAGCAATGCATTCCAAAGCAAACATTCTGGTAAAGTTTGGTAAAAGAGTCCGTGATCTAAGAAAGAGTCAAGGGCTTTCCCAAGAAGAGTTGGCATTCAAAGCTGACTTGCACAGGACTTATATTGGTATGATCGAACGGGCAGAGAAAAACATAACTCTTGTTAACGTTGAAAAAATTGCTAATGCATTGAACGTTGGCATCAAAGAGTTATTCAATGGCTGAAAAAAAATACAAAACCTCCGGTGAATTTTTCGTCGCAGAAAAAACAAGTGATGTTTTCATGGAGGTTGAATTCGTTTATGGAGAAACAACCTGGAAAGGTCTATTACCTAAACATTTGCAGAAACAGGGGTTGGATTTAGAAGAAGAAGACTTTTATGCCTTGCTTGAAGAAAGGTATGAAAGACTCCACCCAGCGAACAAAGAAGAGTGGATAAAAGAAAGTGATTCACAATGGAATGACAAACGAGATAACAACCAAACGTATAGAGTCCTAAACGCCTTATACTCTGGTGAGTGGGAATGCAGGGTATGTGGCCCTGTTCCAAAAGTAAATCCTCAGCCTGCTGCTCGTTTGGGTGCTCTTAAGAAGATGGGATATGTAATTGGCTCTCAGCGGAGAAGATGTATGACGTGTGGAAAGTCTACCATGCACGACATTCTAATAATGTTGCCGAATATCGAAAGTAGGTTCGCTCATGGAAATGAACTACGTGCACCCATGTCGGGAAACCTAAAAGAACGGATTAAGAAAGTTTTGAATAATATTGAGGTTTGTTTCAATGTGAAACGGCAGCCAGTTGAACTGCTAATTGACCACAAATTTCCGTCTCAAAGATGGAATACGCCGGAGAGTAACAACCCTGATAATATGCAAGAGGCAGAAATCAAGCGGAAATTTCAACTGTTAAGTAACCAGACCAATATGTGGAAATCACGGCACTGTGACCACTGCGTAAAAACTGGAATAAGGGGTGATTTCATGGGAATAAGATGGTTCTACAAGGGGAGCGACAATTGGGAGGGCAAAACACCATTTGATGAAGACGGCTGTGTTGGGTGCCCTTGGTACGATTTAGCCGAGTGGAAAGAACAATTACTTGCTCACCTTTATCAACAGCCGTTAAAATGAAACTTGCCATCTTAAACCACCTTCTTAAAGATCACAACATTAAGGTTCACAATATTTTCTCTCATGGTAAGGCATCTGAGAGTTATGTTGATGTGGAATTTATACAAGATAATGGTTTTAGATGGCAGGGATATATTCCATATTTTTATAGGAGAACAGGATTAATGATTGAGTCAGAAGACGAGTTGTCGGATTACTTAATAAGTCTCAAGCCATACTTTTTTGAGGAAAAGATCAAAGAGTGGATTGAAGCAGAAAAACAAATATGGGATACAGAGCATAAAGGGAAAACCGTAACCAAAGAATTTTTTGAAGCGCTGTCTACATTGGAATGGACATCTGAATTTCCGTCTAATGACAACCCTCAAAGAAGGATTCAAGACATTAAAGAAATGGGTTATACTATTGGAAGTCGAAAAAGAGGCGGAAAGGGCCGGAAATTGGAACGCCTACTCGTTCCCATCCCTAGTGGGGCAAATACTGGATACGAAACTTATAGTATAGAATTCAAGAAAAAGGCAGTTGCCACTCTTAGTGGAGTAAACGTTTATGAGTTGAGCACGGCAAACAAGGCTGGGTTAATACCCGATCACAAATTCCCTGAAATTCGTTGGGATGATGCTACAAGGGCAGAGAATCCAGAGACAATGTCAGATGTTGAGATCAAGCAAAAGTTTCAACTTATTGACAATCAAAGAAATCAACAGAAAAGAGAAGTGTGCCGACAATGTTTCCAAACAGGGAAACGAGGCATAGTATACGGAATTAAATATTTTTACGCGGGGGACGAGAATTGGCCTGCCGGTGTGCCAAAGGTTGGAAGGGCCGCCGAACAAGGGTGTGTTGGTTGCGGGTGGTACGATATTCAGAAGTGGAGGGAAGAACTTAATAAAAAAATAAATCCTACCCCTCCTGCAATGCCAGCAAAGATGCCTTGACCGCCAAGGCTATGTGTTTAGCCATTAAGCATGGTACGGCATTCCCAATTTGCCAATATGCACGTTTAAATGTTCCAGTAAAAATAAAATCGTCTGGAAAGGTTTGTAGTCGTGCCATTTCCCTTGCAGAGAGAACTCTATTCAATTCGTAATGAATATGACAACCACCATGATTTTCTTTCACGGTCATGGAAGGCACTCCTTTATATTGTCTTTTAAAAGCATCTCTAAATGTTTCATAAAGTGAGCCACCATGAGGCACCTTAGAAATTCTTTCCTCGAATTGTGGTGAATGTTGAGTCCATTCGTGATTGGGAATTGCACCGCGTTCCACAAATTTCAAATCTTCAATCGCACTTTCGATTGGCTTGTAGCTCTTTTTGTCGTGAATTGTTTTTGGATATGGATTTTTTAAACCAAGCCTGTTTGCAATAAAAATTGCCCTTGTTCTCAGTTGAGGAACTCCAAAGGTTGCTGCCTCCAAAATCCTAACACTCATATCTGGGTAGCCGATTTCGGCGAACTGATGAATAATCTCTTGATAGACCCTCCCATTTTCCATGGTAAGAATTCCTGGAACATTCTCCAATACGACAAATTCGGGTTGTAAGTGCTTTACCACTCGAATATACTCTTTGAATAGTTTATTACGGGGGTCATTGGGATTCCGCAATCCAGCGACTGAAAAGCCTTGACATGGTGGGCCGCCAAAAACTACATGAATTTTACGGCCACCTAATGCATCTGTAAGCATTTGTTCCGTCAAATTTTCAATCGGCATTTCAAAATGTGCACTTTCAGGAAAGTTTTTGCGAATGGTATTGGAGGCATCTTTGTCAATTTCAACACTTGCAACTTTGTTAAATCCTGCACTTCTAACACCTACGGAAATTCCGCCTGCGCCTGAAAACAAGTCAACAAAGTTAAATGCAGATTTAGCATCCTTTATTTTTTGTGTATCAACCTCGAACCAGTTGCCATTGTAAATCTTATCATTATCAAGATTTTGTTTCAACTTGACATATCGGCTGCTGGCATCTTTTGCTCCGTTGCCTCTTGACAACCCATTGTTAGAGCCGTTAAGTGGGCCGTTTAACATCTTTTTGCGTTGAGGTTCAATTTCAAATAAAGGCATTTGCATTTTAAGTGCTAATTTTAGTATGCAAAACTACTGCACAGTCTGGAATTTGCCAACCACACAGCAACTTTTTATTTGCAAACATAAGAAACATTTTGTTTTTAGATAAAATTATTTGTTTTTAACTGGCGCGGAGTTAAGTTAACAAATGCACGTTGACAGTTGGATGGTCAAGCAATAGAATCCAAAATATGCAAGTACGCAAGGGAAATGAATTGAGCATTGACTTTGAAGGAATCTTGAACTGCACTCCGATCTAAAACATGAGTTTCCCAATTAAAATCACACAAAACGACAACCCCCACGACAACCAAAAACAAAAAGCCCTCGTAAGTGATTGACTTACAAGGGCTAATTTGTTGCTCTTGTGATCCCGATGGGACTCGAACCCATGACTCCTTGATTAAAAGTCAAGTGCTCTACCGACTGAGCTACGGGATCATGATAAATTGAACTCGAATCAACGACTTTCCCGATAAAATCGGGATGCTCTATCGACCGAGCCAGGGTACCAGGGTTATGCTCGCTTAAAAAGCGGGGGCAAAGATACATCGACTCCTTCCGAAAATCCAACCCGCCTGAAATTTTTTTCCAATAATTATTTGGATTTTGCCCCTGTAAACAAGCTTCCGGAAAAAATAGTTTTGTATCGGTGTACCTTTGTGGCACTTTCAGGCGTAAAAAACCGTTCACACCCCAACCCTGACCACTCAACTCATACAAGAATGGAAAGTATCCGTCAAAAACAGATAGGCGAGCTCCTCCGGCGTTATTTCGGCATGCTGCTCACCGAAGAAGGCAGCAATATCTATGGCCGCGATAAACTCGTGACGGTCACGGTGGTCCGTATGACCCCCGACCTGCTCGTGGCCAAGATCTATGTCAGCGTATATGGCACCGAAAACAAGCAGGAGGTGATCCTCGAACTCGAAGACAACCTCCCCCGCCTGCGCCAGGCCCTGGCCTCCAAAGTCGGCAAACAGATGCGCCGCGTACCCGAACTCGAGTTTTACCTCGATGATACCATCGACGAGATGTACCGCGTCGATGCCCTGCTCAGCCGGGTCAATGAGGAGGATAAAAACCTGGGGAAATAGTCTTTATTGCCAGCAATGCAACAATGGCAACAATGCCAGCCATTCCAGCCATGCAACAATGAAAATCGGACTCTTCTTCGGCTCTTTCAACCCGGTCCATATCGGCCACCTGATCATTGCCAACTTTATGGCGACACAGACCGATCTGGACAAGGTATGGCTTGTCGTGAGTCCGCAGAACCCCCTGAAACCCAAAAAGACGCTGGCACGCGACCACGACCGGCTGCATCTAGTTCGGCTGGGCATCGGCGACAACCCCAAATTGCAGGCCTCCAGTGTAGAGTTCGACCTGCCCAAGCCCTCCTACACCATCGACACCCTGTCGTTTCTGAAGGAAAAATACCCGGACCAGGAGTTCGCCCTCATCATGGGCGGCGATAACCTCGCATCGCTCCACCTGTGGAAAAACTACGAACAGTTGCTCGCCGGCTACGATATATATGTATACAAGCGCCCCTCGTTCGACGCCGGAGCGCTTGCCGTGCACCCGCGCGTTCGCCTGTGCGAGGCGCCCATGCTCGATATTTCCGCAACCTATATCCGGGAATGCCTGCGCACCGGAAAATCGGTGCGCTACCTGGTGCCCGACGCCGTATGGGAATACCTCGAGTCGGGAACGCTCTACCGGAGTCAGGGGTAGGCAATGAAATAGTAATTCAGTTTGCCGTAATAGTGCCGGCAAAACTCCTCCCGCGACAACGCCGTTTCATTTTTTATAAAACGCCCCATCAGGGATACCAGAAGGCCGCAGCCGTCGAGCAGGTCGTACACTTGCTCGGGTGTGGCGCCGTAAAGTTCGGAGGCGCCCAGGCCGTGCTCGAAAATGACGACAGGTTTGCAACGCTCCAGCGTCCGGACCGCTCCTTTCAGTACCAGCAGTTCGCCGCCCTCCACATCAATCTTGATCAGGTCAATATTCCGGTCGGCGGGGATCAGTTCGTCGAGCCGTTCCGTTTTAACCGTGATCTGGGTGTCCTGCTCGTTCGGATGGTCGTAGGTCCGTTTTACCAAACCGCTGTAGGAGGGGTTGCTCACGACGTAGTTGAAACTGGAGGTACCGGCTTTGTCGGACAGCGCAATGTCGAACAAATGGCAGTTGGGTACGCCGGCGTACTTCTTCACGAGATCCATGTACAGGTCGGGAATCGGCTCGTAGCCGAAATGCGTCCCTCCCGGGGCATATTTGATGAACTGGTCCAGGATCTCACCCTTGTGGCAGCCTACATCGATGCAGTTGCTGCCGGGTGTACATACCTTGCGTATGACCTGCAGCGTCTGCCGGTCGTAACGCTGGTTCTGCGTAAACGCGATGGGTAGCAATTTCAGGAGCCGTTTTATTGCCGCTTTCAAACGCACTGTATTTTTGACACCGGAAGGCATGACCACGACCGGCAGGATGAAGTGAGGTGTCGTTTTTTTCAAATGCGCCGCAATATTAGGCATAAGCGGCGCTTCCATGCGTATAAACAGCCGCGCTCAAACCGGAAAATGAAAAAAGGAACAGGCAACCCGCCGCCGCCGCCGTGCATCAAGGCTCTATCCATCCGCTAAAACAATCAGTTATCCGACCACCATGCGATTGCTCTACGCCCTTTTTATCTTGTCTGTTTCGTGCCAGCACCTTTTTGCCCAGGCGGTTACCCCCGAGTTTCCGCCGCTTAAAATAGGCGAATGGCGCCAGCACCTGCCCTGGCAGCGCTCGACCTACGTGACGCAGAGCGACTCAAAGGTTTATTTTGCCTCCGAGTGGGCAGTGGTGGAAATCGACAAGGCCGACCGCTCGCAGCGTTTTCTGACGAAGGTGGAAGGGCTCAGCGATGTAGGCATGCGTCTGATCCGTTACAGCAAGGCAGCCGATATACTCATTTTGGCCTATACCAACAGCAACCTCGACCTGTACTACCCGGCCGACGGGCAGGTGGTCAACCTGCCATTCATCAAGAAAAATATCAACATAGCGGGCGACAAACAGATCAACGATGTCGCTTTTGAAGGGAAAGCGGCTTATCTGGCCAGCGATTTCGGCGTCCTGAAACTCAACCTCGAACGGGCGGAGGTGGAATACACTGTCTTTACGGATGTGGCGGTCAAGTCGTTCGGCGTGTTCAATGGCAATCTGTATGCAGGCACGGCCGAGGGGGTGTACCGCATAGCCTCCGACGATATCAATCCCGAAGATTTCAGCCGCTGGCAAATGCTGGGCCCGGCCGACGGATTTCCCGCCGGTATTTCCGTCAATGCCATGACCGTCTGGAATGGCCAACTTTACCTCGGCATCGGCAATACCTTGTACAGCTATGATGGGACAAACGTGTCCATCGTGGCCCAGAACCCCACCCGCGATGTGTTTTACCTCACCAGCGAAGGGCCGGGCCTCATGATCTCCTGGAAGCAGGGGATCGGATCGGTGGAGTATATGGAGCCTTCGGGCGCGCGGTATGAAATACAAGACCCCTGCGGCGCTGCCATACCGCAATACGGCATAGAAGACGGCGAGAAAAAATTCTGGATCGCCGATGGCAACGACCAGTACCGGTATTACGACCACAATACCGGGCAATGCGAAAAATTTACCTACAACTCGCCCTATCTGGAACATTCCACAGAGATCGCCATCGCACACAATAAGGTGTACGTCGCTACTCCCGGCGCCCTGCCCGACCTCACGCCGCTGTATCGCGATTGGGGAATTTATATCTTCAGCGAGGGGCAGTGGGACCGTTTTTACGGCGAATCGAACCCCGAACTGAGCAGCGAATTCGGATATGCGGCCTTGTGGCGCGTTGTTCCGCACCCGGAGGAGGATAAATTTTACGCCGGCAGTTTTGTCGGCGGACTGGTGGAAGCAACCGCCCCCGGTGCGCCTACCAAACGGTTCACCAAAAGCAACTCCATCCTGCAGAGTGCAGGCGCGGCGGGGGCCGACCGGACGGCTATCGGCGGCATGGCCTTCGATCAGGACGACAATCTTTGGATATGTAACTATAGCGCCGGGTCGCCCATTGCCGTCTTAAAGGCCGACGGCACCCTGCGCAATTTTTCCGCATCACCGGCCAACAACCTGCTGCAGGTGGTGGTAGACAACAGCGGGTACAAATGGTTTGTCATCGGTTTCAACGGCGGCGTACTGGTGTACGACAGCGGAGCCGATATCGATAACCCGGCCGACGACAGATACCGCATCATCAATGCCGCCAACAGCGCGCTGCCAACCAACAGCGTGACGACTATTGCCGTCGACCTTGAAGGCGATGTGTGGGTGGGTACCCAGCAGGGCGCGGTGAGTTTTGAGTGCGGCAGTAACGTCTTCGACGCGAGCAACTGCACCGGGCGGCGCCGTATCGTCAATGTGGAAGGGTTCAACGCCTACCTGCTCGAAACGGAGGAGGTGCGCACCATCGCCGTCGACGGCGCCAACCGCAAGTGGTTCGGCACCACCAACGGCGTTTTTGTGCAGTCGTCGGACGCCCTCACCCAGGAAGCGCATTTTACTTCGACCAACAGCCCGCTGTTCGACGATGCCATCACCGATATTGCCATCAACCAGGAAACGGGAGAAGTGTGGATCGGCACCGAAAAAGGCATCGTGTCGCTGCGCGCCGAGGCGACCGAGGGGGGGCGCATCAACAGCACGGCTGCCTATGCATACCCCAACCCCGTGCGGCCCGACTATGACGGCCCCATCGCGATATACGGTTTGGCCCGCGATGCCAACGTGAAAATCACCGATGTGGCCGGCAATCTGGTCTATGAGGGCAAGGCGCTTGGCGGACAGGCGGTATGGGACGGTCGCGACTACCTGGGCCGAAGGGCTGCTTCGGGTGTTTACCTGGTATTCGCCACCAGTACACAGACCTTCGATACACCCGATGCGATCATCACGAAAGTGGTGATTTTGAACTGATTACAGGTGCCTTCAGGCAAATATTTGTGCTGATCGACCGCAACTTGTTTGGCTTAATGTTAAAATCGGAATTATTGTTGGAACGGGAGGCAATAAAGGGGTAAGGCCCGCTGTTTTATACGCGATTTTTCAAACTAAAATTCTAAATCTAAACGGCTTAAAGCGCCTATGGAAGAAACCTACACATACAACGCATTGGTACAGTATCTTTACCATGAAATGCCGGCTCATGAAGCCATCGAAATGGCGCACCTTCTGGAAGAAACACCCGAAGTGCGCGCCGAGTTTGATGATCTGGCGTTCGCAAAAATGCAACTCCCGAAAGCCCGCTTCAACCCGTCGCAGCATGCCCTGAACAACATCCTGCGATACAGCACAAAAACGGCTTTTGAGGCATCACTTTGAAAAAAGAATGCTTCGTACCAAAAGACAAACCCTCGTCGCCACCACCGACGGGGGTTTTGTTTATCTAAAAATCAGGCACTTCCGTCTGCTTTTCCGGCCCCCTGCTAATCAAAATGCACAAATCACTGTTATGTTTGGTGATTTTAAAATAGCCGCAGAAATGTATCGCGGAATGGTATTCCGCGTTCCGGAATGCCATTCCGGTTTACGGGGTGTTGCGTTCCGGAATGTACCTGTTGCGTTCTTGCCCCATTTTTTAATCAATCATTTCCAAAGGCTAACTCGAAAACCCGCTCGTCCACCGTCTACCGTCTACCGTCCACCGTCCACCGTCTACCGTCTAAAAATGCTATCCGCTTCCAACCTTACCAAGCAATACCGCTCCGCCTCCGGCCATGCGCTCACCGTACTCGACGATGTCAGTTTTGACTTGGCCCAGGGCGATACCTTTGCCATTGTAGGGCCTTCCGGTTCGGGCAAAACGACCTTGCTGGGACTTTGCGCGGGGCTCGACCGCGCGACCAGCGGTTCGGTTGCCCTGAACGATATTCAACTCGACAACCTTTCCGAAGATGAACGCGCCGAGGTGCGCAACCGCTATGTCGGGTTTGTTTTTCAGAATTTTCAGTTGATCCCGACCCTCACGGCCCTCGAAAATGTGATGGTGCCGCTCGAGTTGCGCGGCGAGGCAGGCGCCGAAACAGTAGCCCGCCAGTGGCTTGAGAAGGTAGGTCTGGGCGATCGGCTCGATCACTATCCGGCACAACTTTCGGGTGGCGAACAGCAGCGCGTGTGTATCGCGCGCGCGTTTTCCAACAGCCCGAAAATACTGTTCGCCGACGAGCCGACGGGCAACCTGGATGCCGATAACGCGGCAGGTATCGTCGACCTGATCTTCGACCTGAACCGCACGGCAGGCACCACACTCGTGCTCGTTACCCATGATCCCGAGCTGGCCAGGCGTACCCGCCGCGTGCTCCGGCTGAAGGGCGGGCGTATTGATTCCCTGTCGGAGGCAAAGTAGAATCGGGCAAAGCTGTTGCCAGGTGGCCGGATTTCACCACCTTTGCACCCACCGGCCGTGGCAGGCGTACTGCCTGCTGCCCACCGCTACCTGACCATTGAATCGCGAATTCATCATCAACATCCTGTTCCTGGTTTTTATCAACCTGTTGATCAAACCGGCGTTCATTTTCGGGATCGACCTGACGGTGCAAAACCGCATTGGAGCGGATTACGGGCTTTATTTCGCGCTGCTGAACCTGACCTATATTTTTCAGATCGTCAATGATTTCGGCATTCAGGGCTTCAACAACCGCTACATCAGCAGGCATCCGCAACTCCTGCCCAAGTATTTTCCAAACCTGCTGGCCATCAAGGGGCTGTTGGGTATTTTTTACGTAGCGCTTACGTTGCTGGTGGCCTGGGGACTGCTCGGCTACGGTCGCCGCGAACTGCCGCTGTTGCTGATCCTTCTGCTCAATTCGATACTGGTACAACTGGTTTTGTTCCTGCGCTCCAACGTTTCCGGGCTTGGCCATTACCGGCTCGACAGCTTCCTGTCTTCCCTGGATAAACTGCTGATGCTGGCGACCTGCGGTATATTGCTGTGGGCCAATCCGTTTCCGGCCATACCTTTTACCATTGAAACATTTGCGCTGGCGCAGACGCTGGCGTTGCTCCTGACCGTCCTGATCGTCTTCCGGCTGCTTCGGTGGAAGGCCGAGTTTCCGATCCGTCCGTCGTGGGCCAAAAACTGGCGCGCAGGGCGCCCGGTGGTGTTGTTTCTGCTGCGAAAAAGTTATCCGTATGCCCTGGTTGTCCTGCTGATGTTCGCCTATACCCGCCTCGACGGAGTGCTGCTGGAGCGACTGCTGCCCGACGGCAAGATACATGCGGAGGTATACGCCGGCGCCTACCGGCTGCTCGACGCCTGCAATATGCTCGGCTTCATGTTTGCTTCACTGTTGTTGCCCATGTTTGCCCGGCTGCTGAAAGACCCTGCGCACACAGGCGTGCGTTCGCTGGCGTCGCTGAGTTTTAGTTTGTTGTGGACCGGCAGCATTACCCTTGCGGCGGCGGTGTATTTTGCCCGGGAGGATCTGTTGCACCTGATGATGCCGGGCCGCGCGTCAGCGTACCGCTGGGATACGCTGGGGCTGCTTATCTGGGCCTTTGTGCCGGTGAGTATGACGAATATTTTCAGCACCCTGCTCACGGCACAGGAGCGGCTGCGCGATATGAATCGCTTTTTCCTGGTCGGCATCGCACTGAATGTAACGCTCAACCTGTTTTTGATCCCGACTTACCGGGCATTTGGCGCGGCGGCGGCGACTGTGGCCACACAGACCTTTGTGGCCTGCGGGATGCTGTGGTTGTGTATGCGTTTCTTTCATTTCCACCCCAACCGGTCATGGATGTTCAGGACTGCGGGGTTTGCCGTTTTTGTACCGGCAGCAGATTATCTGATATTCAGTACCCTTCAGGTCGATTGGAAAATTCGCTTTGGACTGGCCTTGCTGGCGGGGTTGTTCGGGGGCTTTCTGTTCGGCCTGCTGCGGGCGCGAAAAGCGGCCATTTTCCTGAAAATGTGACCGGAATAAATTTTCCTGGCCCAAATAGTGCATAAAAAACGAGCATTTTTTTATACTTTTGCACCTGATTTCGTCGCCGCAACGGCGGAGGCGTCTATCAAAGCGCAAGTTGGAGGTCTTTCCCCGAATGCAACAGTCTTCTCCTGCCGGCTTGCCCTTGTCTGGGATTTACACACAAAAGTTTGGTTTTTAGATACATGGAAAAGAAGCGTTTGCTCATTGTTACCCAAGAGATGGAACCTTACACGGAAGGCAACGACATCTCGGCATTAGTGGGTAAGTTGCCCAAATTTTTACAAGACAACGGTTATGAATTACGGATTTTGATGCCGCGTTACGGCGTGGTCAACGAACGTCGTCACCGGCTGCATGAAGTGGTGCGCCTTTCCGGAATGAATATTATCGTTGACGATGACGATTACCCGCTGATTATCAAGGTTGCATCGCTGCCAGGTTCCCGTTTACAGGTTTATTTTCTCGATAATGAGGACTTTTTTAAGCGCAAGTTTGTGTTTGAAGACGCTGACGACAAGCCTTTTGAAGATAATCCAGACCGCGCCGCTTTCTTCTGCAAGGGCGCTATTGAAACGGTAAAAAAATTCGGCTGGGCGCCCGACATCGTGCTGTGCCACGGCTGGATGACGAGCCTTATCCCGCTTTACCTGCGTACTGCTTACAAAACGGAGCCGATTTTTGCCAATTCGCATATTGTGTACAGCGTGTACGACACCCCTCGCGAAAAGGAAGGCGGCGAGCGCTTTATGAGCAAGGCTGCCATCAATAATCTGACGAAGGCCAACCTGGCCGCTTATCAGGATGGAGAGGGCATATCGATGCACAAAGGCGCGGCTTCATACTCCGATGCCATCATCATCGGCAGCGAAACACAGGACACGAGCGTTGATTATTTGTCCGTCGCTCAGGATAAACCCGTTTTGCCCTGGAAAAACGATGAGGAGTTGCTTTCGGCATACCTCGAGTTTTTTAAGAGTCTGACGGAAGCGGAGGTGCCCCAATAAGGCCCCCGCCATTAATTCCGATCTTTTCAGTTATAGCGGACGCGTTCAAACCGTCCGCTATAATTTTGTACTGACTCACAATTTTGGATTTACAACATTCTATGAAACAGAAAATGCCGGCGTATGCCGTGCTCCTTATGGCTGCCCTGGCGTTCTGGGCCGCATGTACCAAGCCCTCCCCATTCGGTTCCGATCTACTCAGCGACGACCTGGCTGATTACGCCTACACCGATACCGCAACGGTCTGGTGCACCGTGGAACTCGAAGACAGCGTTCTGACGTCTGACCCAAGTTCTACGGCTTCTTCCTTTCTCTGTGGCGAACTCGTCGATCCGGCGTTTGGCAAAACGAACGCGGAGATTTTTACCCTGCTGCACATGGACTTCCCGGAGCCGGGCTTTGATTCTCTCAAACACCAGTTCGACTCCATTGTGTTGTATATGCGGTATGCGCCGTCGAGCATATACGGCGATACGCTGCTGCCCCAAACCCTGCGGGTGTACCGCCTGAATGAACTGCTCGACGACGAAAACAGTTACTACTCCAACAGCACCCTCAGTGCCGGTGCAGAGATCGGTCGACTCGAATCATTCCTGCCCAAACCCAATACGCCCGACAGTTTGATCGTTACTACAAGCAAAGCCCCTTATGTCCGGATTCCGCTCAGCGACGATTTTGGCAAGGAGTTGTTTCACCTGGACACGACGACACTGGAGACCGACACCAGCTTTTACAAGGCGCTTCGGGGTCTGAAAATTGTTGCATCGAGCGGAGGCGCCAATCCGGGCGCCATGCTGGCGTTTAACCTGAACGATGAAGCCTACAGCCGCGTTCGCCTGTATTATCACGATATCGCCGATACGACACTTCGGCACTTCGACTTTTTCTTTGCGGGTTCCAACAAGTTTGTCCACTTCGATCACGACTACAGCGGGACCCCGGCAGGTCAGGCAGTCGGTCAGGTGTCTGGCGATCTGATGTACCTGCAGGCTATGCAGGGACTTCGGATAAAGGTGGAGTTCCCGTATATCGACAAGTTCGATAATATAGCGGTAAACAAAGCCCAGCTGGTGCTGACCAACGCCGACAACAACAGCGTGCTTACCCCCGCAAACCAGTTGGTTTTCACCGAAGTGCGCGGCGATACGACGTCGGTATTTACCAGTGATGTGCTCTATGCAATCGGACCGGCGCTCAACCAGGGCTTCAGCAGGTTTGGCGGCAATCCGGAAATGGAAAACGTAAACGGCACACTTGTTGAGCGATATCGATTGACCCTGACGCAACGGCTTCAGGATATGGTTGACGATACTTCCGGTGATCTGAAAAAGAAAACGGTCTATATTAACGTTACACCACAAAGCAGGGTTGCGCAGCGCTCTATTCTGTATGCACCGGGAAGCGCTACGTTTCCGGCAAAACTGGAATTGAAGTACACCAGGGTGCAGTGATGCAGGCCGGCTGCGCCAGGGGGGAGTAATTCAATAAATTTTTAATATTTTTAGAATTACTAACCCCTGGAATCCAATGTTTTATACTGGATTATTGCTTGTTGCATGCCGGTATTTGCATAACTTCTCCCGCAGTTTATTATTTTTGAACCTTGAACCATTTGCATTTTTTTTATTATGTGTGGAATAGTCGCCTACATCGGTACCCAAAAGGCTTATCCGATCATCATGAAAGGCCTTCAGCGCCTTGAATACCGCGGATACGACAGTGCCGGTATTGCACTGCAAAACGGTACGTTAAGCGTATACAAGAAAAAAGGCAAGGTCGCCGACCTGGTCGAGCATACGCGTGGAAAAAACATCAGTGGCAGCATCGGTATGGGGCATACCCGCTGGGCGACCCACGGGAAACCCGACGACACCAATGCGCACCCGCATACCAGCGGGAACAACCGTTTGGTGCTGATCCACAACGGTATTATCGAGAACTATGCCGTGCTGAAAAGCACCCTGCAGAAACTCGGCCACACCTTTTACAGCGAAACCGATACGGAGGTATTGGTGCACCTGGTTGAAGAAGTGCAGCAGCGGGAAAATATTCCGCTGGAAGAGGCTGTTCGTCAGGCGCTTACGCAAGTGCACGGCGCGTACGCCATTGTGGTTATGGATCGCCAGGACCCGCACAAACTCGTGGCGGCCCGCAAAAGCAGCCCGCTGGTAATCGGTATCGGCAAAGATGAATTTCTGGTGGCTTCCGATGCAACACCTATCGTAGAGCATACCAAAAATGTCGTATACCTCAACGACGAAGAGGTGGCAACTGTTACCCTCGACGGCCAGTTGGTAGTGAAAACACTGCGCAACGAGGTGATGACCCCCACCATTCACCAGATCGAACTTGAAATCGAGCAACTGGAAAAAGGCGGCTACGACTATTTTATGTTGAAAGAGATATTCGAGCAGCCTGTTACCATAGCAGAATGCATGCGGGGGCGCATGAGTCCCGAGGAAGGATGGGTGCGCCTGGGCGGTATGGCCGAACACCTGAAGCGTATGGTCAACGCACAGCGCATGATCATTCTCGGCTGCGGCACTTCGTGGCACGCCGGTATGATCGCCGAATACCTGTTTGAAGACCTGGCCCGCCTGCCGGTTGAGGTGGAGTACGCTTCGGAATTCCGCTACCGCAACCCGGTGGTGCGCGAAAACGATGTTGTGCTGGCCATTTCCCAGTCGGGCGAAACGGCAGATACCTTTGCCGCGCTGGAGCTGGCCAAGGAACGCGGCGCGCTGACCTATGGCATAGTGAACGTGGTGGGCTCCTCTATTTCCAGACTCACGCACAGCGGCTCCTACATCCACGTAGGTCCTGAAATCGGCGTGGCGTCCACCAAGGCATTTACCGGTCAGGTGACAATGCTTACCATGATGGCGCTTATTCTGGGTTACGAACGGGGGTATTTGCCCAAATCGCAGTACCAGAAGCTCGTGCAGGAACTCGCCATCATTCCGGACAAAGTGGAGTCGCTGCTTCAAAAATGCCATGAACAGGTGAAATATATCGCCGGCGAGTTCAAGGATGCGACCAATGCGCTTTATCTCGGCAGGGGCTACAATTTCCCCGTGGCGCTGGAAGGTGCGTTGAAACTAAAAGAGATCAGTTACCTGCACGCAGAGGGTTATCCGGCGGCAGAAATGAAACACGGCCCGATCGCGCTGATCGACGAAAACATGCCCGTTTTTGTGATCGCCACCAACCGCAGCGCATACGAAAAGGTCGTTTCGAACATACAGGAAGTAAAAGCCCGGAAGGGCGTAGTGGTCGCGGTAGTCACGGAAGGCGATGAAGCCATCAAGAAACTGGCCGACTACACCATTGAGATACCCGGAACAGAGGAGCCGCTTACCCCGTTGCTGTCGGTTATACCGCTGCAACTGCTCGCATACCACATCGCTGTTTTGCGCAATTGCAACGTCGACCAGCCGCGCAATCTTGCAAAATCGGTGACGGTAGAATAAACGCATTTAATCGTCAAGTTCAACAATCGGAGCGGTTTTCTCCTTCATACGAAAGCAGGCTCCCCCCATGAATGAACCAACTCATTTAACACTCACCAACTCATCGTGAAAATAGATATCGAATATAATACCGAAAGGGAGATCATAAAATTTCCTGAATACGGCCGCTCCATACAGGAGATGCTGCAATACGCCAAAACGATCGAAGATCGCGATAAAAGACAAAAGACCATTGAATACATCATCGGATTGATGATGCAACTCAATCCCAGCGGCAACCGCAACCTGGAGGACTACAAAGAGAAGTTGTGGGACCACGCCTTTGCCATTGCCGATTACGACCTGGATGTGACGCCGCCTCCGGGCATCGTACTCAGAAGACAGGAGGAACGGCCCAAGGCAGAGCCTGTCGGTTACCCGGCAACGGCCACGCGATTCCGCCACTATGGCAACGGCATCCAGGCGCTGATGCGGAAAGCCATCGAAATGCCCGACGGTCCGAAAAAAGAAGGTTTTGTAGAGGTAATCGCCTCCTATATGAAACTGGCCTATAAAACCTGGAACCGCGAGCACTATGTCAGCGACGACATTGTGAAAGAAGACCTCGAAATCCTTTCTGACGGCCAGTTGGTGTTGCACGAAGGGCACGATTCGCTCGACAAACTTGCCGCCGGCGCAGGCAAACACGATAAAGACCGCCGTCAGCAAAACCAGCGCAATCGCGGCAAACAGCAGAACAACGGCGGCGGGCGCAACCGAAAACGCGCGAATTACGGCAACAACTACCGGAAACGGAAAAAGTAAACCCTTGTCCGGGGAATGTTTACCTTGCAGTAGCAATCCGGATCACCCGATGTTTCGCAGCCTGCTTTCCATATTCCTGATCAGTCTGTTCATGGCTTCTCCAGGCCGTGTTGCAGCGCAGGCGCAACAGGCACAGGTTGGCGTTTACCTGATGAACCTGTACGACCTGAACATGGACGAGCATTCGTTCTACGCTGATTTTTACATCTGGTTCAAATGGAAGGGCGATATCGATCCCACGGATATTGAATTTGTCAACTCCATTGAGAAGTGGAGCATGGCCATCGCCCAATCCGGCGACAGCAGCAACATGATGCTGAAAGACGGCACCAACTACCGTATTTACCGGGTGGAAGGCCGTTTTTTTCATTCCTTTTCCCTCAATCGTTTTCCCCTGGACTGCCACACGCTCGATATTCAGTTGGAAAGCCCGGAACACCCGGCAGATTCGCTTGTGTATGTGCCCGACACCGACGCTGCCGAGATCAGAAACACCCTTAACCTGGTGGGTTGGGAAACCCGGGGTTGTACACTGGAGACAAGCATCCACGACTACGGCACCAATTTCGGCAACCCCGAGGAAAATGCGCAGCGCTACAGCAACCTGACCTATACCGTTACGCTGGCCCGCCCGGTCAGTTATTTTATCCTGAAGATGCTGCTGCCGCTTCTGATCGTCATGTTTGTCAGCATCGGCGCGCTGATCCTGCACCCGACCTATATCGATACCCGTTCCTCCCTGCCCATCGGCGGCCTGCTGACCGCTGTGTTTTTGCAGCAGTCGTACAGCGACGCCCTGCCCGATACGGGCTATATGGTGCTCATGGACAAGATATATCTGCTGAGTTACTTGCTGATCTCGATAGTGCTCCTGCAGGTCATACGCTCGGGCAACGACCTGGAACGCGGGAAACCGGAGACCTTGATCATGAAGCGGGAAAGAAGGCTGGCAAAAGTGTTTTTAGCCATATTTGCGGTTGGGGTGTTGTTGCTGTGCGCGTTGTGACCTTCAGGTTAAACGATAAAAATAAGCCGGCCCGGTGTGGCGTTCAAGAATGTGAACTTGCACGATACTTCTTGCTCCCGCCAACTCATAAATGACCCATGCGCTTACCTTTTCTGATCGTTTTGGCCCTGATATGCTGGGCAAAACACAGCCCTGCTCAGAATCTCGTTCTCAACCCTTCTTTCGAGCAATTGAAGCCAAATGGCGTGGGGGTGGCCTGCGAGTTTATGCAGTATTCCGTTTTTTTCTCCGAAACCCTCGATACCTGGACCTCTTTCGAGAGCATGACGCCTGATGTACTGCGGGCAGCTGAAAACTGCCGGTGGCTGCAACAGGTGCATGGCGGTGAGTACTGTATCGGGCTGGTTCATTACCTGCCTGCTGATGATATAGGCCAGAAAAGCGACTACCACGAATGGGTCACCGGACGGCTGTCGGCCCCGCTCAGGCCGGGCCGCAGATACCGGCTGGAATGCTGGGTGCGGGAAGACACCGCTATTATACGGGATCATCTCAGGAAGGTATATGCACCCAATACGCCTATTGAGTCGGTTCGGGCAGGCAATCTGGGTTTCAGTTTTTCCGTGCGACCCAGACAGGAGACCGGCTACAAACCGCAGGTCAATTTTGCCGATGCGATCGTGACCAACGGCGCATGGATCAAACTCTCGGCGACATTTGTGCCCGACCAGCCTTTCCAGTTTTTCACAGTGGGCAACTTTTTTAAAGATGCACAGACGCCCAACGACCTGTCTGTCGAACGGCACAAGGCGATCGATGAAAAAAATGCTGCGATAAAATTTCCGCTTGACCGCATCAAGCGCGCCGGATACCTGTGTATCGACGATATCTCGATAACCCCTGAACCCGAACCGGATGCCCCGGCCCTTACCTTCGAAAAACAGTTGATGCAGGAGCGCAAATTTACCTTCAGTGCGGGCGTGCTGTTCGACACGGACAAGGCCGTACTGCGCCCGGAAGCGGGCTCCGAACTTGACTCCCTGGTGTTATTCCTGCAAAAACACCCGAAAGCCATACTGGGCATCAGTGGTCACACCGACGATACCGGTTCTGCTGAATACAACCTCGATCTATCGGGACGGAGGGCAAAAGCAGTGCGGGATTATTTGTTGGACAAAGGCATTCCAGAGCACCAGGTAGACTGGAAGGCCTTCGGTGAAACACGGCCGGTTGCCGAAAATACGACGGAAGAAGGGCGGCAGAAGAATCGGCGGGTGGAGTGCGTGCTGCTAAAATCCGGATAATTCGCCGGGAATACGCTGTTTGTTGGACAAAACGGCACATTCACCGCATCTTTGCCCCCTAAAAATCCATACATGGCACGTATTCTCCTTATTGAAACCGCAACCGGGGTCTGCTCCACTGCAATTGCCGTAGACGGCACGGTAGTCGCCATTGCAGAAGAACTTCAGGCCCCGAGCCACTCCGCATTGCTGACGCTCCAGATAGAGCGCTGCGTAAAAGAATCCGGCATTGATCTCGCCGACCTCGACGCTGTCGCCGTCAGCAGTGGCCCGGGCTCCTACACCGCCTTACGCGTCGGGGCTTCTGTAGCCAAGGGGATATGCTACGCGCTCGACAAGCCGCTCATAGCGGTTGATACCCTGCTTGCACTCGCCCATGCCGCCCGGGAAGCATACCCGGCGCCTATACCATCTACCGTATATATACCCATGCTCGATGCCCGCAGACAAGAGGTCTGGCTGGCTGTATATGATGTGTCGATGAATGTGCTGATGCCTGCCCAGCCGTTGATTCTGGAAGACAAATTGTTTGAAAATTATATGCGTACGGCATTTCCGGATGCCTTGCCAGGGCGGCTTGTTTTTTCAGGGAACGGTAGTTTGAAATTAGGTAATGTGAAATTGGACGAGAAAATGGCAGTGCAGGTAGTTAAAAATTGCTCGGCAAGACATTTTTCGACGATTGCAGAGCAATTTTTTCAAAATAATGATTTTCAAGATGTTGTATATTTTGAACCATTCTATATGAAGCCGCCCAATATTACGACACCATCGAAAGCCCCATTTTAGGGCCGGCAGGCGGGTTTTTTCAGGTTTGTTAAATCAGATGAATATTTTCTGCTTGTAATCAGCGGGTTTACGTTTTAGGTTAATTTTGTATGTCAGTTTTTTTTCAGGAGAACTGGCACAATTTTGGGATATTAAACTCCGTCGAAACTGAGTTAACTTATCTTTTCAAAACATTTTATATGAGAAAAGCGAATACCCAAACGGTTGTCTTGAAGAAGGGAAACAAAGACATTCCGCTGGACTACATCGAGCTGCGCAAGGCTGCTCTTGTATTGCGGGCAGTAAACCACAAATTGCGCCAACGCATCATTGACTTGCTGGAAGAAAATGAACGGATGACCGTGACAGATATCTATGTCAAATTGCGCCTTGAACAAAGCGTGGCAAGCCAGCATCTGGCAATCCTGCGCCGGGCGGGCGTCGTTCGTACCGACCGTCAGGGAAAATTCATTTTCTACTCGCTGGATAAGGGCCGTCTGGGTCAGATATCTTCGCTGGTAGAAGAACTTGCTGCCTGAGAACCACTTAGCAGAATTTATAGGGGTTCCCGATGCTGTACTCAGCTCCGCTCAGACGGGGTTGTGTGCGGCATTTTTATTTGGTATTTTAGGCCACATGAAAGGTAAATTGCATATTTGCCATTGAAAACAGCGTATTCTATTTTGGCCTAATTACCCTGTGCATGAATAAACTTCCCGCACCCTCCGTATACTTCCCGGTTGCGCACAATCTTGGTGCTGTATCCGATATGTTCAGAGCACTGGCGCATCCCCTGCGCATACAGATATGCTGCATTATTGATGAAAAGAGTACCGCGTGTGTCCATGAAATTTATGTAGCCCTCAACATAGAGCAGTCGGTGGCGTCGCAACACCTGCGTATTTTGCGACAGGCCAACCTTGTGTACACCAGGCGCAAAGGGAAGTTTATTTATTATTTGCTGGACTACGGCAAAATTGCCCGGGCTTACGAAGCGGCCGGGCTTATTTGTGGGAATGGAAAGGTTTAGCAAAATTCAAAGGGGTTTAGAGACTGTCTCTAAACCCCTTTGAATTTTGCTAAATCGCTTAACCCCAATTCTTACATCTTTGTAATCTTATACGTTTTCACCTCACCGTTGCCGAAGCGGACACGCGCCATATAGAGGCCGGAAGGCAGGTCGCCGACCGGCAACTCTTCGTAATGGGTAGTGCCCTGTGGAATGACCAGGGTGTGCAATACAGCTCCGGCGGTATTGACGATTTGCACCGTTATATCCGCATCGTACGCCTTCACATTTTTGATCACCAAAAACCTGTACGCCGGGTTCGGATAAATATCTACAGACTCGGTCAGCGCGACAGCCAGGTCAATGGAACGGATTTCCGAATATGCGGCCACGCCGGCAGCATCGAGTCGTTTTATGCGGTAATAATTTATACCGCTGAACGGTGTTTGGTGCATCAGGCTGTAATGGTTGGGCTTCGTAGCATCGTGCTGGCCCATTACCGTCAGAACGGCGTCCCATGTCTGCATATCGGCTGAATGCTCGACGGTGTACAGGTACTGGCTGGTTTCAGGCAGCGCCGTCGTCCACGATACGGCAACATTTGTTTTGCCGGAAATCTCTACGCTGAGGTCCATTGCAAAATTCTGACAGCCGGAAGACCCTGCAGGCAATACCGTGATGGTGACGATATTCGACTCGAGGAACGGTCCGCAGCCTTCCCGGCGGGCACACCGCATGAAGTATGCCGTCTGGTTGAGCGGCCCCGGTTGATAGGTGGGGCCGGTGGCGCCCTGAACGGCAACCCAGTTGGGCGGGGCCGGACCGATCTGCACAAACTGCAGCCACTGGTACTGGATATTGCCCGTCCCGCCGGATGGCGCCTGTACATTATAGATCAGTGCAGGTGTTTCCCCCTCGCAGATCGTCTGGTTGCAGCAAATAACCCCGGCATTCAGCACATTTTCGCAAAAGATATGAATACCGGCGTCAAGGCAAAGGTTGTCGGCCTGACCGGGTATCACGGTGAATGGCGATGTCTGGCCGTTGGGCTTTGCGTCGCTGTCTTCACAATCATTGCCGACTTTGTCTTTATCGGTAAATTCGTAACCGGCCGGCAGACCGCTGAATATCAGGATATAGGAACCGGGTGTTACACAATCGAAGGAATAATTACCGTTGGCATTGGTGGTGGTGGTCTGCATCACCAGGTCGTCGGCCGTACCAAATTGGCCGTCAGGACCTGCCTTCACAAGTTTTACCGTCATGTTTGGCACACCAATTTCCAGCGGGTGCTGACCGCCGTTCTGGTCATCGTCGTACCAAACGTAATCGCCGATCACGACGCCGTTGTTGGTAAAACCGATGGTAACGGAAGCGGTTGCGGTGCAGCCATTGGCGTCGGTAACGGTTACACTGTGCGGGCCGGCCGCCAGATTTGTCGCCGTTGCAGTCGTTTCATTATTATCCCACAGGTAGGTGTACATTCCACCGCCGCCGTTAGCGGCAGCCGTTGCACTGCCGGGCTGGTCGCATTTGGCGTTGGCAGAGGCTGCGATGATGACGTTGGGCGGCATAACCGAACCGATTGTGACGCTTATACTTGCGGTGCAGCCGGCGGCATCGCTAACCGTAACGGTATAGTTTCCGGCCGGCAGGTTGCTGGCCGTAGCGCCATTGACCATGTTGCTCCACAGGTAAGTATAGGGCTCTGTTCCGCCGGAAGCCGCAACTGTAGCGGAGCCGCCGCCGCCGTTGCAGCCTATGTTGGAAATACTGGCGACCGCCAGTGTGGGCGCATCGGGTTGTGTAATGGTGACAGAGGCCGTTGCCGAGCAGCCTGCCGCGTCGGTTACAGTGACGCTGTGCGGGCCGACGGAGAGGTTGGTCGCCGTAGCAGTCGCCTGTGCATTGTCCCACAGGTACACATAGCCGCCTGCGCCGCCCGTGGCTGTGGCCATGGCACTGCCGCCGCCGGTACAGGTAGCATTGGTAATAACCACAGCGGTGACATTTGGCCCTTGGTCTTGTCCGATGCTTACGGTCGATGTAGCGACACATCCTTTGGAGTCTGTGATCGTGACGCTATGCGGTCCGGCCCCCAGATTGGTCGCCGTAGCGGTCATTTGCCCGTTGTCCCAATTGTAGGTAAACGGGGCAGTACCACCGGTTGCCGTGGCGGTAGCGCTACCGCCGATCAGGCAGGTCGCGTTTGCTACCAATGCCGCAGAGGCTGTCAGCGGTGGTGCAGCGGGTATATTTACATTTGCAGTTTTGGAGCAACCGGTTGTCAGGTCGGTGACGGTGACGGTATGGTTGCCGGCCGTCAGGTTCGTTGCCGAGGCTGTCATCTGGCCGTTATCCCAGGTATAGGCATAACTGCCGGAACCGCCGCTTGCGGTTGCCGTCGCGTCGCCCCCGATGGTGCATCCCGCATTGCTGTTTACGGCAATATTGATGAGCAGGTCATCCGAGTCGCTCCCAATCGTCACATCAGAAGAACAGGTACAATCATTGGCATCTGTTACCGTGACGCTGTAGGTGCCCGGTGGTGCATTGATGGTAAAACTGTTGGAACCGGTACTCCAGACAACGGTATATGGTGGCGTGCCGCCGGAAGGCGTCACGGTAGCGGAACCGGACAGGCCGCAGGCGGCCGGTACCGATGCTGTCGGGCAAAGCAGTTCCGCAGGTTCTTCTATGGTAATGTCGATAAAATTGTCGCAGCCGTTGGCATCCGTGACGGTGACGGAATAGTCGCCCGGCTCAAGATTGTATACATCTGCAAGCGTATCGCCGGTATTCCAGATGTAGGTATAGGGTGGTGTACCCGACATGGCACTGACGTGGGCAAAACCGTTATTTTGCCCGAAACACGCGACATTGACCGTGCTGTCCATCAGCCAGATACCCTCGTTCCAGAAGTATACATTATCACTTCCGGAGGTGGTACAGCCTTTGGCGTCGGTCACCGTAACAGTGTAGGTGCCTGCGACGAGTCCGGTAATCTGTGCAGTCGTGCCGCCATTATTCCACAGGTAAGTATACGGCGGGGTTCCGCCGAAAGGTACGGCTGTTGCTTTGCCGTCGGGTGCAATACCGCATATCTGGCTTTCACCATAGACCTGAACGCCGAGGGGATTGGGCTGTGTGATGGAAACCGAACCGATTGCCGATTGCTGGTTGGCATCCGTAACCGTAACCGAGTAGTTTCCGGCAACAAGGCCGGAGATGGTAGCCGTATTGGCGCCGTTGTTCCACAAAAAGGTATACGGCGATTGTCCCCCCGATGCTGTAGCAGTAGCGCTTCCGTTATTTCCGCCGAAACAGGACACGTTGGTTTTTGAAATGCCAACTATGACCTGAGCAGGTAACAGAACGGGGATAATGAAAAACAGGGCCAGCATGCTGGCAACAAAAAGTGTTTTGTCTACTCGGAATTGGAGATGGTGAGGTGATTTTCCCATGGGAATAAAAGAATGGTTTAGTAATAACCGGCATTGGCGAAAGACCGGGATTAGTATAAACGTCAATAAAGAAACGGGTCACATACGTGACCTGTAATCGTAAAAGCGGGAGGGCGGATTCAAATGTGGCGAGAAGACAAAAGGTAATGCGTGACAAAAATAGTCTTTTAGTCGATTGGAACGGGGTTGTGGCGGTTATTTTTAACAGGAAAACAGCTGAGTGTCGCTTATATTACCTTTTAGAACGTATAAAAAAGATAAGGGGCAAAACCGGATGACCGGCTTTGCCCCTTGTAAATGCAGCGTTAAGCCGCGTAATGCTTATTCGCCGTCGCCTTCAGCCACAACCTCGAAATTCACCTCCTGAACAACAGCAGGGTGGAATTTGATGGTAGCTGTGTACCTACCCAGCTCTTTTACCTCTTCCGGCATTTCGATAATACGCTTGTCTGCATCCACGCCGAGTTCTTTCAGCGCGTTCGACAGGTTTTGAGCCGTGACGGAACCGAACAGGCGGCCGGATTCTCCGGCCTTGGCCGTTACCTTCAGCGAGGTGCCGGCGATTTTGGCAGCAACCTCCTTGAAGGCTTCGATAACGGCAGATTCTTTCTTGGCGGCCTGTTTTTTCAAGCCTTCCAGACGGGCGAGGTTTGTTTTGTTTGCCACGATGGCCAGGCCCTTGGGGAGCAGGTAGTTGCGGCCGTATCCGTCTTTTACTTTAACGACGTCGTGCCTTTCGCCCACCTTATCGATATGTTCGAGCAGAATGATATTCATTGCTGTTGAATTAATAAGTTTGAAGTTTGGCGCCTGGGTTTTGTCGTTTTGAGTTTGCAACGGAAGCTTCCGGCTATAAATTCAAAACGATAGACTCCAGACAAAGATGTTATTTCATCAAGTCGGCCACGAACGGCAGAATTGCCAGGTGGCGGGCACGTTTCACAGCGGTAGATACCCGGCGCTGATATTTCAGGCTGTTGCCGGTAATGCGGCGCGGAAGCAGTTTGCCCTGCTCGTTGATGAACTGGATCAAAAAGTCGGAATCTTTGTAATCAATGTGTTTGATGCCGAATTTGCGAAAACGGCAGTATTTCTTGCGGCGCAAACCGATTTTCGGATTGCTCAGGAATTTTACATCTTCTCTTGAAGCAGCCATAATGTATGGTTGAATGTAAATGAATGGAATGGTTGATGGTCAGGTTGCAGCGACGGCGATTATTCGGCGTCGAGGTCTACAACCTCAGGTGCCGGCACGTTGTCGTCGGCTACAGGCGCAGGTGCTGCACTTTCCTGGTGTTTCTTTCCACCGATCCGGCCGTTGCGCTTGTCGTCGTTGTACTTGATGCCGTACTTGTCGAGTTTCACGGTAAGAAAGCGGAGCAGACGCTCGTTACGCTTCAAACCCAATTCGAATTTGCCCAACCAATCCGCTGATTCGCAAGCGAATTCCACACAGTAATAAACGCCCGAAGAGCGCCGGTTAATAGGGTAGGCCAGTTGGCGGAGGCCCATTTCATCAACGGCCACGATGGTGGCGTTCGAGCTGGTAATATCCTTTTGGATTTGCTCTGCTGTCGATTTGACTTCATCGCCCGACAGCACTGGATCTACGATGAAGGTGACTTCGTAATGTCTCATTATCAGTCAGTTGTGAAAAAATAAATGAACTTTTTTGAAAAGCGGCTGCAAAAGTAGCGTTTTCCGACTGAATGAGCAAATAAAGTGCAAAAGATTTCCCTGGACGGCTTTCAGGGGCGTTTTTCGGTGAAATAGCCGATCAGGGAATACGCCAGACCTGCCAGCAAAAGGTTGAAGATCCAGTTGATGAGGGTGTCGCTGGCGGAATGGGAGCGGCTGTCGATAGCGTAAAATGCCCAGGAACCATAAGCGATGAAGGCGCCCAGGATCAGCCAGCCGACGACGGAGACAGGGCGATACAGAATGCCCCTGCGTACAAACCAGTTCATAGTTGTGAGTTTAAAATGAGTCATTGATGGTGGAAGTATTCGCCCAGGGCATACAATAGAAATACAAGCAGAACAGCGAAGGCAACTGCCGCGAGCAGCAGGTTTTTCCACCGCAGTTTTACATTGATATTCAACTCTTTGCGGCCAGGTTCGTATTGGATATGCAATACTGCGAGCAGATTCATCAGTAGTGCTGCTGCCGGAGCGATCACCAGCACCAGCGGCTGGAGCCAGAAGCCCAGCCTGTCGCGGTCGAGGGCCTGCCAGAACGCCTCAAAATTTTGGATAATGCCGGTATTCCACAGGAGAAAATATTTCATCGCGACACAGGCGAGAAAAAATACGGGGGTTGCCACGAGCCAGAAACCAATTGCCGCACTCCGCCGGGCATCGAGTATGGCCGGTTTGATGAGTGCTGCATGCGGCAGGTCGTCGAACCGGGGTATGTCTATTTTATCTATTTCCATAACAAATGTTTCGGGTCAAAGTGTTGCTTGTTTCAATTTTTCAAGGCCCCTTGACAGGAGCGATTTGACAGTGCCTTCATTTTTACCCAGGATTTCTGCAATTTCGAGCACTGCCTTTTGTTCAAAATAACGCAGGGAGAGTACTTCCTGGTAGTGTACGGGCAGCTGCTGCAACGCCCGCTGTACAACTTTGAAATCCTGGTATTGCTGCATCTGCTCTTCCAGCGCGTTGCGTTCCTGTTCAAATACCTCGTGCAAGCGTTGTTCCAGCATGAAGGCTTCCGGCAATTGGCTGAAAACGGCACTTTCGTATTTGCGCTGCCGGTAGTACAGGCGTATTTCGTTGGTCGCAATGCGAAACAGCCACGCAGAAACCGATACGCCGCGCCACTGGAACCGGGGCAATTTGATCACCGCCTTTAAAAACGTATCTGCTGCGATATCCCGGGCAAGGTCGTAATCCGCAGTACGGCGGTACACATAGCCGAATATCCGGGGGTAATACGCATCGTACAGCGGACCGAAATGAACCGGGTCAAGACGGGCCTTTTCCAGCAACTGTTGTTCGTCGGCTAAGGTCACGGGCATCGGTGTCTATATGTTACAATGCAGCGGCCTGCAAGGGGTTGCAATCCCCCCGGAATTTTTTTAAGACCAGAACCGCCGGAAGGCCCAAAGAAGGAGGTTCAGTAAAAGACTGAGCAGAAGCATGGTCGTCAAGGGAAAGTAAAAGCGAAAATTATCGCGCACGATACGGATATCGCCCGGCAGGCGGCCCAGCCAGTTGAGCCTGCCTTGCAAAGCCCATCCGATCAGTCCGGCGAGAATAAGCACCACACCTGCAGCAATGAGCAGTTTGGGCCAGGAGTCAGCGTTGGTTTCCATGGAGTAAAGATAAGGAGGCGTTTTGCAAGTCGTCATAATGTCGGGACGGGAGAAATGGTACACTCAAGACGCCTTCTCACCACACACTAACTTAAAGTGTTCCTTCTACACGAAGTTTCCCAAATCACCGTACCTTTGCCGACCCCTTATATTGCTCACTTTTCACTTATCTCTGACATCATGGTTGGGAATCTGACGCAAAATGGCGCCAAACTCAAACGTATATTTATAGAACCCAAACTGCCCGAAGGACTTGCGCCACTCACCGAGTTGTCGCAAAACCTGTGGTGGTCGTGGAATCACGACGCGATCGACCTGTTCAAAAGCATCGATCCGGAAAAATTTGAGGCTGTCGGGTACAATCCGGGCGCATTGCTCGACGAACTGAATGTGGAAAAAGCGCGCGAGCTGCTGGATAACAAAGATTTTACGACGCGCATGAAACGGGTCCACGCCGAATTCCGCGCCTATATCGACAAGGCCCCCGCCAAAACAGGCCCTGAAATCGCGTATTTCTGCATGGAATACGGCCTGCACCAAAGTATTCGCCTCTATTCCGGCGGACTCGGTGTGCTTGCCGGCGATTACCTGAAAGAGGTCAGCGACCGCAATTTTAACCTGATCGCTGTGGGGCTTTTGTACCGCTACGGCTATTTCCAACAGGGTATTTCGCTCAACGGCGAACAGATTCACCATTTTGAACCGGCCAAGTTTACCCAACTGCCGTTGCAACCCGTACGCGACAAACGCGGCGAATGGATCAAAATTCAGGTCAACCTCGCCGGACGCACCGTATGGGCCAAAGTATGGGTGTTGCCTGTGGGGCGTGTGTCGCTTTACCTGCTCGATACCGACATCGATGATAATCGCTGGGAAGATCGCTCCATCACACACCAGCTCTATGGCGGCGACAATGAAAACCGCCTGCGCCAGGAAATACTGCTCGGTATCGGCGGCCTGCGTGCCCTGAAAGCGATGGACCTGAATCCCGATATCTACCACCTGAACGAAGGCCACGCCGCCTTGCTGGGACTGGAGCGGATCAGCAATTATATGAAAGACAAGGGGTTGAGCTACGATGAAGCCCTGGAAGTGGTACGCGGCACGCAATTGTTCACCACCCACACGCCCGTACCCGCAGGGCACGATACTTTTTCCGAAACACTGCTGCGCGAGTATCTGTACGACTATACCTACGCGCTCGACATTGCCTGGGAAGACCTCGTGGCACTGGGCAGGGTCGAACGCGACAATGCGGCAGAACTGTTCAATGTCAGCCACCTGGCCATCCGTACCTCGCAGGAAATCAACGGCGTGAGCCGCCTGCACGGCGAAGTGAGCCAGAAAATGTTCCTGGAACTCAACCCCGACTACAGCTATACGGAAAGCAACATAGGTTATGTGACCAACAGCGTCCACTTCCCCACCTGGGTAGCCCGCGAATGGCTTGAACTGTACCAGAAGGACCTGGGCAAGGACATCCTGCAAGACCAGGGCAACAAAAAACTGTGGTCGAAAATACACGCCGTGCCGGCCGAAAAAATCATGGACATCCGGCGTGTGTTGAAAAAACGCCTGCTCGACTGGGTACGGCGCAGCCTGCAATCCGATCTTACCCGTCGCGGTGAAAACCCGCGCAGCACCTTCGAGATCATCAATTCGCTTCGCGACGATGCCCTCGTGCTCGGCTTTGCACGTCGTTTCGCCACCTACAAACGCGCGACGCTGCTTTTCTCCAACGAAAAGCGCCTCGCCGAAATCGTAAACAACGCCGACCGGCCCGTGATTTTCCTTTTTGCCGGAAAGGCACACCCCGCCGATAAAGCCGGACAGGAATTCATCCGCCTGATCTACAACACTACGAAGAATCCGCTTTTCAAAGGCAAAGTCATTTTCCTCGAAAACTACAGCATGGAAATGGCCAAACTGCTGGTGCAGGGCGTCGATATCTGGCTCAACAATCCCACCAGACCCAAGGAAGCAAGCGGCACTTCGGGCATGAAAGCCGTGATGAACGGTGTGATGAACTTTTCCGTGCTTGACGGATGGTGGTGCGAGGGTTACAAGCCCGGCGCAGGCTGGGCACTGCCCGAAAAAGAAACGTTCCACGACGCCGGTTTGCAAAACGAACTCGACGCAGAAACGATCTACAATATCCTCGAAAATGATATCGTACCCACCTACTATGAGCAGGATGAGTACGGTATCTCCGAGCGCTGGGTCAGTCATATCAAAAAAACCATCGCCGAAATAGCGCCCGAATTCGTCATGGGTCGCATGCTCGACGACTACGAAGCGCGCTTCTACTCCAAACTTTGGGCCCACAGCCAGAAACTCAAAAAAGGCGACTACCGCGCGGCGCGTGATCTCGTGGAATGGAAAGCCCGTATCCGCCGTGCCTGGGATGCCATCGAACTGGTGGAAATGGATGTGCCGGATACCTACAACCATTCCCTGCCGCTGGGTGAACAACTCAAGGCCTCCGTCACACTGAACATCCAACACCTGAAGGCGGAAGACCTGGGCATGGAAGTCGTATTCTACAAAAGGATTTCGGAAACAGAACTGGAACTGATCACCGCCTACCCGATGCAACTGAAAGGACAGAAAGAAGCGCTGGCTACCTATACCTGCGACGTGTCGCCTCATACGGCCGGCGTGTTCGAGTTTGGCTTCCGACTTTATCCCAAACATCCGATGCTGGTACACCGGCAGGATTTTGGACTGGTGCGGTGGCTGTAGACCCTGGTAGTGATGGCACATGGAAAATGGCCCCCTGTTTCCCGCGGGAAACAGGGGGCCA
>CALMBD010000135.1 GCA_937861115.1 uncultured Bacteroidota bacterium | reverse complement strand
TAAAATACGTCGGGTACTCCACCCAGGGATAGCCGGGCCCCGGACGGTAAACCATTATAACACTGTCTTCCGAAGGCCCGGTCTGTGCAAACAGTTCGGTATCTAATTGATCCATCTGGCCGCGGCCGTCGTAAAAAACGGTGGCGCTGCCATCAAATCCATCGGGAAGATCAGCCTCTATGCTCCAGTAGCGGTTGCTCAGGAGGTACCCATGGGGGTTTGCAGCGCCGGCGGTGTCGGGCATGGCGTAGTGGTGCTCCACACGGATCAGCGCCGAATCCGGCAATGCGGCGACATTAATAGCCATTTTTGCCGGCGAGAAGTTTTTGTTTCCGGTTGTTTTCACCACCATCTCCTTTTCTGCCCGGGCGATGGTCAGTTGCTGCCTGGTATTGACCCACACAAACAGGGGGGTGAACCCTGCAGGCAGATCCAGCACCACCTCACTGGTCTCGCCCGAAACTACTGCCGACCGGTAAATACGCTCCCATGTTGCATTGACAAAGGTGAATTCCAGCGGCACATGCTGATAAAAATGCGGCGCGCCCCGAAGTTTTTGTTTTACAAACAGTTTAAAACTGTTTGAACCGGGCAAAGCCTCCACCGAATCGATGGAAAAATGCGTAAACCCGGGACTGAATACCCAGTCGTTGAAAAAATCGGACATGTCCAGACCTGTTGCAGCGCCGAGTTTATCGCGCATTTCTTCGCTGCTCCAGTCGTCGAAAATAGTCTGCTCCAGTATACTTGTGATGCCTTCCCGGAACAGCGAATCGCCCAGGTAGCCGCGCAGGTTGTGCGCCACGATAGCCCCTTTGTTGTACACATGCTCGCCATAGGTCAGGTCGTGCGGCAATCCGGATACCGCCCGGTAACCACCCTCGTTGACGTGGGTTTTTTCCAGTACGTTGAGGAAATTGGCCTGCACAGCCTCGCGAAAGGCATTTGACCCGTATGTCCATTCTGTAAACAAGTGTTCGGAATATACAGCCCAGCCCTCATTAAGCCACATGTCTTCGGCAGTTGAACAGGTGGCCAGGTCGCCCCACCAGTGGTGGGATAGTTCATGCGCCCAGAGCGTCTCGTAGTTGAGCGAACCATCGATATACACCCTGCCGATGGAAACGTTTGTCGCGTGTTCCATGGCGCCCGAGTTGAACGGAACCAGCGAATAGCCGATTTTAGGCCAGCGGTATGATCCGTACCAGTGCAAAAAGCATTCAATGGCCTGCGGAAGGTGCTGAAATGTACCGGCTACCTTATTGGTATCGGCTGCCGCCGCCGCGATTTCTACCGGTATGGACAGGTAGTTGCGTTTCCAGGATACCAGTGGCCCCGAAGTGAAACAGGCGAGGTACGACGGGATGGGTTGTTCAATGCTCCAATGCCGGGTGACTTGCCCGCCCTGTTGCATCTCGCCTGCCAGAATGCCATTGCAATACGCAGGTGTGTTGGCGCTCGAAGTGATGTAAAAATCAAATGTGTTGCGCTCAACAAAGTTGTCAAAGCAGGGAAACCAGGCTCGTCCGAACGAATGCGGATCGGCAGCAAAGCCTACACCCAAATTAAAGAAATAGCCGTTCTGGTTGTATACGCCGCCCCATCCGCTGGCGTCGGCAGCAGGCACGCCGTGATATTTGATCCGTACGGAAAAGGTGTCGCCGCCCGCAGGGGGAACAAGAAACGGAATGACCAGTGATGCGCCGGATTGCAAAAAAGGCGCCTGTGTACCGTCTATGGAGACTGAATCAACAATGAGGCTTTCCAGGTCGAGTCGTATTTCAGTCACCCCGTCCAGCAAAGCGGCAAAGGTAATATTGCACTCGCCTGCCAGTTGAGGCGCATTTGCCAGGTTCAATAAAATGGCCGTGTGTAGTATATCGAGGGAGTCACTTCGGGTATCGGCAGCAGCGGGCGGTTTTCCGGGGAGAAGATGACCTTCGGCACACCATTCGCCGGAACGAAGCATTTTTTGGGATGAAAGTGACCAACTGCATGCCAGGCAGCCAATAATTATTAATATACGCATGGATGAAATGTTTCGACCCCGTGAAAGTAGCGCATTTCGCAGATATTGAGGGCCTGAAATAAAATCACGCCCCGCCTTTAAAGTACTTTTGCCCGACATTACAAACCAAGGGTTTCCCTGTTGCGTTATACCCGGCGTTATAAAAGGATATTCTAACCGGAACCTTAGCAGAAATATACATCAAAATGAGAATTGCACTTGCCCAGTTAAACTGCCACATTGGAAACTTCGAAGGCAACCTGAAGAAAATGCTCGCTGCCGTTGCGTCGGCCAAAAGTGAAGGCGCCGACCTGATCTGTTTTCCCGAATTGGCAGTATGTGGTTATCCGCCGCGCGATTTTCTCGAGTTCGACGATTTTATCCGAAAAAGTTATGCGTCTGTTGAAAGCCTTTTACAGGCAAGCGAGGGTATAGGCATCATCGCAGGCGCTCCCACGCACAACCCGGTGGTGGAAGGCAAAGACTTGTTCAACTCCGCCTATTTCCTGTACAATGGCAAGCAGATTGGCGTGCAGCACAAGACCCTGCTGCCTACCTACGATATTTTCGATGAGTACCGGTACTTCGAACCCGCATCGGAATTCCATACAATTGAGTTCAAGGGCAAAAAAATCGCGTTGTCAGTTTGTGAAGATATCTGGAATGTCGGCAACGAAAACCCGCTTTATACCATTTGTCCGCTCGACGAAATGATGCATGAAAAACCCGACTTCATCATCAATATTTCCGCATCACCCTTTGACTACGGTCAGGCGTCCAGAAGGATTCACGTGGTACGATCCAATGTGCAGCGTTACGGCATTCCGATGTTCTACGTCAACCATGTGGGCGCGCAAACGGATATTATCTTCGATGGCGGCAGTATTGTTATGTCGCCCGACGGAAAGGTGTTCGACGAAATGCCTTATTTCGACGAAAGCCTGAAAGTGTATGATCTGGATGCAGTGATGCGCAGCGGGCAAGTCTCTGAACAGCCGAAAGACAAAATCAAACTGATACACGATGCCCTGGTTGTAGGCATCCGTGATTATTTTCAAAAACTCGGTTTCAAGCAAGCCATCCTCGGTTTGTCAGGCGGTATTGACTCCGCTGTAACCGCAGTCCTTGCAGCCAGGGCCCTGGGCCCCGAAAACGTTCGTGTATTGCTCATGCCCAGCCAGTTCAGCAGCGGACATTCGGTCGACGACGCGCGCCGGCTGGCAGAAAACCTCGGCATACGGTACGATATCGTTGCGATAAAACCCATGTACGAGGCTTACGAAGCTGCGCTGCAATCCTATTTCGAAGGGTTGCCCTTTAACGTCACCGAAGAGAACATTCAGGCGCGCGTACGCGGCACGCTCCTGATGGCCATGAGCAATAAATTCGGCAATATCCTGCTCAATACCACCAATAAAAGCGAAATGGCAGTCGGATACGGCACCCTTTACGGCGATATGTGCGGGGGCATTTCCGTACTCGGCGATGTGTACAAGACGGAAGTGTACGAATTGGCGCGATACCTCAATAAAGATGGTGAAGTGATCCCGGAAAACTCCATCGTCAAGCCTCCGAGTGCCGAACTGCGCCCGGGCCAAAAAGACTCGGACAGCCTCCCCCCTTATGATATCCTGGATCAGGTATTGTTTCAATATATCGAATGCCGGCAGGGGCCCCGGGAGTTGATAGAAATGGGTTTCGACGAAGCACTGGTCAAGCGCGTACTCCGGATGGTCAATATGAATGAGTTCAAACGCGAACAGGCCGCCCCTGTGCTGCGCGTCAGCAGTAAAGGTTTTGGCATGGGCAGGAGAATGCCGATTGTAGGGAAATACTTGTCCTGACTTAACGGACCAGACTCACGGTCCCGCTTTTTGTGAACGTGCTGCCATCGAGCCGCTCCAGTTCCGCCCAATACGTATACACGCCTGTCTGGGCCACCTTGCCGCGCCAAAATCCATCCCATCCGGACGTTGGGTCATCGGGAAGGAGACTGTCGCGTTCAAAAATGAGACTACCCCAACGGTCGGTAACCAACAGATGCCTGATCAAGGATACACCGTGGTCGGCGCTCAGGAAAAATCTGTTATTGGGCCATTCAGCATCGGGATTAAACACATTGGGCGCATAAACCCGGTTGTCGTTCGAAACGGTGATGCGTATATCATCGGTGAGTACGCAACCATCGATGTCAGTCACCTCAATTGTATAGGCAATATTGCCGAGCGGCATCACACAGAAGGACGCACAATCCGGGTCGGCACAGGGCGGTTGCGGTGTCCATTGTATGGATTGCGGCACGAGACTGAATTCCGGGTTGATACACAAAGAGTCGCCTTTCACGATCTCCACATCCTCACCGAGGTATACCCAGGGTTGTCTGAAAATCAGGTTAATGTTAACCAGCGAGTCACAACCCGTCGATGCAGCGCCGGGCAGGATTTCCAGTCCTGTCCTGGTATTGCGGTCGTACCGGTGTCCGTTTATGATCAAAACGGCATCAGGACATAAGGTGTCCGCGTAAATGCTGAAGGGTGGCGTAAGTACCTCGAGATTGACACGGATGATGCTGTCGCAACCGGCTGCAGCGCCACCCGGGATCACCTCCACACCTGTGGAATGGAAAGCATGGTATGGCGTGCCGTTGATCAAAATCGTATCGCCCTCACAAATTGTCGCCTGAAAATCGGAGGCGGAAGGGTAAAAACTCAGGTTGATGTGTATGATACTGTCGCACCCGTTGGAAGCGCCGCCCTCCACGGTTTCCTCTCCGAGGTAGAAATTGGCGTGGTAGGCTGTACCGTTTACCCAAACTGTATCTCCCACGCATATGGTGGTATTCAGGTCGGTTTCTGCCGGTTGAAGAAATTCCAGTGATACAATAATAACGCTGTCGGTGCCGTCGGACGAGGCGCCGGGCAGAATGACTGTTCCGGATGGAGACGACGGGTCGAAAATCTGGTTCCCGATCAACAGGCTCTGGTTGGAGCAGTAGGTGTTATTGAAGTATGAAGTATCAAGTGGAATACGGGTTGCAAATGCGGCGCCGGACAGGCAAAATAAGCAGCCGGCAGTCAACATGGTTTTAATTAATCGCAGCATTGCCGTTTTCTCATTAGTAAACAACAGTAATTCAGGCAAAAAATCGGGCCACAGCAACGTCCCTTTTCGTTGCTGTGGCCACCTGCAATTACCAGTCCAAAATGGTTTATTCTTTCATTTTTTCCAGTCGGGAGAGCCGGGTTTCCAGCGACTCCATCTGTTGGCGGAGCGTTGCATTTTCATTCCGGAGCGTTTCAATTTGTTGTTGTTGCTCCTGAATAGCTTTGATCGCCAGCACGCCAAATCCGGAATAATTAACCGAGAGATAGCCGCCTTCGCCGTTCCGAACCGGCGTTTTAGCCACCAGTTCCGGGAAGAGGCCTTCAACATTCTGCGCCAGGAAGCCCAACGAGTATTTGGCGTTTTCCTGCTCAATCTTGTAGTGGTACGAAACAGGTTCCAGCTGCATGATTTTGCTCATAATACCCGTAGGAATGGCGGCGATATCCTTTTTGAGGCGCCGGTCGGAGGGCAGGTAAAGCCCCGTCGTAGCGGAGAATGTACCGGCCGGAACACCCGGGCCAAACTGATCGTTATACAGCACGAGATCGCCGTTGCCGGCACTCACCCAAAAGTCCCAAAAACGGCCGTTATCGGTGTTCTGGAGGGTCAGGCCGATGTCTTTCTGGAAAACTTTAAGCCTGGAGTTTCCGTTGTTAACACCGCCGATACCGACATTGGACTTAACATTTGCCGTGATGGCCGGGGCGGTCAGTGTACTGGGGCCGCCGGTAAAATCAACTGAAAACAAGGCTGCGCCACCGCCGTCGCCAGAGACACGCCAGCCGCCGTCGCCGCTGTTCTTGAGCAGCATGGTAGCCCGGCCTGCGCCGGTATTTTCGACCGTAAGTTGCGGCGAGTCGTCAGAAGATTTGAAACGACCGTCGCCATCTACATCGAGCCTGAAGGCGGGTGTGGCCGTATGGATACCCACATTGCCATCTCCCGTGACCAGTGCTGCGCCACTGGAAGCCGTGATAAAGGCTGCCGGCTCGCCGTTGGTGTTCGACACCTGGAGTTTGCCTCCAATGCTGGCATTGCTTCCGATCAGGACATTGCCGACGTTGGCATTCAAAATGTTATCGCCATCGGGCTTCCAGTATGGATCGCCGATACCGTTGAGCAGATTCGTAAAATCTACGGTACTGCCCGATCCCGATATCTCAAGTACGGAACCGATGAGGTTGAGGCTCTGAAACTCATTGGTAGGGTCGTTGTCGGTATCGCCGGTATTGATGACAGTAAAATTGGGAGCCGAGCCCGTAATGCTGATACCGGCGCCTGCCGAATAGGTATTGCTGGCAGGCAGGGCTACGGTGCCGCCGCCGTTCGACAGCGACAACTGGTTACCCAGAATACTGAGCGCCTGGATCTCGTTGGTGTTACTCAGGTCGCCGGTATTGTTGATCACCAAATTCGGCGCCACGCCGCCGATACTGATACCTGTGCCTGCAGTGTAATCATTGCCCGTTGGCAGGATCACATTGCCACCACCGTTCGACAGCGACAACTGGTTTCCGACAAGCCCGAGGGTCTGGATTTCGTTGGTATTGCTCAGGTCGCCCGTATTATTGATCACAAAATTGGGCGCTGCGCCACCGACGCTGATACCTGTGCCGGCAGTATAATCCGGTATGGTAACGGTGCCGCCGCCGATGGACAGCGACAGTTGGTTTCCGACAAGTCCGAGGGTCTGGATTTCGTTGGTATTGTCCAGGTCGCCGGTGTTGTTTACCACAAAATTCGGCGAAACGCCGCCAATAGCGATACCTGTACCGGCACTGTAAATATCGCCTGTGCCACCGACGGCATCGTTGCCCGGCGTCCATCCCGTACCATTCCATTTCAGCACTTGGCCAGGCGTAGCGCCTTGTTGGTCAAGGTCGACCGGGCTGCCGAGCGTGCCGTTACCGGTCAGCGTTGGCCCGGTCCAGACCGCCTGTGCGCCCCAGTCGTCGCCCGTAAAAGTCGCAGGCGTCCAGGTAGAACCGTTCCATTGCAGCACCTGGCCGTTTACGGCGCCCTGCTGGGCGAGTCGCAGCGGATTACCTGCTGTGCCGTTTCCGCCAAGTGTGGCGTTCACCGACACAACTTGTGCGCCCCAATCGTCGCCGGCGGTGTCGTTGCCCGGCGTCCAGGCTGTGCCATTCCATTTCAGCACCTGCCCCGGGGTAGCACCTTGCTGATTCAGGTTAACCGGACTGCCGAGTGTGCCGTTGCCCGTTAGAGCGGGGCCGGTCCAGACGGCCTGAGAACCCCAGTTGTCGCCGTCGTCGTCGCCAGGCACCCAACTGGAGCCGTTCCATTTTAATATCTGGCCGACACCTGCACCCTGCTGGGCGATCGAAAGCGGATTGGCAACCGTGCCGTTACCTGTCAGGGTGCTTGTAGTGTTTGCCGTTTGTGCGCCCCAGTTGTCGCCTGCATCGGCTGCAGGAAACCAGGTAGAGCCGTTCCATTTCAGTATCTGGCCGTTTACGGCGCCCTGTGCCGCAATCTTGAGCGGGTTGGCGGGCGTGCCGTTACCTGCGAGGGTGCCGTCTGTTGAGGCTACCTGTGCGCCCCAGTTATCGCCGCCACTGCCGGTATCGTCATTTGCCGGGCCCCAGGTATTCCCGTTCCATTTCAGCACCTGGCCGAAACCTGCACTCATATTATTGAGTTTGTTGCCGGTGATGGACCCGTTGATGATGTTGGTTGTGCCTACTGCATTGGCAGCCATCTCTACGTTGGTCACCACACCGGGCTTGAGTTGCAGGGTAGTGAAAGTGCCTGTTACATCACCATTTGCCTGTGAAGTACCGGTAATATCGTCGAATGGATTGAGGTCGCCGGTATTGAATATGGTAAAAAGTACGCCGTTGCCGGTGACATCGATACCGGGGCCGGCATTGATGGTAACAGCGCCCGTATTGTCGGTTTGCGGTTCCCAGACAGTTCCATTCCATTTGAGCACCTGGCCGCTGGAAGCGCCCATATCGCTGATCTTGGCGCCGGTAACAGCCTTGTTGACCAGGTTATCCGTTTCCACGGCATTGCTGGCGAGTTCCAGCGTACCGACTACGTCGGGTTTTATTTGCAGATTGGCAAATGCGCCGCTGATATCGCCATTGGCAATGCTGGAAGTGGTGAGATCGTCGGCTGCATTGGTATCGCCGGTATTTACGACAGTAAAATTGGGCGAGGAGCCGGTCACCGAAATGCCTGCGCCTGCCGTCAGTCCGACGCTGGTGATGCCTGCATCGGCTTGCGGCGCCCACGCGGTGCCGTTCCATTTGAGCACCTGGCCGTTGGAGGCGTTCATATCGTTCAATTTGGCTGCTGTTACGGCGCCGTTGGCGAGTTCAGGAGCGCCTACCACACCCGACTTTATTTGCAGGTTACTGAAGGTGCCGCTCACATCGCCGTCAGCCTGACTTGTATTCGTTACGTCGTCGCCGGCATTGGTATCGCCGGTATTGGTAACCACAAAGTTGAAACCGTTCTGCTGCACATCGATCCCTGTACCGCCGTTTATACCAACCGTACCCGGTTGTACAACGGTTTTGAATATGTCGGTTACGCGGCCCTGGGCGTCTACCGTGACAACAGGAATTTCCGTGGCGCTGCCATAGATGCCCGGCGCAACACCGGTATTGCTCAGGCTGATCGTACCGGTGTTATTAATCGGGCCTCCGGTGAGTCCGGCGCCTGTATTGATCTCCGTAACTGTCCCGCTATTGGAACCGTCGTTCTGCGGCGTCCATTTAGTGCCGTCCCATTTGAGCACCTGCCCGGCCTGGGCATTTTGCTGTGCAATGGTTAGCGGGTTGGCCGCGGTGCCATTTCCGCTCAGAGAGGGCGCTGTCGACACGGTTTGAGAACCCCAGTTATCGCCGCCACCGCCTGCATTTGCCGCGCTCTGCGCATACAAGGCATAAGGGACGCTCATGAGTTGAGAGGAGCCGAGTTCATCAAAAACATTCGGCGAAGTTTCCAGCGCTACCGTCAGGTATTTGGCGCCGCCGCCCCAGTTGATGGTGGCAAATGATCCCTGCAAGGGTGTGCCGCCCTGGCCTACAACGAGGTTGACCAGGCCAAAATCGTTGGATGATACCACCTGCTTTTCGGAATAGGCTACCGGACCGTTCGGTGCGCCGCTGCGAATGGAAAAAAGGAGAACGACCGTCTGATTGGCCAGTGCATTGCCGTTCGCGTCTCTTACAATGCTTTGATAATTAAAACCTTGTGGCGCATTTTGAGCGGAAAGGGACAGTGCTGTTAAAAACAGCAATAAGGATAAATAATGTTTCATGGAAAACCAGTTTTGGAAATTTTGACTAAACAACCACCTGAGGCTTACAGGTTGGCCGAACGGCAGGAAATGCGGATTAGAGCCGGATAAAACGAACGGTGGCACTGGCGGCAGTATCTCCGTCCTGTAATTGGAGCAGGTACACACCGGGTTGCCATCCGGCACAATCAATGACCGTACCATCGGGCTGGCTGAGTATCTGGTTGGCAATCAGCACCTGTCCGTAAAGGTTGAATACCGTCGCATGAAGCGGACGGCTTTTTTCGGTAGCATACCTTACGGTCAGTATATCCACAGTAGGATTGGGAAACACCTCGATATTCCACTCAACCAGGTCCAGGTTATGGGTGGAAACGGGCATGCATAGTTCCGGCTGGTGAAATCCCTGGGTAAGAATACGGGAGTTCCCGGAGAGGGTAGTGATGACAGATTCGCCGATGGTATAGGAAAAAGAAAGACCGCCCTGAGTGGCGGATTTTCCGGCTGAGCCGATTACCTGGGTGCAAATCTGGTAATCCTGCGAAAAGCATACGCCGGATGCAAAGCACAGTAAAAGTGCGAAATAAATCGGTCGGTTCATGGCAATGCGGATTGAAACTTAAGTGTACACAAAGAAACGCATCTTTTTCTTTTAGTCACAAAAAATATGACAACTGTCGGCTTCCTGTCAGTTTTCAAAAATCAGGGCATCCGCATCACAAAAACCTCATTCTCTTGCAGCCACCGGGCTTGTTTGCCGAGTTGGGCCAGGGTAATCTCACTCTCAAGCACATAGGTATTGCCATCGCGGGTAATATTTTCCGGAGCCGGAAATGGCAGGGATTGAAGGGGAATTTCAGAAGGCACCCGCGCATAGATCCGGAGGGTATGTTGCTGGTCAAGTACGGTCGAGCCGTTCATCCGGTGTTTCTGGTACGCATACCGGTAACCCTGTTGTAGCGATAGCAGGTCTGACAACAGGGCGGATCCGGTAGGCCTGCCTCCGGCGCCCCTGCCCCGGAGAAACTGTGTTCCGGAATAATCGCTCTGCAGCAGCACACCGTTGAATTCGTCTTCCACCCGGAATAACTCGTCTGCTTCACGTACCAGTCCCGGAATCACATACGCTGCCAGTCGACCCGGTCCGGTTCGCCGGCACACCGGCAGCAATTTGATCTTGAGTCCCCGTTCCCGGGCGAAACGAATGTCTTCCTGCCGCAGGTGCCGTATACCGAAGTGCGGCACCTGGTCCGGCGACAGCACCATGCCGTGGCTGTGGGCCGTAAGCAGGATGAGTTTGTATTTGGCATCGAGTCCATCGATATCGCTGGCCGGATCCTCCTCCGCAAAGCCCGCCTGCTGCGCCTGCCGAAGCGCTGTTTCAAAATCGAGGCCGCCGTCAAACATCCTGCTCAGGATGTAGTTGGAAGTACCGTTGAAAATTCCGGACAATTGCTCCAGCGGTTCTGTCCCGAAGTGTTGTTCCAACGTGCGAACGATGGGAATGCTCCCACAGGCGGCACTTTCGTACAACAGCGACACCCCGGTTGCCTCCTGAAGTTCAAGCAATGCTTCAAAGTTGCCGGCAACCATCATCTTGTTGGCTGTGACCACATTTTTACCTTGTCGCATGGCACGGCTGACAATACCGAAGGCATCTTCCGATCCGTTAATGGTTTCCACGACGGTGTCGATGGACGGATCGTCGAGAATGTCGGATGGATTGAATGTCAGCAATTCCTGCGGGACGGCACGGGATTTCCCCGGTGTTTTGACACATATTTTCTTGATAACGGCATCCGGATACCCACTGTTTTCCAGCACATCCAGCAGTCCGGAGCCAACGACCCCCAGGCCAAAAAGTCCGATAGTAAGCGGTTTTTTCTTCATATTCAGGCAGCAAAGAGCGATTTTAGTGCAGATGATTGCAATTGACTGCCCCGGAGAAAGTCGTCGAGCAGGTCGCCCAGTTTGTCCGTTTCAACCAGGAAGCCATCGTGGCCGTAGATGGAATGTATTTCCCGGAATTCAGCACCGGGTATGTGCCTTGCGAGGTACTGTTGCTCCGGGACAGGAAACAACACATCGGTACTGATCCCCACCACCAGCGTCCGCGCTTCTATCCGACCGAGTACAGCCTCCACTGTATCCCGCCCGCGCCCGACATGGTGCGTATCCATAGCCTGTGACAGCCGGTAATAGGAAAAGGCGTTGAAACGACGCGACAATTTTTCGCCCTGGTACTGCTGATAACTTACCGCCTTGTAGTTGTCGAGCACCGGTTCCGGATCGGTCTGGGCTTCGGCGTATGTGCCGTAGTGCCGGTACGAAAGCAGGGCAATGGCGCGTGCTGCACGCATACCGGCATCACCTGCTTCGGGGTAACGCCGGTACCAGGTGCTGTCGGCCTCAATGGCCATGCGCTGCGATTCATTGAAAGCAATACCCCATGCGGAGTGGCGGGCATTGGTGGCGATGAGCGCCAGGTGATCGATTAATTTCGGTTGAAGGATGGCCCACTCCAATGCCTGCTGACCGCCCAGCGATCCGCCGACCAGAAGGTGAATTTTTTCAATATTCAGGTGTTGGCGCAACGCTTCATGCGCTGCCACCATATCCCTTATGGTGATTTCCGGAAAATCATGAAAGTAATAACCGCCGGTTCCCGGGCTTTCGGTCAGCGGTCCTGTCGTCCCGTAACAGGAGCCGAGCACGTTCGCGCAGACAATATAATGATCGTCGGGGTTGAACGGCGCGTCCGGACCAAACAGCCCTGCCCACCAGTCGAACACATCCGAGTTGGCAGTCAGGGCGTGGCATACCCAGACCACGGGGTTGGAAGGATCACCATAGGTATGGTATGCGACCACCGGTGATTTAAGAAAGCCGCCTTTTTCCAGACGTAAACCCGCCGTTATTTCAAATTGCTTTGCGCTCATATAAATCGTGTTTAAATGGTTGTTTAGACCTATAAGGTTTTAAAAACCTTATAGGTCTTGATCTAGACTACCCTTGCCCGGCCACAGCCGACACCCCGACATCGATTTTGTCCAAGGCTTGTTCGAAATCAGCGATAATATCGTCGATGTGTTCAATGCCTGCCGATATGCGCAGCAGGGTAGGTACCACACCGGCAGCGCGTTGTTCCGCATCGCTGAGTTGCTGGTGGGTGGTAGCAGCGGGTTGGATGATCAGCGTCTTGGCGTCGCCTACATTGGCCAGGTGGCTGACAAGTTTCAGGTTGTCGATCACGGCCGTAGCGTTCTCCTTGGTTCCTTTTACGACAATGCTCAGGACGCCGCCATAGCCGTTTTTCAGGTACTTGTCTGCCAGAACCTTGTACGGACTGGAAGCCAGGCCGGGGTAGTTCACCCATTCGATTTTGGGGTGTTTTTCAAAATAGGTGGCGAGTGCCAGGGCATTGTCGACGGTGCGTTGTACGCGCAGGGA
>CALMBD010000134.1 GCA_937861115.1 uncultured Bacteroidota bacterium | reverse complement strand
CTTGTCTTGTTGTAAACACCCGTCCGATCCGGGCGCGGGCAACGTCGCGACGACCCGCCGTATAGTGAACGGGTGTTTACAACAGGACAAACTCACGTTACTTAGGATGAACCCACGTTGCCTGGGGCGAATCGCGTTGATTTATGACGAACTGACGATTGCTTTTGGCTAACCCGTGTTGATTTTTATGACGATTTGATATTGCCTCCGTTCCTGCCCGCTCTCTGCAAGCGCACCGCACCAATGTCCCCTTGTCTTGTTGTAAACACCCGTCCGATCCGGGCGCGGGCAACGTCGCGACGACCTGCCGTATAGTGGACGGGTGTTTACAACAGGACAAACTCACGTTACTTAGGATGAACTCACGTTGGCCAAAGCCTCATAACATATAAAAAACAGCGCAACAGGAAATACCCGTTGCGCTGCCCGATCTACGTCAAAAAAACTGTTAATTTGAAATCTGGCTCATCATCACCATCGGGTCCTGAACACTCCAGTGTGCCGTGGCTTTGCCTGCGTCATTGAATTCGACAATATCGACATCTACCATTTTAAATGATTTGCCGGTCGCCTTCATGCCCATCATATCACCTTTCCAGGTACCACTGACTGAAATCAGCACCATTACGGTATTGCCTTCTGCCACCATCTTCTGGACCTCCATTTTCATGTCCGGGAAAGCGGCCATGTATCCTTTCAGGCTCTCCATTGCCGGCCCCTTGCCTTTGACCGGTTCGGGTGCAGCATATTCAACAAAATCATCGGCTAATAAAGCGCTGAAGCCGTCATAATCCTTGTTGTTGAGGCTTTCGTAAGCCTTTGTCATGGCGGCTTTGTTTTGTTCGGCTGATTGGGCCAGTACCGTTGTGGCGCTAATGGCAATAAAGAGCATCAGCAATGCCAGACATTTGAATGTTTTCATGTTGATAAAATTTATAGGTGAACGTTTGATTGCTGCGGAAAAAGAAGCAAGGGGATATGCAGAAACGTGTTCAGGATTGGTCAAAAATACGACGGAATTTTTGAATAAACCGGAGGTAAGGGCAGAGGATTTTGCAAATAATGCATCTTATAACTATACTTTTGGTGTCATATTTGGTGTCATTTCACAATGTTGGAATAACAACCCCGGCCCGCGGTTTCACCGGATCAAGGTTACATCGCCAAACTTTTTTATTGAATCGGGCTTTTCATACGTCCGGTAAGTCAATATCCACATATATACGCCGGGAGGACATTGCTGGTTTCTGAAATTGCCGTCCCAGCCATTTTGGGGGTTATCTTCCGTATATACCAGCATGCCCCATTGGTTGTAAACCGACAAACGCTCGAATTCCACATTTTTTCCAAAAGCCATAAAGCGGCTGTTCAGCCCCGGCGCTGCAGGAGAGAATACATTTGGCACATATACCTCAGCCCCGCAGCCGCTTAGGAACACGTCATCACTGAAACGGCCACATTCGTGATCGGTGGTCAGTGTATATACCCCCGTTTCCGATACACTGATGTACGCATCGTGTGTGCCGGTCGACCAGGTATAGTTGTTCAAGGGCTCGACGTTGGCCAGCGTTACCTCCCGGGCGACGCCGTCGATGCAATTATCACGATCAGGCCCAAGGTCGACAGTGGGCGGCGGTACCGATTTGAAAATGATAGAATCCGTTATCGGGCATCCTTCCAGCGAGGTGTTCAATATATACTTTCCTTCGGAAGTGATGACGGTTTCGCGGGTAAAGGCGCCGGTACTCCACTGATAATAATCCAGTGCGGGCAAGGCTTCAATTTCAAGGGGAAACATACTTTCACAAACAGTTTGGTCTGCCGGCAATACCTTCACGCCTTCCGTCAGAAAAACCGATACTTTGTCGATGTAATAATAGGACTTAAACTTTTGGTCCCCCGCATCTAAACCCGCACTGAGTAAAATGGAGCCTTCCGTTTCTGCGTCGTCTTTAAAATTGCCGATGGTGATCCACTTTTCGCCGCCTTTTGCCGTGTAGGTACCCGATATCCGGTACCAGCGGGAAGTATCCGACATGACACCGTTCTGGTTAACGATCTGGGGTTCGAATGGCAGTTCTGGTGAGAGTCCGGTAATCGAGTCGTACACAACCGGCGGGTCGACGGAGATATACAGTCCCATCTCTTTTACCGCAAACGTGTAACTTTTATAACCCGAGAGTATCATCTCTCCCGGCGAGGCATAAAATCCCACGCAGTACACCTTGTCCTTCTCCATAGGAGTAATCAAGCGTCCGGTCAGGTATTCGCGGTATACCTGCGCGTTAGAAGTGGTATCATCGGTTGCGAAAGTAAATAAACCGCAATAGGCATTTCCTTCGGCGGCATTCTGACAGCCCGCAATATTGCACGGAACGGAAAACTGGTTGGCACAAGCGTGGAAATAATCGGAAGTGCCGTTGGTAGGCCGAACCCATTCGAAAACAAACTCCTGCGGCTGGCCTGCTGTGGCTACCGTCGAATACGTATTCGGGCACATACCATGATTTTCAAAGCCCGGGTTGGCAACGAGGTTGACCTGAGAGAAAAGCGCCAGTGGAGAAGATAACAGGATGAGCAGGGCTGGCAGGGAGGTTGATAAAGTGGTCATACAGCATAAATTTGGCGGAAGTTAGTATTTGCACCTTGGATTTATACGGTGAACATTAGGCTCATAATGCTGCATGCACTCAAATGTCTGCCATTGTTGGCAGGAACGCCAACAACGGCAAGAGTCCGAAATTGTCGTTCAGTTCCTTGTCGTTGTATTTGTAGAGGTTGTCCTGCGCCGCGTCGTTCATCCACGGCCCGGCCATATCCAACCCGAAGGGGTAAAAGTGGTTTTCCTGGAGTATTTCGTTCGAGGCCGTGTTCGTCACGTCCACCACGCCGTTGCCGTTTTTGTCCGTGAAGGTCAGGCGGGTGTTGCCGAGGTGGTCGCGTATGGCGTATTCATAACGCAGGGTACCGCCGTTGTTGTATACCCGGCCTTCGGCGTGGTACACTGCTTCGAGTACCGTGCCCCCGGCAGTAGTGTAGCGGTACTCAATTCCATTGACATATTCCTGCCGGTATTGGAGCACGCCGCCGTCGGTTACGGTTTTGCGCAGTTTGCGGCCGGTGGCGTCGTACAGCACATCGATGGTTTTCGTGCCGCTGCTGAACGACATCTGGCTGGGCAAATTCAGAAAATTATAGGCCACGTTCATGCCCTTGTAAGGATCGGAACTCATGTTGCCGTTGGCGTCGTAGGCGTACTGGGCGGTAGAGACCGCGCCGGTGACATTGTGCCAGCCGTACATTTTAGTTCCCGAGGGTGCGGCGTCGGCTATTTTCTGGAGTTTGTTGGTACCTGTATTATAGGTGCAGGTCAGGTTGTCGATTTGATTGACGGCGAAACAGGCGCCCGAAGGCGTGTATCCGTAGCGGTTGAGGGTCAGTATGTTACCCCGGGCGTCGTACGTGAGGTTTTCGCGGTAGGCATTGCTGCTGTTCGGCGTGCCGGCGTCGGTGATGTCGGCATAGGTGGAAGTCAGCAGGCGGTCAAGGTAGTCGTAGGTCAGGCTGTAACTCTGGCGCTCACGGCCCCGGGTGCGCCAGATCACCTGGCTGATGTTGCCGTTTTTCTGGGCCGTGCCGCTCAGTCCGCTTATTAAACATTTAGAGTTTTGAGATGGCTTCTAGTGACATGTAGACCCAATATTGATAATGATTGGTATATCAACGTCAATTTTACTGCCGGAGCTATCTGCCGTCGCTGATAAAAAGAAGCGCATTACGTTTGCCGTACTTTCATTTGGCAAAGTATTTATGAAAATACAACAATAATCATTTTTTAAAACCTTTTCATATTTGTCACATTTACCTAAAAAGTTTATTTCACTCGAAACCATGATTAACGAATCATTTTTGCATAACATATAATCGACTTTGTCTGGTTTGCCGATGAAGAAACCAGGGTTGCATCCTGTATAGTATAAAGGTATAAGTAAGGTA
>CALMBD010000133.1 GCA_937861115.1 uncultured Bacteroidota bacterium | reverse complement strand
GAGAGTGTTCAAAAAACTGTGTCAGGTGAAAACAAACCGTATTTTTCACCAAAATTACACAGTATCGATGAAGTCAAAAAAGCAAGAAGGTTTTGATTACCAAAACTTTGAAAAAGAAGCGTTGAAAGCGCTGTACGAGGGCAAACCTCTGGAAGAGGCCCTGGGGCCGTTATTGAAACGCATTGTGGAGGCCGGCTTGCAGGGCGAGATGCAAGCGCACCTGGAAGAAGAGAAAGCCTCGGGTACCCGAAACAGGCGCAACGGGAAGATGAGTAAAGTGGTTCGCAGCCGGTTTGGTCAGGTTTCGATAGATACCCCACGGGATCGGGAAGGCACCTATGAGCCGACGTTGCTTCCCAAACGGGACCGGCAATTAGGTAATGGAGTTGAGCAAAAGATACTGAGTTTGTATGGCATGGGGATGGGCTACCGGCAGATACAAGATCACCTTCAGGAGATGTACTCGGTGGAGTTATCCGAGGCGCAGTTGACGAACATAACGGACAAGATATTGCCGGTAGTGGAGGAGTGGCGCAGTCGGCCATTGGAATCGATGTACGCGATCATGTGGCTGGATGCCATTCATTACAAAGTTCGGCACGAGGGTCGGATAGTGAACCGTGCGATCTACAGCATCATCGGGGTAAACCTGGAGGGCAAAAAAGATGTGCTGGGCATCTATGTGAGTGAAAATGAGGGTGCCAAATTCTGGCTGCAGGTGCTCACCCAGATGCAGCAGCGCGGCGTAGAGGATATTTTGATTGCCTGTATCGACAACCTCAAAGGCTTTGCCGAAGCGATTGAAACGATCTTTCCAAAGACGGAGGTACAGTTGTGTGTGGTACATCAAATCCGCAATTCCCTGAAGTATGTAGGCTCGAAACATCAAAAGGAATTTATGCGTGATCTCAAGCCTGTTTACCAGGCGCCGGACGAAGCGGGCGCCCGCATCAGGCTGGAGGGGTTGAAAGAAAAATGGGGTAAGATGTACCCGGTGGTGATTGAATCGTGGGAGAACAATTGGGAGCGTTTGACGCGCTACTTCCAATACCCCACAGCCATTCGGCGAATCATCTACACGACCAACACGGTGGAAGGTTTTCATCGCCAGTTGCGAAAAGTAACGAAAACCAAGGGAGCCTTCACCAGCGACAATGCCCTGTTGAAATTGCTGTACCTGGCCATCGAGCGGATCGTGGAGAAATGGACTTCGCCGCTGCAACACTGGTCGTTGAGTTTCTCGCAGTTGTCCATCTACTTTGGGGAGCGGATAAAACCTTACTTAAGGCCATAGAAAAACCGCCCGGTCTGGGGCGCCTCGGCCCTGCGGGCCTCGACGCCCCAGACCGGGCAAAACCTTGGAAAACAGCCCTGAAAAATCTGACTTGACACAGTTATTTGAACACACCCTGTTTAGTTTTAGTCATCGGCGGTTTGTGGAATATTTTGCGGTGCAGAAGATTCTGCAGAATCAGGAATTGGCAGAGGTTTACAAGGTTGACATTCCGGAAGACTCCCGTTCACGCGATATGATGGTGCTATATTGCGAGGTAGCACCTTTTGATCATGCCAGGGTAATTGCTAATTATTGCTGGAAAGTGATCCGGTTGAAAAATAATCTTCAGGAATACGAAAGTATGCATGCCCTTAGATTTCTGATAGAAGCCTTTAGGGGGCGCAAGGAGTGCCTAGAAGATTTTTATGAAGAGTTCAAATCTTTTATTTTTTCAGAGATCAGGCCTGACAATCATATTTTTTCAGTAAAATATGCAACGGAGGCGCTGTCCATATTAAAAAAAGAGGACTTAGAAGAAGGTGCAATCCGTTGTTATGAAATTAAAAACTCTTGGGTTGATGAGGTTGTATTGAGAGGAACAAGGCACCTTGAAAACGCAGGAGAAAATCTAATTGCCTTTTCATTTATAAGATTTTTGCCTTCATCTCAGCAATACATAGAAGCATTGGCAACATTTTTTTTCCCAGGGGCCCAATCACTATCCCAGATAAAAAAGTTTCAATCCGAAGTATTATTTTCACTAAGCCTTTCAGAATGCTTCAAACCTATACACAGGCTAATTAAGACAAAATATAGGATTATCGTGTTTAGATTTTTTTTATTTTCTTTTA
>CALMBD010000132.1 GCA_937861115.1 uncultured Bacteroidota bacterium | reverse complement strand
GCAAACCAGAAACTGTCCAGTGCAATGATGGCATCCGACAGATAATCCTCTTCCCGTTTATGGTTTTCGCCCGGATAGAGCCATGCAACCTCCGTTTCAAGGAGGTACTGTTCAAACAGGTCTTCGATAGAGACTTGCTCCTGGCGTTGTTTCAATACTTTTCGGGCTTCTTTTTCGAGCAGTTCATACTGGTGAAAATTTTCCTTTTCCCGAAAATATTGCAGTTGCCAGCGCAAGGACTCGGCCGGATGCTGTTGTTTGAAGCGCGTTTCTTCTGCAAAAAACTGCCGCATCAGCACGGCGATACTGCTTTTCAGGCGATCAATTCTGGCTTGCGAGAAGGCTTCAGAAGTGCCGAATATCCGGGGGTATATTTTTACCTCATTCCAGTATTCTGTGTAGCCCCCATCCCACCATTCCCAGGCCATTTCCAATATACGGATCTGTAAATCAACCTTTTCTGACAGATTGAAATAGGGCGACCGGATAAAATCGAGCAGTCGTTTTCGTTCGCTTTTATCCGTGACGGTTTTGGCCAAATCCAGGAATATATTCTTTTCCATGCCTGTGGATAAGGTAATAAGCGGGCTAGGTTGCGCCCATACCCCCCCCGAAAGTTATTGCAAAAATGTAATTGAAATACGATATTTAAACGGTAGATATTTGCATCAAAATTAATTCGTATTATGTCAAAGATCACAAACAAAGTCTCGAAGTTGTTGAATTTTACCACACCGGTGGTCTGGTTAAGCGGCTGGACGGAGGTTGTTCCGGTTCACGGCCGGGTTGAAAAAGGGGTTACCTTGTTTTGGCGGCTCCCCACTGGCGCCGAAGGCGTTATCGTGAAAGTTGACGGCGTCGTATGGGGTACCTACACTGCACCGCAGCAAAAAATCAATGTGCCTTATCCGAACCTGGCCCGTACGTTGGCCCGTGACCCGGTGAAGGTGGAGCTGCGCTTTAAACGCAAACGTACGTACACCACCCTTTATATTATTGATATACCGGATATCATTACGTTGATTCTCGTTGACGTCGTCATAACCCGCAGTGCCGGAACCAGCGCGGGCGATATATGCCCTACCGGAAAATACAATACAGCGGTGAGCGCTACCTATAATTCAGGTGGTGGTTTTCACGAGATACAATACAGCGATAAATACAGCAGCGGCCTGTATAAGGCCATCCGAATCAAGGTTTCGCCAACGGGTCGTCCAGATGTGATCTACGTTATTGAGCCGGGAGTAATGCCATCCGGCACAAATCCCCGCCCAACCGACAAACTATATGTGGAGGACGCGTGCGTATCCGATTTGCAGGGTGATTTTTCACAGGAGTCCACACCACCCTCCGAATCACAGAAATTCGGACGAAACAGCAGCGCTGCACAGAACATAGATGTAAAGACATTCAGGAATACAGACTCTGATAAAATGGTCATTCGTATAACGGCGCCGCAGGCCTATACTGTTGAAGCCAAACTCCACGATTAAGTCGGGATATACTCCGGGAGCCTAACCCCAAAAAACCGCCCCAAAAGTCCTTTTGAATCGCCCTGTATGCCCCATAAGTACAAGAGCATTCCCCCTGTAGCCCCTTGGACCAACCCCGGAAAACCAATTTTACGCCTGCAGCCTTCACTGCAGGCCTCCGCCAAATGAGGATCCTGTCCGGGCGCCGCAAAAAGCGTCAATGATGATTCTGACCGTCATCGTTGACGATTGAAAAGGCGTCCGGCAGGATTTTTTAAAGGGTCATTACCTATGGTACAGCCACTTGTCCAGCTCGTTTCTCCAAATGATCCACGCTCCATCAGATGCTTATCTCCCAAAGGATTATTGTCCGGTCGTCGCTGCACGATACCAGAAAGTCCGGCGTCCAGTGCAGTCTGTTGACTGAATTGATATGGCCGCCGTATTTCAACACGTCGATCACTTTAAGCAGTTCGAGGGAATGCGCATTCCAAATGCGGATTGTCTTGTCGCGGCTGGCTGTGGCCAGCAGATGGCCATCGGGAGAAAAAACGAGGTGATTTATGGTGAAAAGGTGAGCGGCCTGCTCCGAAATCAGGCTGTAATCATTTTCCGAATCCCAAACGCGCAACATGGCATCGCGGCCGCCGCTGAACAGGTAGCGGTTGTCGGGGGCGTAGGCAATTGAAAATACGGAGTTGTCATGCGCATTTTTCAGGGTTTGGTTTAACGCCAGCGTTTCGGCATCGAGGAGGTATATGGTATTGTCACTGGCGCCCACTGCGAGTTCTCCCCGTTGTTCTGAAAATGCGATACAGCGCAAGGCGTGTGCGGAAAGTTGGAAACTCTCCATGCTCTTTCCGGCGTCGGCATCCCACAGGGTCAGTACCCCGTCGCCCCCGGCAGTGTATACCCGTCCTTCCCGGGCGAGGATATCATACACGCCTTTTTTGTGGTGCCGGATGTTCCGGGTTTTTCCCGGCTCCGAGAGGTTGATCCAGTGGACGCCTCCGTCCATATTTCCCGCTACCAGTTTTGCCGGATCGGGAAGCGTACACAGGGAAAAAAGGCGGGTTTCCACCGAAGCGATCAGGGTGCCGGTTTCCGGATCGTCGAGGCTCCATTCGACAATCCATCCGTCGCCGCCGGCGGAGCGGATGTGCCGGTCGGTCCTGCCGGATGCGAGTGCATACAAGGCCGCTCGATGACCGGTGCAGGTATTTGCTTTCCTGATGTTCACGGCAAATGAGAAATTGGCTGGACAGGATTGTGATATTACCCCAAAATCAACTTTTCCACCGTTCACCTTTCGGCAAACCTTCGGCGGGCAAGCCGTCCACCGTCATTTATCGTCGCCGAAAAAAGCGATGATCTTGTCTGCCAGTTCCATGCCGATGTAGGACTGTGCTTCGACGGTGCTGGCGCCGATATGCGGTGTGCAGGATATGTTCGGGTGTTTCAGCAAGGCTTCGCGGGGTGTCGGTTCATTCTGGAACACATCGATGCCCGCGCCTGCAACCTTGCCGCTTTCGAGGGCATCAAGCAGGGCCTCCTCATCGATGATACCTCCCCTGGCGGTGTTGATCAGGAAAACCCCGTCTTTCATTTTGTTTAGCTCTTCCGCAGTAATCAGGGGCTGACCGCCGCCCGGAATATGGAGCGTGATAAAGTCGGATTCGCGAATGACCTTGTCAAAAGATTCCGTCTGGACATTGACGCCAAAGGTCAGGTCCTTGTAGTCGTTGAGTTGGATGCCGACCCGGGCTTCCTGAACGAAGGGGTCGTGTGCGCGCACCGACATGCCCATGCCCAGCGCTATTTTGGCTACTTCCTGTCCGATACGGCCAAAACCGATAATGCCGAGTGTTTTTCCCTTGATCTGGAAACCTGTTTCGTAGGCTTTTTTTAATTTCTTGAAATCGCCGCCTGCAGCCAGTTCGCGGTTGCTGCGGTGGAGCATGCGCGACAGCGAGAAGAGATGTGCTATGGCCAGTTCGGCTACGGCCCTCGATGAAGCCATGGGTGTATTGAACACCTGTATGCCCTTGCTTCGGGCGTATTCCAGGTCAATATTGTCGAGTCCGACGCCACCGCGTGCAATTACTTTCAGGTTTTTACCCGCTTCGATTACTGCTTTGTTCACCTTCGTGGCGCTGCGTACGATCAGTACGTCGTATTCCGCGATGCGGTCGGCAAGCGCCTCTTGCGGAACTTTATCTTCATCGACGATGTAAGCGGCTTCTTCCAGGAGCAGTCGGCCATCAGGATGGATGCCGTCGTTGGCTAATATCTTTATCATTTTTCAGATGTTATTTGTGCCGACAAAGATAGTTCTTTGAAAAGGTAAATAAGCAGCCGAAAACCAAACTATATTTCACGCCCCTGTCGTCTGTCCATTCCAGAAGAACCTTGTAAAAAGGTACAGTCGGGAATTCCTTATGATGATTTTTGGGAAAAATGCCGCCTGCAGTGGTGTGTTTGGCAGCGCGTGCGTTTTGCCAAAAATAAAATGGCAGGTCAGTAATTCAATTTCTTCAGCTCGTCCCTGCATTTTTTTAGTTCGCGGTGTACGTAATCACGCGGATTTTCTTCGAGGTTCAGTTCTTTTTTGAGCAGGTCAAGGTCGACTTCCTGGTTGGGCAGCAGCTGATCCATCCGTTCGAGGTTGCGCAGGGCCTGACCCCAAACCCGGGCTTCGTTGAACGCTTCGAAATCGCGCTGCCGGATCTTGAATTCCTTGATCATCGCTTTTCGCGCATTTTCGATGCGGTATCCGAGCGTATTAAAGCGTGCGATGATGCGTATGGAATCGACCCGCCATATCCTGCCGGTGCTGTCTGAAATCGGAGACAGTTTCCAGTTGAGCTGGTTGTATTTGTTTTGCCAGTCTTTGGCGCCGTAGTACCCGCGAAGGGCGGGAACATAATCGTCTTTGAAGAAGTACTGATCGCCTTTTGCTATACTGTCTTCAACGGTATTGTAGATCACCTGAAGCTGTTTGGCGATGTTCAATTCGTCGGATACTATTACCCGCGGTTTGGTGTGTTTCAGCACAAGGCAACGATAGGGGTGGTCCATGATTTCCTCATAACCCGGTATCGCGGCGCCATACAGTTCTGCCTCAACATTTTTGTTGGCTATATTGAGTTGGTCTCTTGCCGAATTGATGTAATCGCGAACGAACCAGATGCCGAACCCGAGGCTGACCAGCAATGTAATGATCGATGTGACGGCCACCATACGTGCCATCCGTCGTTGTTTTCGCATGGCGGCAAGTTGCGCCTCCACTTCTTCGCGGCGCCTTGCTTCCTCGGCCAGTTTGGTTTCATACTCGGCGCGCTCCTGGTCTGCCCGTTCCTGTCTGCGGCGCAGATTTCTGGATTCAATGACGGCCGGCAGCAGGGTATCGTGGCTGATTTCGTAGTAGAAATCGTTCAGTCTGTTTTCTTTGCGAAGCAGCCGGCTGTCTACCAGCACATCGAGGAAATCCTGACTAACCCCGGGGTAACTGGCGATCAGATAGTCGTCGACCATGCTGCAACGCCGGTCGTTGGGCGTCACAAGGCTCTCTTCGATCAGGCGTTGAACTATCGCCACCATCTGGGCAGGTTGTTCAAGTTCCACGCCGGTTTTCCGGGCATAGGCTGCCGGAAGCGACTGGAGTTGTTTTTTATAAAAATCGCGAATTTCGTGTTCCAGGCCTTTTTGTTCGCCGTAAAACACAGGCGTCACTTCAAATCCTTCCTGCTTTTTTTCTCCTATGATCTTCTCTTCCACATACTGACACAGTATCTGGAGGTTGAATGACTCGATCTCGTCCTGTTTTTTCAGGAGCGAAAAATCATCGGCCGGCTGCTGGCTGTCTTCTTTTTCGCGCCCCGCAAGAAAATTGATGATCTGATCCATGGCAGCCGGCTGAAACCGGAAACGCGGACTTGCATAGGGGCCATCGGGTGCATTGGCAGGCAGCGCAATGGCTTCTTCTGCCTGTTTGCGGTTGAGGGGCTGTAACTGGTACCGGTTGCGCAAAATGCCGGGAATGAGCGGACTGATCTCGTCCAGCAGGTGCAGGAAGTCGGATCGGATCGAAATGACGACACGCAGGTCGGGCTGCTTTTCCCACCAGTGCATGATATCCGCGGTAAGCCCTGCGTCGCCACTTTGGAAGCCCTGCAACAGACCGGTGCGGATGGATTCCGGCATGGACTCATTCACCAGGTCAGCCAGTTCCATGATAAAATTCCGCCTGCTGATGTCCGAATGGGCAAGCGTGAATACTTCTTCAAACTGATCCAGCACAAGTACCGGCGTTGCAGGCAAGCCATCGAGGTCAAACTCCAGTCGCTTCATGCGTTCCCAGAGGGTGACGGGTTGGCCGGGGCGTAATCCGGTATTGTCGCGTCCACCTGTGAAGGGATGTTTTTCAAGCAGGTTGCCGACAGACTCTGTCAGCGGCATGCTCGTATTATCGAGCCGGATAAAGACCGGCGCAAAATTTTGCTGTTCCAGGCTTGGGGCAGAACCCGCCTGTAAAATAGAGGTCTTGCCGATACCGGATTTTGCGAAGAGCACCATCAGCCGTTGCTGTACGATCATGTTGGTGAGGCGCACGGCATCCTCCCGGCGTCCGTAGAACACGGCGCTTTGGGTGCGGTCGAAGGGCTTCAGCCCTGGATACCGCCGGGGGAGGTTGCTGGCAAACGGTGTCATGACAGGTTCTCGATATACTTTTTCAGCGTTTCGGCTATTTCGGCGAAATACTTGTCTTCCTGACCGCTGCCGGATATGGCCATGCGGTTGAGCGGACGGGTGGTGCGCAAGGGGCCGAGCGGCGAGGCGTCTATGGCGCAGTTTTTCCATAAGACGGGCATAACCAGGAACCGGTTGCGCGGATTGTTCTTTTTGACGAGGTCATCGAGCAGGCTCAGTGCCGGGTTTTTATCGTCGAAAAAATCGGCGCTCACCAGGGGAATGACTACCTGGCTTTGTTCGACAGCCGTTGTCAGCCATTGCTGCAGATCGCCTTGTCCCACGGCATCCTTTACGGTCAATGCCCGCACCTTGAGGGGCTGGAGGTGTTTGAGCAGCGCCTTGCAGCCATCGTCGTCTTTCGCATCGTTGTGCAGGATCAGTACCTGCGCCTGCGGGGTGGTGGAATCGCTGGATGCGCCGCCCTCCAGTTTCTTGTAGTGATCCAGCAGCATCGAAACAAACGTTTCCATGTCCGATTTGGGGAACTCCATTTTGAACTCTCCCTGGAAAAAAACCTTTGCATAAGGTCCTGTTTCGCGTTTGCCCTTTAGCGGATAGGCAAACGGTTGTATGCTGTTGCGCGCGTTTTTAAACAGGGCGTCGAACAATACCCGGAGACTCCAGTCTTCAAAGTCAAACCCCAGAAACAGGTAAAAACGAGGCACCGAAAAAGCCGCCAGCAGACTGTCGGGCAGCCGCTCGTGCTGCACACCGGTGATCTTGTTGACGTATGCGAGTTGATCGTTGTAGGTAAGCACCAGCGATTCCGACTTCTTGTAGTAGCCGAACAGGTTGTAGATCAGGGGCGCGTCGTCGTCGTTAAACGTAAAAAGCAGGTCGGATACGGGCTTTCTGAAATTGAAAAAGTCAAAGCGGTAGTCCCGAACGGCAGTGGCGTAAAAACGCGCAAAGAAATCGTCAGGCGTCGTGTTGATGATGATCCGGAACGGAAGATCGGCCAGTTGTTCCAGCATCGGATGCAGTTCGGCGTTGTGTTCGGCCCTGGAATAAAAGTCCTGGACGCTGGAAATGATCATCGTATCGGAGCGTTGCCTGATACGCAGCGTGCTGGCTACCTGGGTCAGCGAGTCTTCTTCCTCCTTGCTCAGGTTTAGCCCTTTGGCCAGTTCGTTGGCACACAATTCTGTCAGCGGGCGGTACGAACCGTCGGCCTGCCGTGCGGTGATGGCCGCAGGGCCCAAGAACAATACGCAGGAACCTTCGCTGATATTTCGCGCAATGTTCTGGTAAATGGTATCAGTAAGTTCTGTCACGCCTCCGGATTGGGCTGTCGATTCATCAGGCATAGTGGTTCGATTTTGGGGAGGTATTGAATTGAACAAAGGTAGGAACGCATTCCTAACGAACAAATTACATTCGGCAAAAAGCGTACCTGCCGGAAATAAAAACAAGAGCCACTCCGGATTCGGGGTGGCTCTTGTTGATCATTTAATAGGAAACAGACCTTTAGTGCGGGTTCGACACCTTGAGATAGTTCTCAAGCGCTACTGCAATAGAAGGCGTTTCAGGCGTTCCGGCCTGAATGTTAACCGTCATGCCGCGTTCGCTTACAGCCTTGAGGGCTGCCTTGCCGAACACGCAAATACGGCGGTCGTCCTGTTTGAAATCGGGAAACTGCTCGAACATGGACTTGATCTCCAGTGCGGAGAAAAAGGCAATGATATCGTATTTGATATCTTTCAGTTCGCTCAGGTCGGTGTTTACGGTGCGGTACATAACAGCGTCCTGGATCGGCACTTTCAGTTCCTTGAAGAACCGAATGACGTCCGGATTGCCCTGGTCGCTGGTGGGCAGAAAGAACTTTTCTTCCTTGTTGCGCAAGATGTACGATTTCAGGTCGGTGATGGATTTGGTGCCATTAAAGACCTTGCGTTTGCGGAACATGATAAACTTCTGCAGGTAGTTGGCGATGGTCTCCGTTGCGCAGAAATACTTCATATCGTCCGACATCTTGATGCGGAGTTCGCCGCAAAGCCGGAAAAAGTGATCGATAGCATTTTTGCTGGTGAAAACGATTGCAGTGTAATCGTTCGGGTAAACCCGGTTTTTACGATACTCTTTCTCGGTGAGACCTTCCACAGATACGAACGGCACAAAATCGATACGAACCCCAAATCGCTTCTCCAGTTCATCATAAGCGGTGAGCTGGGCTGGTCTGGGTTGTGAAATAAGGATGTTGTGAACTCTCTTGAAGGTCTCTTCCTGAGCAGGAGCGGCGGTTGCAGACATTCGGGCGTGTTGTTTTGTGAAATTTGTTTGGAAGAAAATTGAAGGTGCGTTTTAGCATTTGGCGCCTGAAATTTGGAGATATGGGTACTCCGGACTCTAAATTTCAAACTCCAAATTTTACCCTGTTTGTATCATCGCCAGTTTCAATACAAGGATAACCGGCGCGATTTCGACGGCACAAAGGTACAACAAAAAGTGAAATTGATTGTCTGCCAAAAATTTAGTGCTGATCGGGCTGGAGCGAAAGGCCCGGTAAAGGTAGAATACAACGATGAGGCCGAGGGTCCAAAACAGGATCAACTCCTGATAATCCGTCGAAAATGCCAGCAAAAAATTGAAGGGCATCAAAAACAGGCCCAGCACGCAGTTGAAAATAATTATGAGAAAATTATACCGTCGCACCTCTTTGCTCACAGGGAACAGCCATCCCGCCATGGCGAGGAAGAGGTGTTTCGACAGGAACAGCACAGCAGCGCAGGCCATTACGATAAAGAAAAAAGGCAGGTTGTTGAACGACTCCTCCCGGAGGGTACGCACCGTCAGGAACAGGAACATGCCTGCATTGAGCAGGAAATTGCCATACAGCAACAGATATGGCGTTATGCCCACAAGTCCGGACGATTCGCGCTGCGCGACCGTCAGGCCGTTGTCGTTGAGAAAACCGCGCCAGGCCTTGCCCACTGCTTTTCGGTTGGCTGCAACCGAAAGGGTGAGCAGGGTGAATATGGTAACCAGGATGCCGAAAAGGGTGATGTCAGACAGGGTATTGCCATAACGGGGCAGGAAACTGGAAGGCCGGAAGGGCTTGGTCGTGTTTTCTGCCAGCACCCTGGCAGCGCCGGGTTGGCGGTGCGGCACTACATCAAACGGGTTCGACGTGCCGGAAATACCTGCGACTTCAGGCGTTTTTGCCAGCCGGTGTTTCATCTCGAAAGGATTGCCGGCGCCTTGTCCGCCGGCCGGTGCTGCCGCGCAAACGAAAATGAGCATCCAGAAAAATACAGGCCGAATCATGCGACAAAGGTAAATAAAACCTTCGCGCCGCTTTTTCTTTTCCTAATTTTGCAGCGTATTTTGGCATTCCCCACTCCGGTGCCCGTTTTTGCGGTACCGGAATTTGTTTTTTACCAGATTTATGAATCAAATAGACGTCATACTCGGCCTCCAATGGGGCGACGAAGGCAAGGGCAAGATTGTAGATTACCTGGCCAACAGCTACGATATCGTGGCTCGATTCCAGGGCGGCCCGAACGCCGGCCATACGCTTAAATTCGGCGGCAATAAATACGTGTTGCACACCGTGCCCTCCGGTATTTTTCGGGAAAATCTGATCAACCTCATCGGCAATGGCGTGGTGCTTGACCCCGTTGTATTTCAGCGGGAATTGCGTTCCCTCGAACAAAGCCAGGTGAATTTTCGCCACCGCCTGATGGTTGCCCGCAAGGCGCATCTTATCCTGCCTACCCACCGCTGGCTCGATGCCGCGAGCGAGGCGCACAAGGGAAAGGCCAAGATCGGCTCGACGCTGAAAGGTATAGGACCAACCTATATGGACAAAACCGGTCGCAACGGTCTCCGGGTCGGGGATGTGGAACTACCCACTTTCCGCGATCAATACGAGGCGTTGAAGGCTAAACATATAGAACTGCTCCGGATTTATCCCGAAGTGTCATTTGATCTGGCAGGGGAGGAGAAAATCTGGTTTGAGAGTCTTGATACCTTGCGCACCCTGCCGTTCGTGGACGGCGAATATTTCATCAACGAAGCCCTGGCTTCAGGCAAAAGTATCCTTGCCGAAGGCGCCCAGGGATCCATGCTCGATATCGACTTCGGCACCTATCCGTTTGTGACCTCGTCGAATACCATTACCGCCGGTGTATGCACCGGTCTGGGGGTGGCGCCACAACGCGTCGGTCGTGTAATCGGGATCACGAAAGCGTATTGCACCCGCGTGGGAGGCGGGCCTTTCCCTACGGAACTGGACAATGAGACGGGCGAAAAACTACGGACGGAGGGGCAGGAGTTCGGTTCCACAACCGGGCGGCCCCGCCGGTGCGGGTGGATCGACCTGCCGCAGCTGCGCTACACCATCATGCTGAACGGCGTAACGGAGTTGTGCATGACCAAGATCGATGTATTGAATATTTTCGCCGAGATCGGCGCTGCCACGCGTTACCGCTACGGCGGCGGGGAACACTCCAACCTGCCCTTCGACCTCTGTCATACAGATGTAGAGCCGGTTTTCAAGTATTTTAAGGGCTGGAATGCCTCGCTGGATGGCATAACGTCGTTCGACGCGCTGCCCAGGGAGGCCCGTGCCTTTCTGGAAGATATGGAAATGCAGCTCGGTGTTCCGTTCCGGATGATCTCGACAGGGCCTGAACGGGAAAAACTGATTGTGCGCTGACCGCGATCAGTGGTGCTGACTGGCCCAGTCATCGTACGATGAACCGGGCAGGAATGAAATGACCTGTCCAAATCGTCCGGGTGATTTCAGCAAGATATGGATGATCCGGCGACCCATCCGGCGCGTCTCTTCCAGTCGCTCCACATCGTGCCAGGGGTATCGAACGGTGGTCCAGTAGTTGGTCACATAGAGGTGTGTATCGTCGGTGTCCACCCGTTTCAGCCGCCATAGCGTCCGGCGAACGAAAAAAAGCCAGCCCATCCAAAGCAGCAGGGCAATCACACGCGGCCAGATGGCTGCCACCGGCAAATACAGGTCATCTTCTGAAATGAGCCACAGGGCCAGCAGGAAGCCGGTAAAAAACACGGTGCCGAACACCGGTACAAATACCCGCCAGAACAAAGTGGCATTGGACGACAGAATATAGACTTTCGGGTGGCCGTTTTTCGGCAATGCAGATGTATCTGCGGGGACAGGTTCCTGATTTTCCATAATAAAAAAAACCGCGCACGGTGTGATCCGATGCGCGGCAAAGTTACGTTGCGTTTGCTGGAATTGCTCAGAAACTGCGAGGGGTTTTGGGAGGATTATCAATCGACCTCGACGCTTACGCCGCCCTTTTTGGTCTTGCTGTCGCTGTCTTTCTTGTCTTCGACCGTAATGCGGCTGCCGCTTTTCAGTTTTCTGGCAATAGCCGAGTATGGGCCGATCACCACTGTTTCGCCTTCATTAAGCCCTGTCAGCACCTCGATGTGGTCATTATCCTGTATGCCGGTTTTAACTTCCCGGACGGCCACGGTGTCGCCGACTACCACGAATACGATCTCTTTGATCAGGTCGTTGGCCTTTTTGCTCTCTTCTTCTGCTCCCGGTTTTTTCTCATCTTTTTTGGGCGTATCCTTTTCGTCCTCTTTTGCCGTAACGGCTATGATCGGTACGCTCAGGGTGCTGTCGGCCGTATGGGTGTAAATATCAACGGCTGCCGACATGCCGGGACGGAAAGGGTAGGGAGCGCCTTTTCGAACCAGATCGGCATAGGATGACGGATCGACACGGATCTTTACCACAAAATTGGTGACTTGGTCTGTATTCAAACTGGCAGACACGCCGCTCAGGTTACTGGCGCTGTTGGCAATTTCCGTTACTTTTCCTTTGAACTTTCTGCCCAGGTAAGCATCTACTTCCACATCTGCCTCGTCCTGAAGGCTTACTTTAAGGATATCGTTTTCACTGACATCCACTTGTACTTCCATCGACTGCAGGTTGGCAATGCGCATCATCTCCGTGCCTGCCATTTGCAGGGTTCCGACTACCCGTTCGCCTTTCTCAACATTAAGTTGACTAACGATGCCGCTCACCGGAGCCGTGATGATTGTTTTTTGCAGACTGGTACGCAGTTCTTTCAGGCGTGCGCTGGCGCTGTTGATGCCGAATTCCGATACGCGAATATTCTCTTTTGCACTGTTCAGGTTGCTTTCGGCCGATTTCAATGCTGCTTCGGCAGAGGCGGCGCCACTTTCCGCAGTTCTCAGATTGCTCTGTGATGTTTCAAATTCAGAAGTGGAGATGACCCCTTCCTTGTAGAGTTGTTCGTTGCGTTTATGGGTGTTCCGGGCAACCTCGAGTTGGGCCTTGGCGCGTTGGATATCAGCTTTAAACTGGTCGATCTGCGCGGAACTTCCGGTGGCGGAGGAAGAGGATATCTGGCGTTGGGAACGGGCGGTATTCAGGGCCGCTTCACCCTGCTCGACGGCGCTCTGGTATTCGTCGGGTTTAATTTTGGCCAGTACCTGGCCTACCGTGACCGAATCGCCTTCTTTAACGTAAAGTTCCACGATTTCACCCGATACGTCGGAGCTGATCTTGACCTCGATCTCAGGGAATATTTTACCGCTCGCGCTCACCGTTTCCCGGATCGTCCGGCGCTGAACTTTTTCGACGTTTACGGTCTCTCCTTTTGGTTTTTGGCGGGCTTTTATGACTGCTGCCGCGACAAGCAGGGTCAACAGGCCAATGAGTACGTAGAGGAGCGTCTTTTTTCGTTTGGGCGATGATGTTGCCATTTTGAAGTGTTGCTTTTGTAGTTCAAAGACTTTAAATCATTTGATCTTGAGGGGTGTAAGATTATGATGGTACCATGCGACAGGGAAAATAGTTGGATAAATGGCCCGAAACGGAAGATGAAATTCCCGAAAAGGCCCTTTTTCTTATCATTCAGGCAATGGAAAAAACATTTGCCCGTTTCCATTTTTGGCATGATATTTTTAACTAAACTGGAAATAGCAAGCCAATGAATATCCCGAATATCCAAAAGCCGATTTTTTCATGTTCCAAATTGTTTTTTATGAAGTTAATCCTTGCCATCCCCGCCGCAGGCCTGCTCCTCACCGGAGCCGCCTCCCTCCAAAAACCAGCCCTTGCCCCGGCAGATATCCAACCCGCTGCCATTGAAGTTTCAAGTCCCCTGCGCGACCGCGCGATGTGGACCGACAAAAGCCTTGTTTACAAAGGCGAAGCATTGCAACTCCATTTTACTACGCCGCATGCCTCTTTTCTGGGTGTCATCGACCCTGCAGGGAAGTTTTATTATGTCGTTTTCCCTGCCGAGAGCTGCGTGGGCAACCTGCGTCCGCTGGTTACCAGCGAGGTATTTGTAGATATGAACACCCTGTCCATCAATACGGCCAAATTCAAGGCAGACCCGTACACAAGCGGTGTGTTGGACAATCAGCCCGTATTCACGACCTCAGGCACTTACCGCTTTTTGCTCGGGGAAAACCTGCACACGGACGATGAACGATTTATCGAAATCGTCAAGATCAATTACCGGCACAAGAAGCGCCCGGGTAAAAAGGCAATAGCGTACGCGTCGTTGTAAAGGCGAATGTTTATGCCTGCCGCGATCAGTTCATGCTGAGGGGCTTGCCTTCATAGAAGTCAAGTATTTTCAGTTTGAAAAGATAGTCGTACCGGGCCACCACGAGGTCGTTCTCGGAGATGTCCAGGTTGTTTTTTGCAGTGGTCAGGTCCAGGGTATTCACTGCACCCAGGGTGTGGCGTTTCTCCGTATTTTGAAAAGCGATCTGGTTGGCATCGAAGGTTCTTTGTGCGGCATCCAGTTGTTTGCGCGCTGCGCGTGCATTGGCAATGGCAGTCTGAATATCGTTTTTCAGTTGCTGCCGGGTTTGGGTCTGCTGCAACTGGGCATTCAGCGCATTGAGTTTGGCGCGTTCCACGCTGAGCCGCACCCGGCCGTTCTGGTATATGGGTATGTTGATACTGAGTCCCACGCTTTGACCGAAGTTCTGGTCGACCTGATCCAGGTACCCGACCGTGCGGATATTTTGCGGAATGATCGTGGTATCACCGATAAACTGCAGCGATTTGTTTTCACCGTCAATCCGAACGGGTATGCCGGGTTCCGGTATACGCAGATAACTTTCCGGAAGTTTGTACGCTGTCGAGTAGTTGGAACTCAGGTTGGCAAATAGCGATACGGACGGCCAGTATGCAGCCTTGGCCAGGTAGATGCCTTCTTCCGCACTTTTGATCCTGTAGTCGGCGGCCCGGATATTGGGTTGGGTACCCAGTGCAGTGTTGTACACGGGTGTCAGGGTAACTTCATCCGGACGGGCGTCTGCCGGTATCGTTATGGAGGGGCGTTCGATCTGCAGGTCGTAGTCCGGTTCGAGTTGAAGGAGTTGTTTGAGGGTGAGGTAGGCCAGCTCGACGCTGTTTTGGGCCTGCACCTCCGCTTGTTCGCTTTGGGCCAGTTGCGCGAGAATATTGTACTTGTCGGCAGCGGGCAGGGTGCCGGCGTCGATCAGTTTCTGTGTGACATTCAATTGTTCCTGGCTTTGGGAAACGCGTTTTTGGGCATTTTGCAGCTGCTCTTCAAAAAGCAGGATATTCAGGTAGGCCTGCGCGATCTGCAGGGCCAGTGAATTGGCGCTTTGATCGGCATCTGCCTGGGCGGCCTGCGCATCCCAGCCGGCCTGTCGTATGCCGTGGTGAATTTGTCCGCCGTTAAACAGGCTGACACCCGCGCTCACGCCTATACTGTTAAAACCGGTAGAAATGGTACTGAACTGGTTGGTTGTCCGGTCGATGGTCCGGCCGAATTGCTGGCCCGCATCAAAACTGGCGCTCACGTTGGGCAGTCGCGACGCTTTGGCTTGCCGCTCCGCCAGAATAGAGGTCCTTACATTGGCCTGCGCCTGCTTGATGGTGATGTTGTTGTCCTGGGCGTATTGAATACAGCGCTCGAGCGACCATGTTTCCTGGGCCGCTCCCTCGCGGGCAAAGACCAGTGCCAGCGACAGTACAATAAATTTGAAAGTGTGTTTCATGTTTAGAACTAAGTAGTTGTTCCTGATTCCAGCCGTTTTTATCCGGGTACAAGAGTACGGCATGAAGCGTAAGCCACATAAAGAAATTCTATAAAGGCAGGAATTCAGCGGATAAAACAAGCCGTCAGTCTGCCAATGGTAATTTTTCAGCCGTCAGCAGGCGCCCCACAGGATACATCCGGTGGGTGGGTTCATACCAGGGCGATTGACGGTAAACCCAGTCCAGTTGTGCAGAACCGTCGGATGCAAATTCGGGCTCGGCGGCGCGTTTGGCGTCCAGTTCGGCCTTTACCGCCGGGTTATCTTTCAGAAACTGCGCAGCGAGGTCTTCAAATACATAGGCGGAGAAGTACTCTTTCTGCATCAGCACCGGGTCGAAGAAATTCCAGGCTACCCAGGAGTCGGGTGCGTTGGGCTCGAGGGTTTCGAGCAGGTAGCGGTTGGCATCCTGGTTGGTAAACACGACATAGTCTCCCTTGGCAAATTTCCGCTTCATCATTTTTTTGTCCAGTTGAATGCCGTAGTGGTAATAGTGGCCTTCCCAGTGGTTGCGTGTTTTAAAATCGCGAATAAAGGCGGTTTCTACCTCGATTTCCACATCCTGATCCAGGCGACTCATTTTGACGGCATTGGTGTTCAGTCGCTCCAGAACGTTTTCCCAGGCTTGCGGAATGATGTAGGCGTAGGGTTTGTCGACCGTCACGGAAGGCTTGAAGTAGTTGTAGTACGGGATCTGCTTTTCGTAGGGTTCCGCGCGGTCGTACCACAGGCGCGGCAAGCCGCTGACCTCCGAAGGTTTGTATTTGGCGGCGTAGCCTTTGAAGGTGATGGTGTCGCGGGTCTTTTGGTCCAGGGCGTAATCCAGCACAAACTGCCGCTTGGTACGCGTGGTTTCCCATGCTTCCGCGCGCACGCGGCCAATCTCGGCATGGTGTGCCGTTATAAAGTTTATTACCACATCCATGAAGTGGTAGGTACTCATCAGGCGATCCTTGAAGGGTTTGAGCATGTGTGTCTCCGGCATGAAGCCGATGGTGTTCCACAGCGCCGCGTAGCCTGTGGAGTACCTGCCGTAATCGCAGAAACCGCTGATGCCGCTGTCGGGTGTAGCGCCCGGCCCATCCACGTACGGGATCATTTCCCAGTCGCGTTTTTTCATCTCGCCGTACAATTCGGGCAGCATGGTTTTTTGCAAAAAAGTCCCGAGGGGCGCCTCCAGTTTGTCGTGCTGCGTAGCGATCAGCGTCATGGTATATTGATAATCGGCGCCGTTGCTTGTGTGGTTGTCTACAAAAATATCGGGCATCCAGGTCCGGAATATCTTGTTGAAGGTCCGGGCATTGCGCGAGTCGCACTTCACGAAATCGCGATTCAGGTCGTAATTGCGGGCATTGCCGCGGAATCCGTACGATTCGGGGCCGTCCTGGTTGGCGCGGGTAAAGGAATTGCGGTTGAGGCAGCCGTCGACGTTGTAAACCGGAATAACGACGATCACGAGGTCTTTCAGCGATTTCAGGAATGCCTCATTGCCCAGATAATCGCGGAGCAGCATCACGGTCGCATCAATGCCCTCCGGCTCGCCGGGGTGTATACCGTTGTTGATCAGGAGGATGCGCTTGCCGGCGCGCCGGATTTTTTCGGGGTCGAACTCACCGTTGGTGCTCAGCACGGCGACGTGCAAGGGTTCGCCGATATCGGTACTACCAACGGCGGTGCATTGAAAAATACCGGGGTGTGCACGGGCCATTTTTTCGTAGCACGTAATAATTTCGTGGTATTTCAGGGTTTGATTGGCATTTGTTTCAAATGGAATGTTGAAAACCGGCATGATATTCGTAGTTTTACAGGACACAATTGACAATAACAGCATCAGTGCTGCGGGAAGGTTGTTGCGCATTTTTTTGGATCAAATGTCGGTGATTTGGGCATTTTGCCATTCCCTAATGCAGTATTGATGTATTTGTTTCCCGCCGATTTACGCTGAAAAGTTTGCCGGAAGGCATCAAAGAAAAGTTTGCCAGCGAAAATCGGCATTGTTTTTTGTGTAAGATACCCGTTATTTTTTTTAATTTTTCCCCTCTTTCGATTGTACCCTCCTTCTGAATGCTCCCGCCCAACGGCAGGGATGCTTGTCGTTTTACTTTAATTATGATTTAAAATCCTATGCCATGAAAAAAACATTTACTGTTTTTTTTCTACTTGTTTCTTTCAGTTACTTCATGTCGTGTGTGCATGAGCCGCACATAAATCTCGATGCAATGCTGGAGGCTTCGCTGAACCAGCAGTCTGCAACCGGCACATACGAAGGCTATATCATGCCATCCAGCGACGATTTAGCAGCGCTTCCGAACCAGGATACGAAAAATCCGGTTACTGCGGCGAAGGTGGAACTGGGCAGGTTGTTGTTTTACGAGACCGGCCTTGGCGTGGAGCCAAAATATCCGGCTTCCATGGAAACCTATTCGTGCAGCAGTTGCCATGTGCCTTCCAGAGGATTCACGGCAGGCCGCTTTCAGGGTATCGCCGACGGCGCGCTGGGCTTTGGCCAAAGCGGGGAAGGCCGTACCAAGCACCCGATCTACCTCGGCGACGAAGTGGATGCGCAAGGCGCCCGGCCTTTGCCTGTGATCAATCTCACGTATGTTACCAACGCCTTGTGGGCAGGTACGTTTGGCTCCTTTGGCGTCAATGCGGGAACAGAATCGGCCTGGAATCAGGACACACTGGTACAGATCAACTTTAAGGGATTGCAGGGCCTGGAGGCCAACAACGAACGCGCCCTGATCGTCCACCGTCAACTGATCAACAAAGCCATCACCGATTCCCTGGGCTACACGGCCATGTTCGATGCCGCGTTCCCGGATATTCCGGTAAGCGAGCGCTATACCCGCAAAACGGGCGCATTTGCCATTGCGGCTTATTTCCGTACGGTCCTGACCAACCAGGCGCCTTTCCAGCGCTGGCTGAAAGGCGAAAAGTCGGCCATGACCGAGCAACAAAAAAGAGGCGCATTGCTGTTCTTCGGCGAAGCGGGATGTGTGGGTTGCCACAACAGTCCGTCGCTGAACAGCGCCCCGCACCGGTTCTACGCGATTGGAGTCAACAACCTGTACCAGAGCGGTTATAACGTTTTCCGGACCGGACCGAATGATAAACGCAACCTCGGGCGCGGCGGCTTCACCGGGAATCCGGAGGATATGTACAAATTCAAGGTTCCTCAACTGTACAACCTCAGGGATGTCGATTTTTACTTCCACGGCGCCAGCAAGACCTCTCTAAAGGAGGTAGTGGATTATTTCAACGCAGGTATTCCGGAGAATCCGGATGTGCCGGCCAGCCAGATTGCTACCCAGTTCCGTCCGCTCGGTTTGACCGAGGATGAGGTAAATGACCTGGTGGAGTTTCTCGCCAATGGCCTGTACGACCCGAATATGGACCGATACGTGCCGGCGCGAACCTTATCCGGCAACTGTTTCCCGAACAACGACCTGTTGTCGAAAGTGGAAATGGGGTGTAATTGATTTCGAGCGTGCTGCTCAAGTCACGCCATCGGAAGTTCAGGAGCGACCGAAGTGAGCAGGTGTCATAAGTCGCCTTCTCTTTGTCGATCCTAGTATAGTTTTGGGAGCACAATGCCTAGTGGTGGCACATGGGTAATACCAGCCGGTTTTCTGCAGAAAAC
>CALMBD010000131.1 GCA_937861115.1 uncultured Bacteroidota bacterium | reverse complement strand
GCAATAGTACCAAGGGATATGCGCCGACAGAAGTCGGCGGTACCGGAGTAGTATTATGTGGATATGCGCCGGCTAAAGCCGGCGGTACCTGTAACGGTACCTGCAACGGTACCTGATACAGGTTCAAGTGAGGCTATTCGTATATTTTTTTAATGTATGATTTTCCTGAAAAGCATTTAATTCTATATTTGCCATATATGTTAACCTTTTAATGCTCAACGAATCTATGAAACAAGTCAGATTCTTATTCCTGGTATTTATTTTTATTTCAATCCGCAATATTGCTTTCGGTCAGGTCATTGAAAAGGCGGTTGCGTTGGCGCCTATTTATTACAGCCCAAATACATGTGATCGGGAAGACGCAGACCGGCTTTACAACTACATCATGAATACGATGCTCAATACCCAGCGCATCAAGGTGCTGGATCGGTTGTTTGGCCAGGACCTGGTCAGTGAGGAGAAAAGACTCAACCAGGGCGTTGATTTTGTCGAAGGGAAAGTGGTGGATCAGGGCAAACAGCGGGGCGCCGAATTTATCCTGTTTATCTATGTAAACTCGGCAAAGGCCTACGAGGTGCAACGCGAAAAAACGGATAAGGAAACCAAGCAAAAGACCATTGAACTGATCGGCTACGACTGCGATCTGTCGCTTTTTGCCCGCGTGATCAATGTAGAAAACGGTCAGGCGGTAGCATCCCAGATCATTACGCCGTCGGGGAACTCAACCCTGGGCGATGCGACGTATACCAATGAGGTATCCAACAAAATAGTAAGCGGGGTGCTGTCGGGTATGTCTAAAAAACCGCAGTCGCCGAGGGAGGCGGTCAATAAACGAATGGCGGAACTTGATCCTTACATGCGCAAATTTATCGACGAGGTTTTCCCGGTCGAACTGCAAATTTCTAAAATCCAAGAAGTGCCCAAGAATACCAATAAACCCAACGGCGGGACGGAACAGCAACTTATCATCATCGGGGGAAAATCTACCGGCTTTAAAGAAGGAGACAAACTCATTGTCAAGGAGATTGTCCCGGTAGAGATCGGCGGCAAGATATATAAAGACGAAGTAGAGATCGGAAAGATCAAAGTGCTCCGCATCAGTCAGGACCTGGTGACCTGCAAATTTATTGAAGGGGAAGATACCGTACTGGAAAAATACAATTCGAAAAAGAATCCCCTGAAGGTGGTGTATATCCCCGTCAAAAAACTGTTCTGAACCATTCCGGTTGCACTATGAACCTGCGTTCCTTTTTGCTCTCCTGCTGCATGGCGGGGCTGTTTCCGCTTGCTGCTCAGGTGACAACACCCGACCTGCGCAATTTCTCTATTATGATCATTCCTTATCTGGAGGATAATGAAAAGATCAGCACCAAACTGCAGCAGGATCCTGATTTGCGGCTGGCTATTGCCAACCTCCAGGATGCCTATATTTCCAATGGCCTGCGGATCATAGATTTCGGCGCGCGATACCAGAAGTATGAACAGGATCGCGTGATGAAAGACCCCACGAGCGACACAAAAGCGCTGTTCGTGGAGTATGCCTCGCCGGATATATTTGTCGAACTGGAGATCAACCACATCGATTGTGGAAACAAGACGCACAAAGCTCGTGTTCGGCTGAAAACCTATCTGACCGCCACGGGTGAACTGATGGCCGATCGGGTTTCAGACAGCAATTGCTTCGTCAGGGAAGCCGATTACCTGTCGCTGATCAAACAGGCCACCAACAAGTTCATAGAGCAGTATATCGCTACCGTGCAGGGCGCTTTAACCAATATGGTTGAAGCCGGACAGCCCCTGCAATTGCATTTTACCATAGCCGACGATGCGATCTTTGATTTTGACAGCGTGGTAAAGTCTGAATTGCCGGCACTGGCCGCCCCTGCCCCGCTTTCAAAAATGATCTTGTTGTGGATGTACAGCGAACCGGAATTGATCAAGTCTTTTAATCAAAGCAGTAATTCGCCACAGGAAATGATCATCGATGATCTCCGGATTCCACTGCTGGATGCAACAGGTAAAAAGATATACCCGATTGGTTTGTTCGGGGCAAAACTCTGGAGTTTCCTCAGCGGACTGCAACTGGCAGACAACACCCAAACGCGGTTCACCATAAAGGACAGCACATCCGGACGTACGATCTATATATCCCTGAAGTAAAAAACAGCCGCTTACAGTTTCCAGGATTTTTTGGCGATCCAGTTTAATAACGCCTGTCCCAGGTCGGCAGGCGAAGCCGCCTGGAGGCGGGGACTGGCCTGCTCGATAACCTTCCCGGAAGCGGCGTCCAGCATCAGGATATCGAAGGTCGCTTCAGCCATTCCGGCGCCCGTGTTGCTTTCGCGTGCCAGAGCCGGGCCGGTGGAGGCGGCTTTTTCTTTGACCACGACATCATTCTGGCGGATCAGCAGCGCGTAGCGCATGCGTGCCTTCGCTTGCAGCCGGGTAAGGATTATCGGGTTGTCATCTACAATGGCATAAAAATATTGCTGCTTGTAAAAGGTATGGAGAAATACCGAGTGAGAGGCTGAAATGCCTTTTTTGCGCAAAACAGCCGCAATCTTTTGAGCCAGGTCGGTATTGCGTTCGCGACCCGAAACCACTGCTACACCCACGTCGGTTTTCTCACCGGAGTTGAACAGCGTTACGTCCTCTTGCACCGGTTTTGTTTTCTGGACGGGCGTCTGTACCTTCTTTTTGGTGTCCTGTGCCGCCTCCCGTGCTGTTGAATCGATTTTTAAATTCGTGGGTGTCGTGTTTGACTGCGGCTTGTTTTGGTTAAATACACCGGCAGCATAAGCCAGTCCCAACAATATCGCGATGGCGCCAATCCCGGCAATCAGGTAAACGCCTCCGGATCGCCTTTTTGTGCCGGGAGGCCCGACAGGCTGCGGCACGCCTGTGCCCTGGTTCCCCGCCTGAATACGATCTGGCAGGTTGTTGATGAAATGGTTCAGGGTATCTATCGTCTGGGCAAACTCCAGTTTGGCCTGCTCGCCGGAGATAGTGTTGAGCCGTACCCTTTTCTGTCCCGCGTTCCAGTTGGCAGAAACCTGTAAAAGATAGTTTCGCCAGTCAGCCTGGCCTGCCTGTTCCGCGATTTCCATTAATGCGGTCAATAGCGCATCCACATCGCCGTCTGCCACCAATGCCCGGAGCGATTTTTTATCTATTTCCATAAAGCGCGTAATTATTGAATTGAACACGGTTCGGGCACAGTTGAGGAAATGTGCCTCCATCAGGCGAAGTTAATGTCTTTTTCTCAAGTGCCACAGGTACCTCCGCGGTACCACCTGCTTTAGCCGGCGCCCCCGCAATAGTACAAGCAGTAGCATGCGAC
>CALMBD010000130.1 GCA_937861115.1 uncultured Bacteroidota bacterium | reverse complement strand
TCTCACATTCAAAATTGCATGAAACAACTTATCCTCCTCCCGTCGCTTTTTTTCACCTTTTTCTTTTTTGCCTTTACCACCATGGACAACCCGACCCGCGTCGTTTTTTTCGGAGACAGTATCACGGAGGCCGGGGTACAACCCGGCGGATACATTGTAAAAATGCGGGAAATGCTCGCCACAGACGGGAAGGGCGATGACTACGACCTGATCGGTGCGGGTATTAGCGGCAATAAGGTGTACGACCTTTACCTACGCCTGGAAAAAGACGTGCTGGCCCAAAAGCCCGATATCGTGGTGATATATGTAGGGGTGAACGATGTGTGGCACAAGCGAATGATGGGTACCGGAACCGATGCGGACAAATTTGGTCGTTTTTATGAAGCCTTGATCTCCAAAATGCGGGAAGCCGGCATCCGGCTGGTGCTGTGCACCCCTGCCTGTATCGGGGAAAAAACCGATTGTACCAATCCGCAGGATGGGGAAATCAACCAGTATGCGCAGATCATCCGCGACCTGGCCGAAACATATAAATGTACGCTTTGTGATTTGAGGACGGCTTTTTCAGACTACAACAGTGCGCATAACCCGGAGAACAGGGACAAAGGCATCCTTACTACCGACGGCGTTCACCTGAACGACGCAGGCAACAAACTGGTTGCAGAATTGCTGCTGGAAAAGATCAAAGGCAATTAGTCCGCCTTTCGAAAATCGTAGGTAACGCCTTTGCGGAAAAGGGTCAGGTCTGCATTATCCAGTTTTTTGATCTCGAAATCGGCAAAGGCATGACCGTCCGAGTCTTTGAGGATCAGCCTGTTGTTGCTGATCTCCCACGAGGTATTCGTAGGGAAAAAACCGTCGAGGCAAGTGCTGACGAGGGTAAAATCCTCTTTAAAGAGCAAAAATCCGTCGCAGTTGATCTGATAGGAAGTGGAAGCGTCCAGGTTGCCGGACTTGATGTTGCATTCCCATTTGCCCTGCAGTTGCGCTGCAGCATAGCGGAAGGAGAAAAACGGGATGACCAATAGCAAGAAGATGGCTCCCCGAACCGAAGGTGTGTAAGTGCGCATAAGTGTGGATTATTCGATTTTTGATAAGGCGAAAATAACACTTATGTGGTACAATGCATAAGAAAATATGTTAAAATTTCCTCATCCATTTCAGACCTGCCGGCCTCCGTATGGCCGCGCGCACCCATGTATAACGAACCTTCAGGCCCGTTCATGCCGCCACCCGGCAACAGGCTAAAGCCCTACACTTCCGGCCGCATCTGCGGGAAAAACAGCACTTCCTGGATGCTTGTCTGGTTGGTAAACAGCATCGCCAGCCGGTCGATGCCGAAACCGATACCCGCTGTTGGCGGCATACCGTATTCAAGGGCGCGGAGGAAATCTTCATCCATGGCCATGGCCTCCTCGTCGCCGCGGGCCGCCAGGCGCAACTGGTCTTCAAATCGCTCGCGCTGATCGATGGGATCGTTCAACTCGGAATAGGCGTTGCCCACTTCCTTGCCGTTGACGAACAACTCGAAACGCTCGACCAGGCCTGGCTTGCTCCGGTGCTTTTTGGTGAGCGGCGACATTTCCACCGGGTAATCGATCAGGAACGTGGGCTGAATCAGGTTGCCTTCCACTTTTTCACCGAATATCTCGTCGATGAGCTTTGCCTTGCCCATGGTTGCGTCGATCTCAATATGGTGCTGCCGGCAGTAATTGCGCAGTTCGGCCTCATCGGCGGTTTCGACATTCAGGCCGGTGAATTGCTGGATGGCATCGAACATGGTAAGGCGTTTGTATGGGCCTGCAAACTCGATCTCGTGCTCCCCTACCGTGACTTTCGTACTGCCGTCGCTGTTCAACGCACGGGCGATGCGTTCGAACATCTGCTCCGTGACATCCATCAACCAGTAATAGTCCTTGTAGGCCACGTAAAATTCCAGCATGCTGAATTCCGGGTTGTGCGTCCGGTCCATACCCTCGTTGCGGAACATTTTGCTCAGTTCGTACACCCCGTCGAAACCGGCAACGATCAGGCGCTTGAGGTACAGTTCATTGGCGATACGCATGTAGATCGGCATATCGAGCGCATTGTGGTGCGTCTTGAATGGCCGTGCCGCCGCGCCGCCGTGGATCGGCTGCAGGATAGGCGTTTCCACCTCAAGCAGACCGAGTTCGTCGAGGAATGCCCGTATCGTTTTGATCATCTTCGTGCGCTTGATGAATATCTCCCGGAATTCGGGATTCACCGTCAGGTCGACGTACCGCATGCGGTAGCGCAGTTCCGGATCGGTGAAGGCATCGTAGATATGGCCTTCATTGTCTTTTTTCACCACCGGTAACGGGCGCAGGCTTTTCGACAGAAACTTGAATTCCTGCACATGCACGCTCACTTCGCCGGTTTTGGTGCGGAAGGCAAAACCTTTGACGCCTACATAATCACCCAGGTCGAGCAGTTTTTTGACGACGGTGTCGAACATCGGCGAATTCTCATCACCGCCGTTGATCTCCTCCCGGCGCATATACAACTGAATGCGGCCGCTCGAATCCTGCAGGTTCATAAACATGGCCTTCCCTGCTTCCCGGGTAGCCATGATACGGCCGGCCAGCGCTACGGATGTATAGTTCAGGCGGTTTTTGGTGCCGTCTTCCAGCACTTCTTCCCGGTAGTTTTGTACGATATCAGCGGCATGTGCCGTCACTTCAAACATTTCGGCAGGATAGGGGTCGATGCCGAGTTCCCGGAGTTTCTGCAGCGATTCGCGGCGCAGGAGTTCTTGTTCTGTCATGGTATTGGCTGTCGTCGGACAGGTTGGCTTTGAAAAAAGAGCCGCAAAAGTAGTCGATTCCTGCCGCGAAGAGTCCGTCGTAACCCTATAATTTTATTGATTACCGCACGCTTTTCACCACCCTGGCCCATCGCGAGGCGCCTCCGGCAAATATTTGTACCATATAAACACCCACCGGCAGCGCCGATGCATCGAGCCAGACGGAGGAATTGCCATTCCCGGCAACCGAGCGCAGCCGCCGTCCCTGCATATCGAACAGTTCGGCATAATCTAATGGTTCGGCTATCTCGATTTGCCAGCCGTTTTGTGCCGGATTGGGGAATATTTTGACGAACCGGTCTGCAACCTCTCCGGCAGCCGTCGGCGCACATACCAACTGGTTCAGGTAACCCCACATCGCGTTGTCGAAAAGGATCGGCACAGTATTGCCTCCGGGCGTCAACCCGGCTGCGTTGCCCTGGCGCACCACTACCCACCCTTTTGAGGGGATCACGTGAATTTTCTGGTCATTTTTTCCCAAAGCGGCAATCATATCGTCCGGGGCATTGGGGATGAGTTTTCCCGGAAACACGAATTGCAATCCCGGCACCATGAAACTCTCCTGTCCGTTGAGCCACCACAGGTAACCGTAACTCTTATTGAGATTCTGTGAACGATGGATCATGTCATAAAAGTACTGCTGGTCGTGCAGCAGCGTATCGCCGTTCCAGACGCCGCCGGCAAGGGTAAGCAATCCGAAACGCGCCATGTCGCGCGCGCGTCCGTACATGACATCGGCGACCCAAAGTCCCTTCATTCCCGTTGGGTCGAGTACATGCGATTTGGTAAACTGATTGATCGTGACGCCGCCGGCGGCAGCGATCACATCCTGCAAAAGCCGGTAGGCGCCGGTGTGATAAGCCCAGCGGGTACCCGCATCTGCCAGATAGTTGAGGCATGCAGGATCGGTGCAGGTGTTCGGGTCGGGCTGAGTGGGGGTGGGGGTGAACGTATCGTCGAGCCCGCTGGTCATGGACAACTGGTGCCAAATAGTGATCAGCGCCTCCTTGTCGGGCGGGGCGCTTGTCCACCCGGTACCCAGGTAGTCGCTCGTCTTGTCGTGAATATCGAACAGCCCCTCCTCCTGTGCTTGCCCGACCAGGAAGGCCGTGAGCGATTTGCCCGCCGAAGCCCAATACCAGATGGAGTCCTGTTTATAGGTGCCGAAATAACGCTCCAGTACGATCTTTCCGTCTTTCAACAGGATGAACGACTTGGTATTGTTGTCTTCCAGAAAGTTGTACAGGCTATCGATGCGGTCGGCGCAAAAACCCAGCGAAGCAGGCGCCAGCGTTTCCCAGGCCGTACCGGTTTGGGGCGGAAAATAGAACGCCTGGCCCTGGGAAAACGATTGAAAAAAACTGATTGTCAGCAGATTAATAATGATTGTAAGTTTCCTTGTCATTTTGAAAGCGGTTTAAAATCACTTGGACGATTTTTCAGGATACACGTTTAACCGGCTAACATAAAAAACGCCCGACAGTTGAAGCTCTGCCGGGCGCTGAACGCTGGTGTTTGTGTTTTGGCTCTTTTTAATTCGTAACGCTCGGAAATTGGGGTACGGTTTTCATAGACTCGTTTTTATGTCCGCCAAAGCGATACATTACACCTGCATTGATGCTGTAATCCGCAAATGCTGCGTCGCCGTGGCGCTGACCGGTTGGGTCGGCAAGATCGTAAGTGCTTTTTACCCGGTTGCGGTACAAAGCAACAGGTACACTGAGGTTAAAATTAAAATTTCCGCTTGAAAGGAACAGTCCCGGCTCTGCCGATACCACATACCCGGGCCTGCGGAAACCCTCGCTTTTCCCGATCAAATCGCTGGAGGGGATGCCTTCTGCGCGGGCACCCAGGCTTACCGACAGGTTCTGTGCCGGCAAAACGAGTACGTTTGCGCCGAGGCGTACCGCATACTGATCGGCGATCGAATGGTATGCGATCAGGGGATCGACATTGTTGAGCGTGCCCCGGGTCAGTGTTTCATTCACATTTTCCGGGTTGAACAGATAGAAACCGCTGAAATACAGCGACAGGTGGTGCGACAGTTGTTGGTAGGCCTGTACATCGAAGGTGAAGCCCCAACCGCCGTCGCCGAGTTGTATGGACTGGTCAACTGCTTTGCGGACGACAGTGTCCACTTTCTCGCTGTTGAGTTTGTGAAAATCGCCCTGCACGTTGGCGTTGCCCGTGGGGAGTTTGACACCCAGGCCGAGTGAAATATTACCTGAACCGGGTTGGTTCGGGTCAAACAGCCAGTAATTGGCCGCCAGTCGCAGGTCGCCGATACCCTTGGCGTCCGTGTGAAAACGGAGTTGGTCGGGGTTGGCCGTCGTGCTGTTGCCATAGTGTTCGTACAGCGAAGAGCGGTCGTACGAAATAACGGGAAGATTGACAGAAAAGGACAGGCGGCTGGTCAGCGAATAACTCAGCCCCAGATCGGCGGAATGGGCGACATTGATCACCTGCGTTCCATTTTCCACGCGTTCCTGTTCTTCCGAATCGCCTCTGAAGTGCTTGTAAGAGCGGAAGTATCGATAGTTGACGGCTGCCCGCCATTCCCCCTTGCCGAACAGGTTGGATTGTGTCATGGGGTTACTGCCGCCGC
>CALMBD010000129.1 GCA_937861115.1 uncultured Bacteroidota bacterium | reverse complement strand
GCCTATTTTCTACTGCCGTTCAAATTCCGTCATTTTTTTCGAGCCGATCATGACGGCGTATTTGCCGGAGGGCAACGAACTGATCACCAGAGACCAGTCCGTTGTTTTGGAGGAAAAGGTTTTTTCCATAACTACTCTTCCCTGCTCGTTCATCACATGAAGGGTGAGGCTTTTTACGGAAATTTCATCTGTGACCAGCCAGATTCGTTTCTGGCTGACTACTACTTTCACCTCCGGGTCGTTCAGCCGTGTGGTGGCGCCGGCTGGTGCTGCAATACTGTGGTTAAGGCTGAGGAACATGGACAAGAGCAATGCTCCAAAAAATGTCGTTTTCATATCTGAGAAGAATAATGATTGCAAAGTTGATGCAACAATAGACACGGATTTGAAAACGGAGGTTGCAGTTGCAAGGAACAGATGTTTACGGAGAGGTTTTTATTTAAGAGGTTGATTGTTAATATCTTAAGCGCAAAATGAACTACGACTTGCTCAATGAAATCACCTTCCACGGCGATAGAGACTTGTATTTACTCGACCAACGCAGCAGCCGTCGTGCACTACCCGGCATTTACCATATGAACCGTCCTGATCGGATATGGAATCGAAATCCGCTCCTTCCGGTAGCGCGCGTGCAGTGCTTTTATGAAATCATGTCGAAGGGCGAATTGTTCGGAAAACTCCTTTGCCCGAAGCACAACCTTGAAATTAATACTGGAGTCGGCAAACTCGTTGTACCGGAGTGTCGGTTCGTGGTCGGGCGCTGCGCCGGGGTGCGATTGCTGAATGGTCTGGGCGACCTCCAGGGTGACGCGCTCTACCTGTTCCAGGTCGCTGTCGTAGTGAATCCCCACCGGCACCGGTACCGAAATCTCGGGGTCGGGCACCCAGGTGTTGGTCACGGTAGAGGTGGCGAGTTTGGAGTTGGGCAGAATAATGGTCTGGTTGGACAAGGCCCTGATCGTGGTATCTCTCCAGGTAATATCGGTCACATACCCCTCTTCGCCGCTTTCCAGCCGGATAAAATGTCCCGGCCTGATTTTGTGCGACGCGATGATCTGCATGCCTGCAAACAGGTTGCCGAGGGTGTCCTGCAAGGCCAGCGCTACGGCCAGTCCGCCCACTCCCAAAGCCGTTAGCGCAGGCGCTACGGAGATGCCCAGCGTTTGCAACAGCACCATGATGCCACTCATGTAGATCACTACCCTGACGACATTCTGGAGCAAGGTAGCGGTAGGCAGGAGGCCGTTCATGTTGGACATCTTCAGGCCGATGAACCTGCCGGTCAGTCGGGCAACGTAAAAAGTAGTGGCCATGATAAATACCGACTGCCAGCCCAGATTGATACTGCCGTCCCACGATTCGGGAAGGTGGTGGTAGCGCAATCCAAGGCGAACTCCGATCCAGAGTCCTGCAAAAACACCCGCTCCTTTCAGCGCTGCGAACAGTTCAAAGTTGAGGAATAGCCGGCGCAGGAGGTATCGTTCCAGCAACCAGCCGATGAAGAGCCCGCCGGTAATGGCAATGGCGGAATACATCAGGGCGTACAATATTTCGGGCGATAAATTCATGGATAACAGGGTATTTTCAGATTAAAGCAGTCATTTGACTACGCATCGGAACAGCAGTTCCATTGTTTTTTAACGAAAAACAGTAGGCAGGGTTTAAAAATTTTGGACTTTGTGCGGCAAACGAATAAGATTATTGCTCATGTCTGTACGATCCATATCCCTTGTTTTTGCCCTTCTGCTTTCGGCAGTATTCCTGTACGCACAAGATCAAACGGCGGACTCCGTATTTATCCGCAACAACTTCACCAAACGGGAGGTCATGATTCCGATGCGCGACGGTGTGCAGTTGTTTACCAGCATTTATGTCCCCAATGACCGAAAAAACACTTATCCGATTCTGCTGAAAAGGACGCCCTATTCCTGTTCGCCTTACGGTGTGGATGCCTACACGACCAGTTTTCAAAACATGGACCTGGCGCGAGCGGGCTATATTTTCGTCACCCAGGATGTCAGGGGCCGCTATATGAGCGAAGGGGAGTTTGTGGATGTCAGGCCGTTCAACCCCGGCAAAAAGACGTCAAAAGACATTGACGAGGCCAGCGATACCTACGACACGGTGGACTGGCTGGTTAAAAACGTGTCCGGCAATAACGGCCGCGTAGGGATCTATGGTATCTCTTATCCCGGTTTTTACGCGACAATGGCGGTGTTGTCCAACCACCCGGCTGTCAAGGCAGTATCGCCGCAGGCGCCGGTGACAGACTGGTTCATTGGCGACGATTTCCACCACAACGGCGCCTTTATGCTCATGGATGCCTTTTCGTTTTATTCGGGATTCGGAAAATCGCGCCCCCGGCCCACTACCGACGGCGCTGCCGGGTTCAGCGACTGGAAAACGCCGGACAATTACGATTTTTACCTGCGTGCAGGGGCTCTGCGCAACTATGCCGACAGGTTCGGCATGAAAAATATCCCTTTCTGGAACGACCTGATGGCGCACCCTGATTACGACGCCTGGTGGCAGGCACGCAACCCGCGGCCACACCTGAAGAATATCATGCCCGCCGTGATGACCGTCGGCGGACTGTTCGATGCGGAAGATTGCTTCGGCGCATGGCGCGTTTACGAAGCTATCGAAAAACAGAATTCGCAGGCGGCAAGCAACCGGCTGGTGATGGGCCCCTGGGTACACGGCGGTTGGGCGCGCACTGCCGGCGACCGGCTCGGAAATGTTGTTTTTGGCAAAAAAACGACCGATTACTACCAAAAAGAGGTGGAGTTCCGCTTTTTTGAATATTACCTGAAAAACAAGGGAACAATGGACCTCCCCGATGCGATCGTATTCGAAACGGGTAGCAATGAATGGCGGATGTATGATACCTGGCCTCCCAGGCATTCAGAGCCGGTCATGTTCTATTTCCACGAAGGCGGGCTGCTGTCGGTAGCGCCGCCCCCGGCGGTCGACAAGGCGCCCCCGGGTATGCAGATGGACGAGTACCTGAGCGATCCGTCGAAGCCTGTGCCATACACCGAAGATGTGCACCTGCGCAGGACGCGCGAATACATGTGCGACGACCAGCGGTTTGCCGCCCGCCGACCCGATGTGCTGGTCTACCAAACGGAAGTACTGGACAGAACACTGACCCTGGCCGGTACCATTACGGCTGATCTGTGGGTTAACCTCAGCAGTACGGATGCCGATTTCGTTGTGAAACTGATCGATGTTTTCCCCGACACCCTGTCTGGTCAGGAGAACGGCGTACCGCTTGGGGGATATCAGATGCTGGTGCGCGGAGAGATCATGCGGGGCCGTTACCGGAACAGTTTTGAGAAACCGCAGCCTTTTGTGCCGGGGACGGTATCCCGGGTGCGGTTCGACCTGCCCGACGTATCGCATGCCTTCCTGCCGGGACACAAGTTGATGATACAGGTGCAAAGCAGCTGGTTTCCGTTGGCCGACCGGAATCCGCAGCAATTTATCAATATATACCAGGCTAAAGACGAGGATTTTATCCCGGCGACGATCCAGGTGTTTCACACACCGGTAGGGGCCTCGGGAGTTGTTTTGCCGGTATTGAGGGGACAGTAGTATTTATTACCTTTGACATCCGAAAACCACCCATAACCATTTGAAAAACCTGCCGTTCGCCATGCAAAAAATCATATTCGCACTCGCCGCCTTCTTCCTGACTGCCCATTTTGCCTGTAAAAAACCGGTCTTCTCCAACCGGCCCGTAAAATATGTGGCATATCTGGGTTTTAACTATACAGACGTCGCCAAAGACAGCGCCAACAACTACTCCGACTCCCTGCGCATCGTTGCCTTGCAGACCTTCCTCGATCGCGTCAACAACCACAGTGAACCCAAACCCTATCCGGTCGAATACCGGCTTAAGACCTTTCAGTGCGATTATGTCGATTCGGTTATCCCCAAAATATATGAACAGATCATGGCAGATACCGGCATCACGCTGGTGGTGGATAATACCTGGGGCAAGTATATCCGTTTTGCTGCGCCAATTATCCGGCGCGGAATGCCGGTCATTGCGCTGAGCGCCGATCAAAACAAACTCGACTTCGGCGACAATGCCGTCTTCCTGAGTCCAAGCGACCCGAATCCCGGTTTTCTGGTTCAGTTTATCGATACCGTGTTGAGTACCAAGCATATCGGGTTTGTCACGGAATGCGACTACCTGCTGCACAACCGGTTTACGGAAAGCATGAACAAGATCGGTATGCGTTATGACTCGGTGTGCCTGTGGCAAAGGAGTTACATCAGGAACAGGGAAGTGCCGGGCGATTCGGTTGCGGTCATGAAAAGGGCATTGCGCAAATTGTTCAACCAGCCCGGTACGGAGGTTATCCTGCTCAATACCCACGCCGGTTACGGCGATTCGATCATGCGGTTTTTGGAGCAGGAGCGGCTGCCTGTCAAAACCTTTGTTGGCATTCAAACCAGCCTCACAGACAAGGAACTGGAAAAGATCACCCGGGAAAGGGGACATACGTTTATCCGTCTTGTCAACGATGAAAACCTGATGCCCCTGGAGGTTTACCAGGAAAAAAAGGTCATCAAGGCTAAATACCCCAACCCTTTTATCAAGAAGGACAACGAAAACACGAGCGATGCGGAAAAGGAACTGCAACGGGAACGGGAGCGGCAGGCCGATCTTACCCTCCACCGTTGCTATGATGCGGTAAATATCCTTGAAACGGCCCTGCGTGCCGGCGCTTCCAATCGAGCCCAAACAGCCGCCTATTTCCGGAATAAACTGAAAAACCGCAAGGTGGCCCTGCTCAAGGATTTATACGTGTTCGATTCCCTGATGATCCTGAAGCCGGAACCGAATTTTGAAGAAATTAAAGACGGCAACACCCAAAGTCCGCTGATCCAGATCAACAGCGCCGGCGAGCCCATCCCCTCGCTGCGGGTCGGCATCGATATCGTGGGCGTCAGCGATGTGGATGTGCGGCGCAATACTTTCGACTGCAACCTGCTGTACTGGGTTATTGTCGACAGAAAACACATTGAAAAAGAGGGCTATATCGATTTCCCCAACATCAGTTCGGAAGAGGGCAACCGCTATGATATTGCCCGCGACACCAACAGCGATTACGTCGTGAGCAGCCATCGCATCAGCGGCAAGTTTTTGGGGAATTTTAATTCCTTCGCCTTCCCCTTCGACCGCCACGAGCTGCTGATCCCGATCGCTGCGCTTGCCCCGAACGACAAGATCAAGATCAGTTTCGACTACAGCAGACTCCAGGTCAAGGACAAGATCAACGATTTTCAACTGCACGACTGGGATACGGAGGAATACTACGTCACGCTCGACAACCAGATCACCAACGCGCTCGGCTCGCCCAACAAGGTCACCTTCGACCCTACCGACAAGGCCAAGTTTATGGAAAAATACAAGACCCTCAACATACACCTCAGGGTGAGCCGTCGACCCTGGGGCGCCATCATTCTGATCGTGCTTCCGTTCCTGATGTTCAGCGCCCTGCCGATCTTCATGCTGTTCTTCCACAAGGCCAGTTTTGAAGAAGTGGGCGAACTCATCATCACCTCCTTCCTGGCTACGGTAGCCTACTCCATCAACCTGGTACAGATATCGCCGACGACAGACTCGATGAACCTGGCCTACATTTTCCTGATGCTGACGCTGGCCATTAACTTCTTCTGTTTCATTTATGTGACCTACATCGACCGGCAAAAACTGAACGGCAGCCGGGTAAATGAAGGCGAAAAGCGCAGGGGCTTCAGGTTTGGCGGAAAGATATGGGTGCCCTACCTGCTTGTTATCCTGGTGCTGATGTTGTTTTTCCTGATTTTCAGACAATAAAAAAGGTGCACCGGATCAAATTTTAGCCGAAATTTGCAGAGGGGACAGCCTGAGACATGGTATCCGGAAACCTGACTTTTCCCAAAACTTGTTCAATGGGATAGTCGTGGAAACCTGACTTTTGGATAACCCAGTTGTTCACTTTTCAATGTAGTCGCTATGAAAACGAATCCATTCATTTCTTGTCTGGTGGGCCTGTTTTTGCCCCTGGCCGGCCATGCGCTCGATACGGGCGTTTCCTTTGCCGTATATGCAACTCCCGACAAACCATATGTCGAAGTAAACATCGAAGTCGCCGCCGCTACGGTCACATTCAAGCCGGTTGACAGCATCCACCTGCAGGCCGGCGTCGAAACGCTCATCCTCATCAAGCAGGGAGATGTGGTGGTGGCCTTTGAAAAATATATCCTCAACAGTCCGCTGGTGGCGTTTCCGCAGAACCTGCTCGATGTGAAACGCATGGTGGTGCCCAACGGGGAGTACACGCTCGAGATCACTTTCCAGGATATTTACGAACCGGGGAATAAAGATGTCTTTTCTTCGCCCCTTTCCGTTGCCCTTGGCGAAAGCATCCACCTTTCCGATGTACAGCTGTTGCGCGGTTTTAAAGCCGATGATTCGGACAACCCGTTTACCAAAAACGGATATTATCTCGAACCACTGCCCTTCAATTTCTACGATAGACATGCCACTTTGCTGGCATTTTATGCAGAAATATACCATTCCAACCGCGGACTGGCAGACGGAAAATACCTGGTCCGCTATTTTATTGAAGAAGAAAAAGGCAACGGGATAAAAAACCTGATTTCGGTAGGGACCCAGCGCAAGAAAGCGACTCCTATCGACGCAGTGCTGGTTCAGATGGATATCAGCAAACTCGTCAGCGGCAACTATTCCCTGACGGTCGAACTTCGCAATTCCGCCAATGAACTGCTGCAAACCCGCACCCTGAGTTTCCAGCGGAGCAACCCGTTATTTGAGGTCGATGAGAAGAATATTACCGACGAAGTGCTGTCCCAGCAGTTTACCGAAAAACTTGATGAAGATGCGCTGCGCTACGGATTGCGCGCCATATCGGCCCTGGCAGTAGGGGAGGAGTCCGAATCACTGAAAAACATCCTGCAGGGCACCGACCTGAAACCCATGCGGTACTACCTGTTTCGCCATTTTGTACGCATCGATGCGAATAACCCCGAACAGGCCTACCGCTCCTTTTTAGAAACCGCAGCCGCCGTTCACGCCAAGTTCCAGAGCGGATTCCGGTATGGATTTGAAACCGACCGGGGTCGCACCTTCCTCCGGTTTGGCCAGCCGGATGACTATATTCATGTCGAAGATGATCCGGGCGCGCCGCCGTATGAGATATGGGTGTACTATAACTTCCCGAAGACCAACCAGAAAAACGTCAAGTTCCTGTTTTACAACCCGAGTCTGGCGGGCGAGGATTTTATCCTGCTGCATTCCACGGCAAGAGGAGAGATCAGCAACCCGCGCTGGGAGCGCACCCTGTACTCCCGGGCAGCAGGCGAACAGTATGAGGGCAGCAATTACAACGACGCCACAACCATGCAGCGCAATTCAGGCCGGAATGCGCGGGTGTACTTTGAAGATTTCTAAAAGAAAACTACACAAGAGTTATCCCGAATTTGTTTCCCGCAGATTGCCGCAGAAAAAACGCGCAGAAACGCGCAGAATATTCCTTGATCTGCAGGAAACACACTACCGTACGAAATTTGGGATGATTCATGCGAATCAGGGGTTGAAAATAAGCGAGAATTGTTTTTCAGACCTATAAGGTTTGCCAAACCTTATAGGTCTCGAGCCAAGTCCAAAATCAACCTCTGATTCGCGTGATTCCTGTTTTTCGAAGGCCCTCAGTTCCGGTCTTCCTTCGCCTCTTCCCGGCGTTCGATATAATCGTCCCAAATGGGCTTGTAATCGTACGTCAGGTAAATTTCCGTGTCAAATGCACCCCATGCGCCGTTTTCGAGCGCCAGGTTCAGCCTGCGTTCGGCGCCTGCCGGTATTTGCAGCAAAATGACGTGGCCGAGCCCCATGGCGATGGTCCAGGAGATCACACGGGCATCCTGGGGCGGAAAAATCTCCCAGAATCCCTGTGCCTCAAGCACCCGGCGAATTTCGGGAAGGTTTTTGTTTTGCTGGTGCTTCAGGATCACAGTGACCATTACACTGTCGGAAACAGCCTTGGGCGCTTTCATGGCCGGGCCTTCCACCACCGTGGAATCCGCTTGTTTGGAGTCGGGTTGCTGGGCGTAAATCACCGGCGCCAGCGCGGTAAAAAAGCATATAGCCAGAAAGGTGTGTTTCATGAATTTGACGGTTGGATTCTTTAAGTTTTGTCTTGCCTTGCGGCGGCAAAGATATATTTCCCCGGCGGCCATTCCTGCGGAAAGTTTCGCGACCGGACTTGCAAAAACTGAATTTGAAATTACATTTGCCACCGTACACCCTTTTATCGTCCACCGAACAGCACATACAAGATGTTTAAAAAACACCCATCCGGATTGCCGTTTCTGTTTCTGACTGAAATGTGGGAGCGCTTTGGCTATTACCTTATGATCGGCATTTTTGTGCTGTACACTTCTGATCAATGGCGCAACGGAGGACTTGGCATGTCCCGCACCGAAGCGATCGGGTTGTATGGAACGTATATTGCGCTGGCCTACCTCACACCGTTTATCGGCGGTTTGATTGCCGACCGGGTCCTGGGCTTCAGGCGGAGTATTATTCTGGGAGGAACCATGATGGGAGTCGGATATCTGATGATGGCGATACCGCACAATATCCAGACCTTTTATGTGGCGCTGGGCGTGACGATAGTCGGGAACGGTTTTTTTAAACCGAATATATCAACCCTGCTGGGCAACCTGTACAACGAAGACCAGTATCGCACCAAGAAGGACGACGGTTACAACATCTTCTACATGGGCATCAACCTGGGCGCCCTGATCTGCAATTTTGTGGCGGCTTACCTGCGCAACACATTCGGCTGGAGCTGGGCTTTTGTCGCAGCAGGTGTGGGCATGCTCATCGGTGTGGTCATATTTGTCGCCGGAAGCAGGCACTACAAACACGCTGATGTTCGGCAGAAAGGCAATGCCAACGATTCGGGGGTAACGCAAATGCTGTCTTCCGTTCTGTTGCCCGCGGCACTGGTCGGCTGGGCCGCCTGGAATATCCCGGGTACGATATTCGGCTCCGACATGACTGATGCTTTTATTTTCGGTTGTATACCGATTATCGGGTTCTATCTCTGGATACTCCGGACTGCCAGCGCAGAGGAAAAGCCGCGTATAAAAGTCCTGTTGGCCATTTACGCCGTAGTGATCATTTTCTGGGCCATTTTCAAACAAAACGGCACAGCGCTGACGATCTGGGCGGAGAACTATACCGACCGGTCGATGCCTGCCTGGATGGAGACGCCGGCGCGGTTCATGGGCATGGTGAAAGAAATCAAAGTGGAACAGGATACGTTCCTCTTGTACGATCATCAATTCAGAACAACCAAAGGGGCCGATGGAAAACTGGTGGAAACGGTATCGCTGCCGCCGTACTTCAAAAACCTGCCGCCCGAACAGCATCCGCCGGAGGGGGAATCGGTAAAACTTGTTTCGACCGAGATATTTCAGTCCGTCAACCCGTTCTTTGTGGTGGTCCTGACGCCTTTGGTCGTCCTGTTTTTTGCCTGGCTCCGACGGCGGGGCAAGGAACCCACAACGCCCGGCAAGATCGGCTGGGGACTTGTCATATCGGCCTTGTCTACGCTGGTCACCATTTGGGCAGTGGCGGTCTGTCATAATGGCGCCGAAAAGGCTTCCGTTTGGTGGCTTGTCGGTACCTATGCCGTAATCACCGTCGGGGAATTATGCCTGAGCCCGATGGGGCTTTCCATGGTATCGAAGATGGCGCCGCCGCGTATTGCAGGGTTGATGATGGGAGGCTGGCAACTGGCCACTTCCATCGGCAACAAACTGAGCGGCGTTTTGGCGGCCATGTGGGATCGATATGACGACAAGGCAGATTTCTTCTGGGTGAATTTTGTGTTGTTATCGGCTGCTGCCCTGATCCTGTTTTCCATGATGCGATGGCTCAACAGGGTATTCAGGGAAAAGGGGCTGACCTGATCAACATAACAGGCAAAAATACCTGAAAACAGTCCGCACTGTTTTTCCGGAAATGATGATTTCCGTATATTTCGGCTTCCCGGACCACCCGGGTGCATCGACTGGCGCTCCACGCCTTCTATCGACTAATTTGTTATTAAGTCTTTAAAATACAACCAACTATGTCAAACAAAATAAAGGCGCCCAAGAAGCAACGCATTGCAAAGCAGGATCAGGAAGACAACCGCAAGTTCCTGACGATACTGGCTATTGCCACCGTATTGCTGATGGTGCTGATGTACGTCCTTTTTGTCAAATAAACGGGCTGTATTCGGCCCGGAAGCGTCTCAGGACAGGCGCCGCTTATAGTCGGCATACGTGAACCGCCTTACCATGTCCAGTTTCCCGTCCGGTCGCAGTATAGCGATCGACGGGTGGGATACGCCGTTGAAAGTGGTGGTTTTCACCATGGTGTAATGGATCATATCCTCGAATACGATCTTCTGGCCGATTTTTAGTGGGCGTTCAAATGCGTATGCTTCCATAAAATCGCCGCTCAGGCAACTCACCCCACCGAGGCGATACTGGTATTTGTCGCCTTTTGCCGGCTCCGCCGAAGCGCCGCGCACACGCGGACGATACGGCATTTCAAGGGTGTCGGGCATATGGGCGGTAAACGACACGTCCAGAATGGCGGTTTTTACACCCAGGTTGTTTACGACGTCGAGCACGCTGGCTACCAGTACGCCGGTTTCCCAGGCAAAGGCGCTGCCTGGCTCCAGGATGACATGCAGGTTGGGGTAGCGGCTTTTAAATGCTTTCAATACCCGGATCAGGTGTTGGGTATCGTATCCTTCCCGGGTCATCAGGTGGCCACCGCCAAAATTTACCCATTTAAGCCCGGGCAGGAACGCACCGAACTGGCTTTCAAAATAGCCGAGCGTCTTTTCCAGATCATAACTCGTGCTTTCGCACAGGGTATGGAAATGCAACCCTTCGACACCTTCCGGTAGTTTTCCCTTAAAGTTTTCAACGGGTTCGCCGAGTCGCGACCCGGGTGCGGCGGGGTTGTACAGCGCTGTACCGACCGGCGACCAGCCCGGATTGACCCGGATGCCGGGGCTGACCGGTTCCGAAGCCCGGTTCAGTTTTCCACGGTAGCGCTTGTATTGTGCAATGGAATTGAACGTGATATGGCTGGAATATCCCATGATCCGGCCGAATTCGCGGGGCAGGTAAGCGACGGCGTAGGTATGGGCCCTGGTCT
>CALMBD010000128.1 GCA_937861115.1 uncultured Bacteroidota bacterium | reverse complement strand
ACATTTGACCTCTCCGAGGTCATTCACTCAGGAAAATTCGGGATGACTCATGTTATGCCGGGTTTTGAATTCACCGACGTTCCGACCTTTTAGCCGCCAATATCCTTTCCGATATCCTTCCTGAAATACTTGCCTTCGAAGTCAATTGCCCTGGCATTTCGTTTTGATTTGCGTACTGCTGACAAGATGTCCTTTCCGTAACTGGTCACGGCGATCACCCTGCCGCCGTTTGTAACAACCGCTCCGCCGTTTTCCGTTGTGCCGGCATGAAACGCAATACTGCCCTTTACCTTTTCCAGTCCGCTGATGGCTTTTCCCTTGTCGTAATCACCGGGATAGCCGCCGCTCACCAGAAAAACCGTGGCCGCTGCGCGTTGGTCGGCGCGGATGCGCACGCGACCCAGGGTGCCTTTGGCGCAGTTTTCCATCAACATCACGAGGTCGTTCTTCAGGCGCGGGAAAACCACCTCCGTTTCAGGATCGCCCATACGGCAGTTGTACTCGATCACGTATGGCTCACCGCCTACGCTGATCAGGCCGAAAAATATAAAGCCCTTGTAGATGATCTTTTCTTTGCGCAACCCCTTCACGGTCGGTTCAATAATGCGCGTCTCCACCTTTTTCCACATGCCCTCGTCGACAAAAGGTACGGGGCTGACGGCGCCCATACCGCCGGTATTCGGTCCGGTATCGCCCTCACCGATCCGCTTGTAATCTTTTGCTTCGGGCAGTATTTTCCAGGTTTTGCCGTCGGTCAGCACAAACACGCTGAATTCTATCCCCGTTAAAAATTCCTCCACGACGACGCGCGCGCTGGCGGCGCCAAATTTTCCGCCCAGCATGTCGCGCAATTCCGCCGCCGCTTCCCTGTGGCTCTGACAGATCACCACCCCTTTGCCGGCGGCGAGCCCGTCGGCCTTCAGCACGATGGGCAGGGGCTGTGCGGCGAGGTATTGCAAACCCGTCTCCAGTTCCGCTCCTGAAAACTCGCGATAACCGGCCGTAGGTATCTTGTGGCGCTGCATAAACTGTTTCGACCAGGCCTTGCTTCCTTCCAGCACTGCGCCGGCTTTGGAGGGACCGATAACTGGGATGTGCCGCAGGGTTTCCTGCTCCTGAAAATAATCCCAGATGCCGCGTACCAACGGTTCTTCGGGACCGACCACAAGCATATCGATACGGTTATCGAGACAAAATTTTCCGACAGCCCCAAAATCGAGCGGGTTAAGCGCCACGTTCTGGCCGCAGGCCGACGTGCCGGCATTGCCCGGCGCGATGTACAGCCGGGTGCATCGTTTGCTTTTTGCAATTTTCCAGGCAAAGGCATGCTCGCGCCCGCCGGAGCCCAGTAACAGGATATTCATCAAATAAATGTTTTGTGTTGTAAAGCCGTGGTTTCGCGCGAAGGTAAGGACAGGAATAAATTTTTGTTAAAAAGGGACCATGTATGGGTCAATTCTGGTGATTCGGTTTTCATTTGTATCCGCAAATACCGCATGGACAAACTGCTTTCCATACTCTTTTCGATCGTCTTGCTGATGGCGACGGCGCCTCCCCGCACGTCGGGCGGATCGTGCGCAGGTATGTTCAATTGCAGTAAACAGGAAGTCGCACACTTGCCCTGCGGGCCGACCGATGGAGCGAATAAAAGCAAAAACAGGTCTTGCCCACTGCCAGTTTGCTGCGTGTGCGGTCCATGTTGCTGCCTGTGTGTCGTACCAGAGCCTCCTGTGTTGCACCAAACACCTTCCGTGCCGGAGGGAGAACACATAAAGCCGGTTTTCTGCCAGACATTCTGTCCCCAGCAGGTATGGCTTACCATCTGGAAGCCACCTTCCTTTTCCGTTTAATGACCGGAAGCCCCGGAGGCCTTCAACATATTTCATTCAAACCGGCGTCTCCTGATTTTAATGGCGGCGCATCTGCTACCCCCATCTTCGAAAACTTGAAGATGGAGATACAGCTGTGCCACAACTATGGAGTTGCCTTTCTTAAACGGACATTTTATCATGAAAAATAAAGTATTGGCGCTGAGCGCCGCTGTTCTGCTTTCTGCAGGTATCGCTTTTTCCTTTGCATCATCTGCCGGCATGGCCTGCGCATCCTCTGAATCCTGCGCCGCCGCAACAGAATCCTGCTGCGACTTACCGTGCCCGATCGAGGACTGCCCGATTCCCTGCTGTCAGGCAAGCGAAGCGTGCTGCAACAAATAAATTCAGGCCGTTCTGACGGCTAAAAACGCAGGGAGGCGAGGGTCGTATCGACCTTCGCCTCCCGTTTTTTATGAAGGGGGACCTGACAGGAATTACTGCCCGAACACGTATTGCACGATGTTGGCGCCCATTTGCAGGGCTTTCATGCGAATGTCCTGCGGATCATTGTGCACATCATCCCAGCCGTCGCCAAGGTCGGTTTCAAAATCGTAGAAACACACCAGGCGCCCCTGGTAGATGAGCCCGAAGCCTTGCGGCGCCTTTCCGTCGTGTTCGTGAATTTTGGGCAGGCCGTTTTTGAATTCGTATTTCTGGTGGTAAATCGGATGGCTGAAGGGCAGTTCCACAAAATCCAGTTCGGGAAACACTTTTTTCATGGCCGGTCGCACGAAAGGATCGAGCCCGAAGTCGTCGTTGAGGATCAGAAAGCCGCCGCCTTCGAGGTAGGTGCGCATATTTTTGGCCTCCAGGTCGCTGAACAACATGTTGCCGTGGCCCGTAGCGTATACGATCGGATAATTGAAAATATCGGCGCTGCCCGATTCCACCGTGGCGTATTCCAGATCGAAGTTCGTTTTCAGGTTGTCGTTGCAAAAACGCGCGAGGTTCTTTAGCGAGTTCACGTCGTTGTACCAGTCGCCGCCGCCCGCGTATTTGAGCAGGGCGAGTTTGAGCGTCGGTGGCGTGTTTTGTGCCGGCACAAATGCCATACATGCCATAATGCAGGCCACCATTAATAAAAGATGTGATCGCGATGAATTTAACACTGCTTTGCTCGATTTACACAGATGAAAAAATGTATTGCCTGTTTTAAAAACCTGAATCATCCACCCCGTCCAGGTATTTCCTGATCTCGCCGACCACACTCTCCACGCAACCGTCGTCGAAAGGGGAGCGCAGGTCGGCCAGTTTTACCAGTTCAAGGAACGATTTGCTGCCGCCTGCCTTGCAGAGTCGTACATAGTCGCGCCAGGCCCTGGCATGGTGCTGCCGGTCTTTCATCCAAAACTGGAAAGCGCAAATCTGCGCCAGGGTATAGTCGATATAATAAAACGGCGAGTTGAAGATGTGGCTTTGTTTCAGCCAGAAACGCCCTTCTTCCAGGAAGGTATTGCCGTCGTAATTGCGGTGCGGGAGATAAACCTGCTCCAGTTTACGCCATGCGGTGTTGCGCTCTGCCGGGGTCATATCCGGGTTTTCGTAGATGATGTGCTGAAACTCGTCGACCGCCACGCCATACGGCAAAAACTGTATGCCGCCGCCAAGGTGCATGTAGCGGTATTTCTCCGTATCCGGGCCAAAGAACAGGTGCATCCAGGGCCAGGTGAAGAATTCCATGCTCATGGAATGTATTTCGGCAGCATCGCTCGTCGGCCAGTGGTATTCATCGAAAGGGAACCGGCTGCTGCTCCAGACCTGGAAAGCGTGGCCGGCTTCATGGGTCAGCACATCGATGTCGCCGCTGGTACCGTTAAAATTGGAGAAAATAAACGGCGCGCCGAACTTGCTCATGTAGGTACAATAGCCGCCAGTGGCCTTGCCTTCCCGATTGACCAGGTCCATCAATTGCGCTTCCTGCATGTGCTGGAAAAAGCGACCCGTATCCGGGCTGAGTTCGCGGTACATCACCGCAGCATTGGCTACGATTTCGGCAGGCGTACCGATGGGTTTGGGATTGCCTGAAGGAAACTTGTACTCTTCGTCGTAATACTTCAGGTTGTCAATTTTCAGGCGCTGACGCTGGCGTTCGTAGAGCTGCGACGCGAGCGGCACCAGAATTTCGCGCACCTGCCGCCGAAAATTGGCCACCATTTCAGGGGTGTAATCGGAGCGGCGCATGCGGGCATAACCGACTTCAACAAAATTGCGATAGCCGAGTTCGCGGGCGATGCGGTGCCGAACCTTTACCATTTTATCAAAAATCTCCTCCATGCTCCGGGCATTATCCTCAAAAAACTGCCATTTGGCTTCAGTTGCCCGGCGGCGGGTATGGCGGTCGTCCGACAGTTCCAGCGGATGGATGCTGCTCAGGTTGTACGATGCACCGTCAAATTCAACTTTTGCACGCGCCTTGATCTTGACATATTCGGTGCTCAGGGCATTCTCCTGCTGCAGGTCTTCCAGAATGGAGGGCTTGAAAGTTTTCAGGGAGAGTTCGGCCAGCGTAAAGAGTTGTTTACCAAACTTTTGCTCCAGCACATCGCGGAAAGGCGACGTGAGCAATGCCTGAAAGAAACGGTTGTTCAGCGCCTCAAATGCAGGCAGGTTCTCGTCGAAGTACTCGTTTTCCCTTTCATAAAAAGGGTCGGCGGTATTGGAGGTATGGCGTACATAGCAAAGGTTGTACATCGTCCAGAACTCTTCGCGAAGCGCATTGAGCCGGCTTAATCGCCGACTTTGGGCTTCCGGCGTTTTAGCCGATTGAAATCTGAGCAGTTGCTTTTCAAAACTCAACGATACTTCCGCCATATCGGGGCGGGTATAGGGAAAGGATTCAAAAGTCATAGTTTCTCGTCAGGATACTTTAAAGTGCGGTACAAAATTAGGGTTTTGAACGGTGTGCGGGGCAGAATTCAGGATAGCGCGGAAATATTCAGGCAAATGAAACCCGCATCCGGCATTCAGGTTTCAAACAGTCCCTTATTTTCGCCCCCAAAACGATGAAAATGACGCGTTTTGTATTTGTGCTCCTGTCGCTGACAGGATTTTTCGGACGAATGGCCGCTCAATCGACGGCGTACGTCATAAATGCAGGCCCTTCGGTTGGTTTTCAAAAATGGGACAACGGCGGCGATCGCCAGTTGTTGTTCAAGTACCACGCCAGCCTGGCAGTAGAGTCGGTTGATAACGAAGACGACCGCGGTTCGCTGCTTGCCCAGTTCGGATACCATGTCAAGGGGAGCGCTAACCGGTACCGTTTCCTGTTTCAGGGCGGCGGCATCAGTTCGTTCAGCGAAGAGTTTCGCTACAACAACCTTTCCCTGCTGCTCGCCGCCAAACAAAAGTTTCCGATGGGCGCTTCCGGGCGCGGCCGGTACTTCTATTTTGGCGGTATACGGGGCGATTATACCCTAAGCACCAATATCGATGAACTGTCGGGCCAGAATCCCATCGCCGCAGCATATTACCCTTTGGTCGGCGCTATGAACCGCTGGATCGTGGGCGTTACGGTTGGCGGCGGACTTCAGTTTGAGTTCGGCGAACTCGTTGGCGGCCAGGTCTCGCTGTCTGTTAACCCCGATCTGACCAGCCAAGTCAATCAGCCGCCGGGACTCGTCAGCGACCCGTTCAACCCCGGTCAAACCATTTCCATTCCGGCCCGCAGGGTGCGCAACACAACCATCGAACTTTCTTTCGGGCTCCGGTTGCTGAAGAAAGTGGTGTATGAGGATTGAGGAGGTTGACGGGTTGCGGGTTGCGGGTTGACGGGTTACGGGTTACGCAGGTTTCTCGGGGTTTAGGAATTACCGGTATTAGAGTATCACCAACCCGAAACCTGCGTAACCCGAAACCTGCGCAACCCGAAACCCCTTAAACCTGATCCGGGTACAAGGGGAAGTTTTTCATAAACCCGTTCACCGCTGCCTTGACACTGGCATGATGTGCGCTGTCGTCGGGACGGGTAAGCACTGCATCGATCCAGTCCACGACCTTGACGCAATCGGCTTCTGTGAAGCCCCGCGAGGTAATGGCCGCCGATCCCACGCGGATGCCCGATGTCGTCATCGGGGGTTGCGGATCGAAGGGGATCATGTTCTTATTGACGGTGATGTCTGCCTCGCCAAGAGCGTTTTCCGCTACTTTTCCGGTCACATTTTTGGAACGCAGGTCGATCAGCATCAGGTGATTGTCGGTGCCGCCGGAAATGATATTGTAACCGCGGGCCACAAATTCCTGAGCCATGGCATGCGCGTTGCTGATTACCTGTTTGCTGTAGGTTTTGAACGCCGGCTGCAGTGATTCGCCAAACGCCACGGCCTTGGCGGCAATGACGTGCTCCAGCGGGCCGCCCTGCATACCGGGAAATACGCCGCTGTCGAGTATGCTCGACATTTTGATCGGCGTGCCTTTTTTGGTCGTACGCCCCCAGGGGTTGTCAAAATCCTGGCCCATGAGGATGATGCCGCCACGCGGTCCGCGCAGGGTTTTGTGCGTGGTGCTGGTCACGATATGGCAATGCGGGATGGGATCATTCAGCAGTTTGGAGGCAATGAGGCCGGCGGGGTGGGCAATATCAGCCAGCAATAACGCACCGACTGAATCGGCGATCTTGCGGAAGCGCGCATAGTCCCAGTCGCGCGCGTATGCGGAAGCCCCGCAGATGATGAGTTTGGGCTTTTGCTCCAGCGCTATGGCTTCCACCTTGTCCATATCGATACGTCCGGTATCCTCTTCTACGCCGTAAAAAACGGGGTCGTACACCTTGCCCGAGTAGTTGACCGGCGAACCATGCGACAGGTGTCCACCGTGCGCAAGGTTGAAGCCGAGTATCTTGTCGCCGGGCTTAAGGCATGCGAGAAAAACGGCAGCGTTGGCCTGTGCGCCGGAATGCGGCTGCACGTTGGCCCATGCAGCGCCGAACAGTTCCTTGATTCGGTCGATGGCCAGTTGCTCCACTTCGTCTACCACCTCGCAGCCGCCGTAGTATCGGCGTCCGGGATAGCCTTCGGCGTATTTATTGGTCAGGCAGGTACCCATGGCGTCGAGGACAGCCTGGCTGGTGAAGTTTTCGGAAGCAATAAGTTCCAGTCCTCGGCGCTGGCGGTCGAGTTCTTTTTGGATAAGGGAAAAAACGATGTCGGACATGCTGGATATGTGATGTTGGATGCGGGTTGTGGACAATAGCGCGGCAAAAGTAGAAAACCCTGGGTTTATAGCCTCTGTTGTCGGGTAATCATAAGTCGTTTTGCTTTTTGTCACCCCAAATATAGTTTGGGAAACTGGATACCAAGTGGTGGCACATGTGTAATACATGCCCGCTTTCCCCGGAAAACCGACAGGTATTACACATGTGCCACCAAGAAGCTTCCCTCCGGAAATACAACCTCACCATCCCGCCCGTACCGTCACAAAAAAATTCCTCCCCGGCCCGTTGATCCCGGATGCGAATGCGCGGTATTGCATATCGAGCAAGTTATCGATGCCCACCTGCAGGGCAAACGCTTTTCCGAAGCGGTAGCCCCCGCGCAAGTTGACCGTAAACCAGGCCGGCATACCGCCGGATGGAGCGTATTGTTCGTTGTCTTCACCGTTCAGGAAGTAGTCACGGATGTCTTTTTTCCCGTTGAACACGCAAAAACTTTCAACAGAAGCCTTTGATGTGTGCCAGCGGAAGCCCAGGCGCCCGTATAGCGGCGGGATATGATCGAGCGGCAGGTCGCCGCCTTCATCCTGTTGAATGCGCCCGCGGGTATAACTCAGCGAGCCGTATAGCGCCAGATCGTCGTAAACATCGGCTTCAAGACCCGAAGTAAAGCCCCAAAGCGTCGCATTTCGTTTATTCTGGTTGGCCAATACCCGGCTCATTTCTCCGTCGTACAGTATGGAATCCTGCCCGTTGAATTGAAAGGCGTCGGTCACAATTGCATCGCGGAAAGCGGTCACCCACAGGGTGTTTTCCCAGCGCAGCCGATCTGCCAGGCTTCTTGTCACGCTCAGGTCGAGGTTGAGCGTTTTTTCCGGTTTGACATCGGGGTTGGGCACCACCACGCTTCCGGGTTGGGACTCAAATACTTTCCCGAGGTCGTCGACATTCGGCACACGAAAGCCGGTGGAGGCATTTACGGCAACGCGCCAGCCCGTCGGTCCGTTCCACACGGCGCCCAGGCTACCCGATACCACAGGGCTGTTCTGCGTGGTCTCGTCGAAAGGGAAAGGGAAAAAGTCCTTGTTCAGGAAGGTGGCCTTCAATGCCGTATAACCGGCGCGAATACCTTCACTGAAGGTCCAGTACTCATTTTCCGGCTGCCAGGAATGGGTTGCAAAGGCCGCCACCGTCCACATCGTACTGCCGCCGTCGGGGTAACGGGTGTCGAGTGGGGTGGTGGTGCCGTCGTTGATGTTTTGACGGGAGGCTTCCGACTGCACATCGTTGTACTGGGCATCGACGCCAAGTCGCAGGATTTGACGTCCCCAGTTCCGCTGAGCCTCCGTTTCCAGTCCCCAAACGCCGACTTTTTCCACACGGTCATTCCGGAATACGCTGCCGAAGCGGCGGTCGTGCCGGCTTTCTTCGATATTTTGATAACTCACGGTGGCCCGCAAACCGCTGTTGAACCACCCCAGGCTGTTTTTAGCGTATTTGTAGGCAGCGAGCAGACGTTGCTGCGGACCGTAATACCATTCGGCCGAGCGCAGGCCCTGACTGCCGGGGTCGGTGAGCCTGTCGTAGCGCGGAATATCGGATGACGTGCTGAACTGCACATTCAAGGAATGGCTGGTGTTGTCATTCTGCCGGTAGACAACCTTTTCCAGAAAATCATACTGGCGGTAACCGCTGAATCGCTGCAGGTAGGGGTCGCTGTTTTCTACCAGTGAATCCTGGCCGTTTATCCGTTCCGCATAGAATCTTCTTTTTCCGAAAAACGGCGCCAGTCCGTTGTTTTTTCCCATGCGCAGATCGTCGAAATCACTGAACGTAAACGAGGTAAGCGCGGCAATTTTTTCGTTTCCGAGACTAAAATCGGCGTGTGCCGTTTTTTCCGAGTTTACGGTGCCGTATCGGAAAAAAGCATTTCCCGTGTTATGGAAGCGCTCCCCGTCGCGGGCAAAAACGGGGTTTTTTGTATAAAAACAGATCGCCCCGCCGAGTGCATCGGAACCGTAGGTTGTGGAAGCCGGTCCGAATAGTACCTCGACGCGGTCCAGTGCGGCATTGTCCATCGTGATGATGTTCTGCAAGTGCCCGGAGCGGTAAATAGCATTGTTCATGCGCACACCGTCGACCAGCAAGAGTACGCGGCTGGCCTCGAAACCCCTGAGCACAGGACTACCGCCGCCTTGCTGGCTTTTTTGCACAAATGCCGCACCGGATTGCTGGATCAGGTCGGCTGAAGATTGGGCGTTGAGTTGTTCTATCTCCGCCCTGCGCAGTACCGTCACCTGCTGTGCCACGGCGCTGCGCGCCTGGCTGCCGCGGTTGGCCGAAACGATGGTTTCCCTGATATGTACCACCTTTAAAGTAGTATCTGCGGGGACCTGAGCGCCGGCCCGAATGGAAGCCAGCACGAATATAAAAAGGCATATTTTTTTCATAGAAATAGGTTGAATGCAAAGGGATACGCACCGGGCTATCAGCCCGGTGGATGGACAATGGCCTTTGAACCCGGGCATGTACGCCAGTAATGAACCTGGTGAATAATGGCACACCGGCAGGAAACAAAGGATAAGTAAAGGCTCTGAAAAATTATCCCCTGGGGGGTGGCAAAGCACAATCCGGTCTGCATTGCCCGGTGTACAACAGGAAATCAAAGCAAGGACGCCGAAAAGCGTAATCGGGTATCGCCATGCCGGGTACAGACGGGGGCAGAAACACAGTGCCCAGGCACTTGGCCAGCCACACAAACAAGGCAGACGACTGCGCAGGGGTCGTATCCTTGTCCGTTAAGAAAAGACTGCCCAGGGCCTTGAAAAGGTCTTCCTCACATTCATCATGGTACACCACAAGTTGAACAGAGTCGCCCCTGGCTATCTGGTTTTTAATATCATAAAGCCGGCCTTCGTGGCGAATCTCTTTTTTTCCTACCCGTATGGCATGGAGCCTTTGGGTTGAAAAAGTAAATATCTGAAAGGTTGTTTCTTTTCGGGAAAGGGCGACAAATGCAGCCGTTTTTGCCTGATACTGCAGTATGCCCCAGGCTAAAAACCAGCCGGCTGCCTGAAATAAAAACAGGGCAGCAAGCGAACAGGCGATACCGGTTATGCGATGCCGGGACAAGAGCGACAGGTTTAGAACTGACAAAGGAAATAAAAAACAGCCATACCGGAAAACCGTAAACAATCGAGGCTCGTACATAAGATCAACCTGTTTGACAACCACCTTTATAGTTGAAAACAAATATCGCCGGTCAATAAAAATAAAATCATCCGTGAGGTTACAGGCGGCGTTCCGAAAGCGGGGCGCTGCTTTTTTATCTTTGCGGGGCAACCTGTACCGAAGCGTATACGACTTTAACATCAGATTGCGTTATCCAACTTTTTTACTCAAACGAGGTTACATCTGAAAAATAAGCATGAAAAAATACTGGTATTGGCTGTTGCCCGCGTTGGTGTGGTACAGTTGCGCGTCGTCGAAAAAGGTCACCTATGCGCCCGACCAGCTTCTTCCCGCTGAAAAATCCGTTTTCTGGAAGATCAGCGGCAACGGGCTCAAAAAACCCTCCTACCTCTACGGTACGATCCACCTGATCCCCAAAGATCAATTTGTCCTGCCCAAGGCAGCCGGTGCGGCGCTGGAAAATGTGCGCCGCGTCGCTTTTGAAATCGACATGAAGGAGATGACCAATATCCGAACACAAATGGCACTGATGTCGAAGGCCCTGATGTCGGGTGGAAAAACGCTGAAAGACCTGCTTCCGGAAGAAGATTATGCGTATGTCAAAAATAAAATGAACGAGAAAGGCTTGCCGGGCGGAATGTTTGAGCGTATGAAGCCGATGTTCCTGAGCACCATGTTTGCCGGGGATGAATCAGGGGAAGCGCCCGGTGTCAATTCCGCCATGACCTCCGTGGAAATGGAACTGTACCGCATGGCACGCCGGCGCAAACTCGAATCAGCCGGACTGGAAACGGCGGCGTACCAGATGGCGATTTTCGACAGCATCCCTTATGAAGCGCAGGCCAAAATGCTCGTGGAAACCCTGCGCAATTCGGATAGCGGCGACGGCAGCGACGATGAACTGGCCAAAATGCTTGAACTGTACCGCAATCAGGACATCAATGCCATGCAGGTCATGATTGGAGATGCCGATTCAGGCATGAAAGAGTATGAGGACATACTGCTCAAAAACCGCAACCGCAACTGGATACCCGTCATGGGCCG
>CALMBD010000127.1 GCA_937861115.1 uncultured Bacteroidota bacterium | reverse complement strand
CTGAAGCCGGCGGTACCGCCGACGGTACCGCCGGCTTCAGCCGGCGAACACCCACCACATCTATTTTCAACGGGCGTATAGGAATACAACAAGGTCATCAGAGGTACACAGGTACTTATAATATAAAAAGTGTATCACGTGGTTACGGGATACACTTCCTGGCAGACAGGATTGCAATTACTGCAACTTCAGGATGCTACCAACCTTTATTTGCCGGCAAAGCCGGCGGTACCCGGATGCCGTCAGGCGAGGGCGTTGACGTGCTTGGTCAGACCGCTTTTCAGGTTGGCCGCTTTGTTGCGGTGGATATTGCCGCGTTTGGCCAGTCTGTCGATCATGCTGATCACTTTAGGCAAAAAGCTGAGCGCTTCGGCCTTGTCTTTCAGATCGCGCAGGTTTTTGACGGCCGCACGTGCAGTTTTTTTGTAATAACGGTTTTGCAGACGGCGCTTTTCAGCCTGACGAATGCGCTTGAGTGCAGAACGGTGGTGTGCCATATTTTAAGCAGGTAATGTGCTGAACAATTAAAAATCAGGTAGTCTTTCGTTTTGGGCGGGCAAAGGTAGGATTTCCCGATGGAAAAAACCACAAGACCCTTAAAAAAATATCTGCAGGACATATAAAATACAACAACGCGCCTTATCCGGGTGTTATCTTTGCGCCCCTGTTCCAAGCCTGAAATGACCGTCAAACTTACTATTTTTGCGGGGTTTTATTCTCCTTAATGTTTTGTAATGAAAGATCATTCGTCCGTATTCAACGCGCATCCGCAATATATTGATTCCATGTACCAGTCCTGGCAGCGTGATCCGGAGTCGGTAGAGACCGACTGGCGCGCATTTTTCCAGGGTTTCGACTTTGCCCTCAGCGCTGCCAATGGCGCCTCCGGCGCCGTCGGAAGTGCAGGCCCTGATTCCGGCCAGCTGCAAAAAGAGTTTGCCGTAATGGGACTTATTCACGGCTACCGCGACCGCGGACATACGCTTTCCACCACCAACCCCATCAAGCCGCGCAAAGACCGCAAGCCGCGCCTTGACCTGGCCGACTACGGTCTCTCCGAAGCCGACCTCGACAGTCCGTTTGCCGCAGGCTTTGAATTGGGTATGCCCAATGCCTCCCTGCGCGACATCATACAGCGCCTGCGGCTGATCTATTGCGGCAACATCGGCTTTGAATGTACTCATGTATACGACAAGGAAAAACGTGAGTGGCTCCGCCGCCGGATCGAAGGCCGTTCCCTGGCCGACGACTATGGCTTCCTGGTAGAAAAAAAGAAACGCATCCTTGAAAAGATCAATGGCGGCGTCGCTTTCGAGCAATTCCTGGCCACCAAATTCGTGGGTCAGAAACGCTTCGGGCTGGAAGGCGGCGAATCTGCCATCGCTGCACTGGATGCCATGATGAATAAAGCCGCCGAAGAGGAAACGCCTGTGGAAGAAGTGGTGATCGGTATGGCACACCGCGGCCGCCTGAATGTACTGTGCAATATCGTTGGCAAAACCTACGAACAGATATTCAGTGCCTTCGAAGACAAAACGATTCCCGACCAGAGCTTCGGTTCGGGCGACGTGAAGTACCACCAGGGCTACTCCTCGCAGGTGACGGCCCTCAACGGCAAAAAATTCTACGTTAAATTACTGCCCAACCCCAGTCACCTCGAAGCCGTCAACCCTGTAGTGGAAGGTTTCTCGCGCGCCAAACTGGATATCCTTTACCGCGACAATTTCGATCGCCTGCTGCCCATCCTGATCCATGGCGACGCCGCCGTGGCCGGCCAGGGTATCGTATATGAGGTGACACAGATGATGAGCCTTGAAGGTTTTAACACCGGCGGCACCGTGCACCTCGTGATCAATAACCAGATCGGGTTTACTACCGACTGGGAAGACGCCCGCTCCAGCACCTACTGCACCAGTGTGGCCGAAGTGGTGCAGGCGCCCGTTTTTCACGTCAATGGCGATGATCCGGAGGCCGTGGTTTTCGTTTCGGAACTGGCAATTGAATACCGGCAAATGTTCAATACCGATGTATTCATCGACATGGTGTGCTACCGGCGCAATGGCCACAACGAAAGTGACGAGCCGCGTTTCACCCAGCCCGCGATGTGGAAAATCATCGAAAAACACCCCGACCCGCGTACTGTCTACAACCAGAAACTCATCGCCCGCGGCGACGTTGACGAGCAACTGGCCAAAGACATGGAACAGCGTTTCAAGGCCGACCTGCAGGCACGGCTCGATAACGTGCGCCAAAAACCGCTCCCCTATACCTACCAGGAGCCGGAACAGGCATGGCGGACACTCAATAAAACAACCGACGACAAAGATTTTCAGGAAAGCCCGGACACTGGTATTCCGCGCAAGACGATCGATCAACTGCTCGACCATTTGCTCACCCTGCCCAAAGATTTCAACCCCCTGCCCCAGATCGCCAAACTGCTCGACAACCAGCGCAACCTTGTAAAGACCGGAAAAATCGACTGGGCACTCGGCGAACTCATGGCTTACGGCTCGCTGCTGCTCGAAGGCCGCGACGTCCGCATGAGCGGCCAGGATGTAAAACGCGGCACCTTCAGCCACCGCCACTCCTGCCCGATCGATGCCAAAACCTTTGAGCGCATCAATCGCCTCGAAAACATGTCGAAAGACCAGGGGCGGTTCCTGATCTACAACTCGCTGCTGTCCGAATACGCCGTTTTGGGCTTTGAATATGGATACGCCCTGGCCAATCCCGATACCCTCGTGATCTGGGAAGCCCAGTTTGGCGACTTTGCCAACGGCGCAAGCACCATCATCGACCAGTTTATTTTTGCCGGAGAATCCAAGTGGCAGCGTATGAACGGCATCGTGATGCTGCTGCCGCACGGCTACGAAGGCCAGGGGCCGGAACACTCTTCCGCGCGTATGGAACGCTATCTGCAAGGCTGCGCCGAAAATAACGTTACGGTGGCCAATGTTACCTCTGCCGCCAACCTGTTCCACCTCCTGCGCCGACAGATCATACGCCCCTTTCGCAAACCGCTTATTCTGATGACGCCGAAATCAGCCCTGCGTCCGCCTTTCAACCTGGGCGAGATCAGCGCGCTGGAAACGGGCAACCGCTTCCGCGAACTGCTCGACGACGACAGCGTGAAGCCTTCCAAAGTAAAACGATTGCTGGTATGCTCCGGCAAGGTTTACTACGACCTGGACAAGCGCCGGCAGGAAGAAAAACGCGACGACGTGGCCATCGTCCGGCTCGAACAGGTTTATCCTTTCCCCAAGGTTCAGTTTGATGCCCTGCTGAAAAAATACGGCAAGGCCGAACTGGTGTGGGTACAGGAAGAGCCGCGCAACATGGGCGCATGGCCGTACATCGCAACAGAACGTTCCGAATACGGCTGGAAATGCGTGAGCCGGCCGTCAGCCGCCAGCCCGGCTACGGGCTTCCTGAAAAAACACGAAAAAGAACAACTGGAGATCGTGGCACAGGCGTTTGCAAAGTAAACGGGATTCGAAAACCAACTGACATTATTCAACGGCCTTTATTCGAATGGAATACCGGCGTTGACAAAGTCATGCATTCGTTCACTTTGCACAAGACGATAACAAAAGGGAACCCGCCTGATTTCAGGCGCACTTTATGTCAGATATCCTTTTTACGCATTCCTATTTCTACCGGTTCGACCCGAAACAATGGAAGACCGGACAGCCATACCCGCCGTACGGCACCCTGTACGCTGCGGCCCTGATGCGTGAATGCGGGTACGACGTGTGCCTTTTCGATACCAACCTGAGTAAAAGCCCGGATGAAATTCGCCCCTTGCTCGAACGCGAAAAACCGCGCTTCCTCGTCATCTACGACGACGGGTTCAACTACCTGACCAAAATGTGCCTCACCCGTATGCGCGAAGCCGCCTTCAAAATGATTCGAACGGGAAAAGAACAGGGGTGCACCGTAATCGTCAACAGCAGCGACGCTACCGACCACTCTGAACAATATCTTTCACAAGGCGCTGATTTTGTGATACTTGGCGAAGGAGAGATCACCCTCAGGGAACTTGTTTTAACGGTGGACGGGAGACGGGAGACGGTGGACGGTGGACGGTGGACGGTGGACGGGAGACGGTGGACGGGAGACGGTGGACGGGAGACGGTGGACGGTGGACGGGAGACGGGAGACGGGAGACGGGAGACGGGAGACGGGAGACGGGAGACGGG
>CALMBD010000126.1 GCA_937861115.1 uncultured Bacteroidota bacterium | reverse complement strand
ACTTGTCAAACTCCCAGTTTCTGTCTTATCGGCGTCGGGATCGCGTCTTTGTGTACCAGGATCGACATCGTTTTACACCGGAAATAAGGCTGCGAAACGTATAAATAGCCGCCCATGTCCTTGTTGACCGAGGTACCCCAGGAATTTTTTACGATAAAATACCTCGTGCCGTTCTGATCGGTAGCCGTGCCGGTAATGTGCATGCCGTGGTCGTCGGTGGTGGTCAACTCATCGAAGCCGCGCTGACGCTCTTCCTGGCTTACCCATTTTTCCTTCACAGGCGCCTTGAACACGGACGATTTTTCGTCCTGGCTCATATCATCCCAAGCCGTTTCCGGCCATACCGCCATACCTTCTTTTGCCGAAAACGTCTTTTCGCTCACATCGCTGGCCCACACAACGGAATAACCCTTGTCGACTGCATTACCTGCGATCTGCATCAGTTCGTCGATCGGGACGTTGTAGAACTGTCCGTTCGACCAGTTATCGGATACTTCAAGGATAAACGGCTTGTAAAATGGATGATGGGTATAAGAGCTCAGCGCTACATAATCGTCAAGGTTGATACCCAGGCTTTGAAAATAGGTTTGCGGCGTGTACTGCTTCCCGTTGACCATAAATGAAGCCGGAGGAGTGCCCATATACCCGTCGAGTGCGCCGGCGTAAGCCTTCTGCCATTGCTGGCTTAACTTGCCGTCGGGTACCTTGATCACTGCATCGACAACAGCCTTGAGCACGGCTTCCATTTCGCCGTGTACGGGCTTGTCCTGGCCGGCGGGAAATCCGCTGTAAACCGACTGGGGCATCATGCCGTATTCGCGAATGATGTTCAGCACATCATGGGTTTCGGCGCCCTGGCCGAATGCAGCGGCGCCCTGGCGGCGCACATAATTTTCGGCGCGTTCGAGATACCCGGCATGAACCGTGTACATTTCGCTCAGATCGACGGGTGGTTTGCCCATACGCAGCAATTCACTTTCAAAAAATGAATTGGCGGAATACACCCAGCAGGTGCCGGATTTGTTTTGATTTTCTACCGGCGTGACGCCGAGTTTTTTGGCAATGGTGAATTTATACCCGTTGAGTTCAGCAGGCAGGTCCTGGGCGGAAGCGGCGCTTAAAACGAAAAGGAATAGCGCGGCGGTGACAAGTTGTTTCATGAATGATCGTTAATTTGTTTACACGTTTTTACCCGGAAAAGTAATTATACCGCCCGATAACATTGTCGTTTCATAGACGTTTCCTGCTTAAATCACCCTTCAATGAAAAGTTTACTGCCCCTGTCGTTTCTTTTTTTCCTGGTACAAAGTCTTGCGGCACAATCTGTTTTCGATTCGATTTACACGGCCCGCAGCGCCGAAGTTTATTTCGCCTTCGGCAAAGCCGATCTTACGCCCGATGCAGCCGCTGTACTGGATTCCATAGTGTCGGGACTGAATGCCAACCCGCAATACCTGCGTGTGCGCATTACCGCGCATACCGATTCGGTCGGTTCGCCGCAGGCCAATGAGGCGCTCTCCGGGCGTCGGGCCGCAGCGGTACGCGACAAACTGCTCCAGCGCGGCCTTGGCGATGCCCGTATCGAAATTACTGCCTACGGCGAACGCCGTCCGGCGGCGCCGAACGCGACAGAAGCGGGCCGGCAACGCAACCGCCGGGCAACGCTCGATATTGTGATTGCCGTGCCTATGGCGACCTTCGCCGGACAGGTAAAAGACCGCGATTCCGGTGAGGGCGTGCAGGCGACGGTGACATTCCGCACCAAAACGCGCGAAGACTCTACACAAACCGACAAGGACGGTTTTTACAGCGTGCGGCTGCCCAGGGATTCAGTCGCGAAAATCGAGGCCGTCGCGCCGGGTCATTTTTTTCAGACGATCACTACGCGCATTTTCGGCAGCCCTGAACTGTATAAAAAATACAAGATCAACCCTGATATCACCCTGGCACCCGCAAAAGCAGGCGAAACAGCCGTGTTGCGCGACCTGTTTTTTGTCGGAGATCAGGATGTTCTGCTGAAGGCGTCACTGCCTGAACTGCCTAAAGTATTGAAATTCATGCAGATAAACCCCGATTTAAAAGTGGAGATCGGAGGTCATATCAACGGCCCCGGCCTGATCATGGCCAACGAACCCGAGTGGCGGCGGAGCCTGTCCGAACGCCGTGCAAAAGTAGTGTACGACTACCTGCTGAAAAACGGTATCCCGGCCGAACGCATGACCTGGAAAGGCTATATGAATACGAAAATGTTGTTTCCCAGCCCGAGGAACGAAGAAGAGTCGGAGCAAAACCGTCGGGTGGAAATACGCGTCACCGAAGGCGGATAATATTGGCTGCCGCACTTTTTATCTTTGCCCAAATACAAGCCTGCCACATTGAACTGGTCTGCCATACTCAAAACGACGATCACAGGTACCGAACGCAGCCCGCTTCCGGAACAGCCCGGCGTGGCGCATGACCCCGCACAAACGGCACTGGAGTCGCTGGCAACAGCCAATCTGCTCCGAAAGGCAGGAAGGAGAGTGGTGGTAATGGGCCGTGACGGCAACCGTGAGCACTGGAAAATTACGGCAGAGGCTGATAATAGGCCCGTATGCGGGGATGACGCGGCACGCGACCTGAACCTCATCCTGTCGGGGCGTTTTGGCGAAGCCATGCCCGAATATGCAGGCCTGCTGTTGGAAAAAGGGAAGCAGGTACCGCCTGAGCTGTTGCCGGAGCTGCTCGACCGTGCGGCACGATATACTCACATGGCCGCACAGCTAATGGCTATTGCTGGTTCAAGGGGCGCGTGGCTGGCCCGGCAGCATCCGCGCTGGGCAGATCTTGCAGAAAAAAAGGGCGCAGACTGGTTTACAGGATCGTTTCCGGAGCGGAAATTATTGTTGCAAGAGACCCGCAGCAGGAATCCCCTGCTGGCCCTGACCTGGCTCGAAAAAACGTGGAAAGAAGAAAAGCCCGCCCACAAACTACAGTTCATCGAATTGCTCCGGATACGGCTTTCTCCCGCAGATGAACCCCTGCTAAAACGCGCGTTGCAGGATAAGAACCGCGATATCCGGATTGCAGCGCTGGAAATACTGCTCCGCTTGCCCGACAGCGAAACCCGGGCGCAGGCCCTTTCCTTTTTCAGAGAGCGACTCTCCGACGCGATATTGCCTGCCCGGCGGGAAAAGGTGCTGAAGAAAAACCTGCCGGATATGTCGGAAGGCGGGTTGCAGCGCTGGATGTCCATGCCTGTTATTACCGGGAAGTCAGACTGGCGCGAGGCGCTATTTCTGTTTTTTATATCCATCCTGCCCCCCGGCGACTTGATGGCGCAAAGCGGTCTGACAAAGGAAGCCATCGTTGCGGCATTCGACAATGCAGCCGACGCCGAGCAATTGCTGGAATCGCTCGTACGCCATACCGACGCCACCTGGACGGATGCCGTGCTGGGGCATTTCTGTACTAATTGGCGGCATGTCATCTGGCAGTCAAAGGCCATGACCGCCTTTATCACTGCCTTCGCACCCGATGCCATCGATATTTTTGACCGAACCGGCGCCGGGATCGGATTTGAAAACGAATGTGTGCTGCGGGCACTGGAACACTACGACAGACCCTGGACCAGGACGATGGTGGTCTTCCTGTTGGATCAATACCGTCGGGCAGCATTTTCATTTCAATCGGAAATCCCGGGCTGGCATTTTGCTCCTGCACTGCGCACCGCAGCGTACCACTGCCAGCCTGCCGATGCTTTGGCAACCGAAGTCGCGCGGGCATATTTCCAGAGCCAGTATCCATCCCGCCCGCGGGAATTCCTGACATTTCTGGATATTATCCGGTTTCGCCAGGGGATGAGGCAACACATTGCCTGATTAATGCACCATAGTGTTTCAAACCATAGGTTATGAAAATAAAGTCACTCTTAATGATCCTTGTTCCGGCGATACTGCTTGGAAGCAGTTGCAACAAAGTAAACGACCAGGCGCCGGGGTTCGACATGATTTTTCAGCAGGAATTTTATATCCCGGCGGGTATCGGGGTGTTTGATGTGCACCATTTCCAGATCGAAAATATACCCTCCCGCTACCAACAATACCTCGACCAGCACGGCAAAACAGACGCCGACATCACCGGTATTATTGCCTCGCAGGTAACGCTGGGCGGCGTGTTCGGCGATGCCGACTTTGATTATGTCGACCAGGTCTCCCTGCGCGTGTACGATAAAAGCGACCCGACAGATTGGGTGGAGATCGCCTATCGCCAGCCGGTGCCCCTCGATCCGGGCAATAACCTGCCGCTTATTCCCTCCCTGGCCGACGCCAAGCGCTTCTTTAAAAATTCCCGGTTCAGCCTCGACATCGTGCTGTGGCTGCGCAATACGACCCAGCAGGAAACCCAAACCCGGCTGGATTTACAGATGAAAGCAACCTTTTGAGGATTGTTGGCCCGTTTTACCCGAATTTGACCTTTTTGAAATCCGCTTCCCGGTTGTATTTGTTAATTTTGCGGCGCATTTTGCACAACATCCGTTTCAAACTTGTCAACCGCTCACGCATGGATGCCTTAACCAAGCCAACCGCCACCTCTCCCGCTACAAACCCGAACGACACCTTCCCCATAAACGGCACCGACCACCTTGAATTCTATGTCGGCAATGCCAAGCAAAGCGCCATGTATTACCAGGCTGCTTTTGGCTTCGAACTCGTCGCTTACAGCGGTCCGGAAACCGGCGTCCGCGACCGGGTAAGTTATGTGCTTCAGCAAAACAAGATCCGCATCGTGCTGACGGCTTCACTTCAGCCGGACACCGAAATTTCCCGGCATGTAGCCCTCCACGGCGACGGCGTGAAAGTACTTGCCCTTTGGGTCGATGATGCAGAAAGCGCCTATTATACAGCCCTTAAACGCGGCGCCGAATCGGCATTTGCTCCCAAAACGCTGCGCGACGAACACGGATCGGTTGTAGTGGCCGCTATCAAAACCTACGGCGACACCATCCATACGCTGGTAGAGCGTTCCAACTACAAGGGTGTATTCATGCCCGGCTACGAGCCGCGCAAAAGCGCTTATCCGGTAAAATCCGTCGGCCTGAAATACGTAGACCACTGTGTCGGCAACGTAGAACTCGGCGCCATGAACAAGTGGGTTAAATTCTATCAGGATGTAATGGGATTCAAACTGCTCATTACATTCGACGACAAGGACATTTCCACGGAATACACCGCTCTCATGTCGAAAGTCGTATCGAACGGCAACGGCTATATCAAGTTTCCCATCAATGAACCGGCCAAGGGACTGAAAAAGAGCCAGATCGACGAGTACCTGGAGTTCTACAAAGGCGCCGGTGTGCAGCATATCGCGGTGGCTACCGACGATATCATCGAAACCATAAACCAACTGCGCAACAATGGTGTTGATTTTCTGTATGTACCGGAGAACTACTACAACGATGTGCCGGAGCGGGTCGGTCAGATTGACGAAGACCTCGATGCGCTCAAAAAGATGAACATCCTGATCGACCGCGATGAAGACGGGTACCTGCTCCAGATATTTACCAAACCGGTTGAGGACCGTCCCACAGTATTTTTTGAGATCATCCAGCGCAAGGGGGCGAAATCATTCGGAAAAGGCAATTTCAAGGCCTTGTTTGAGGCAATCGAGCGCGAACAGGCCATCCGCGGTACACTTTGAGGCATGGATTTTCGGGCCATTTTTGTTCATCTGCCGTTAAAAGTTCAATATACAGAGGCGGAAGTACCGGTTTTGTCTAATGTTAAAACCGGCAGTACAAAAACACATAATTTTGCCGTTTGAATTATCCGCTAATGCGGAATCAACCACTTTTTGTGAAATTAAAAATTTAAATCTTTATTCAACATGACAATCAAGCATTGCTTAGCAATCTTCCTATTCGGTTTTTCGGCCTTGCTGCTGAATGCACAGGGCAACAAGGCGCCGGAGAACTGGTTCACCCTGGATCCGACAAAAGACCAGGTGAACGGTACCGGCTCCGACGAGGCCCTCAAAATGCTCAAAGAGAAAGGTAAAAAAGGCCAGACTGTCATCGTGGCAGTACTCGACTCTGGTGTAGACTATGAGCACGAAGACCTGAAAGATATTATGTGGGTAAACCCGGGTGAAATACCCGGCAACGGCAAAGACGACGACGGCAACGGTTATATCGACGATATTCACGGCTGGAATTTTCTGGGCGGCAAAAAAGGCAGCGTACACCACGAAACGCTTGAACTCACCCGCGAATACGTACGCCTGAGCAAAAGGTTCAAAGGAACAGACCCGAAAAACCTGCACGGTCCCGCTGCCGAGGAGTACAAATACTACGAGGAAATCAAAACGGCCTTCGAAGAACAGCGCGCAGAAGCAGAATCCGGTAAAGCCCGCGTGGAGCAGCAACTGGCTTCCATCGAAGAGGCTTACAACGCAGTAGAAAAAGCCCTTGGCAAAACAGAATATACCGACGAAGACATTGCCAAGATCGAAGAGGGCGCCAGCACCGAACTCGCACAATCTATTGCTATGGTGAAAGCCGTGCGCGCGCAGGGCATTGCCAATAGCACCGAACTTCAGGAGCAGAAGGCAGAAGCCACCAAGTATTTCGATGGCCAGTTGAAATACAACCTCAACCCCGATTACAACCCGCGCGATATCGTGGGCGACAATCCCGACGACCTGAGCAACCGCTTCTACGGCAGCAATGAGTACGAAGGCCCCGACGCCTTCCACGGTACGCACGTAGCCGGAATTATTGCCGCAATCCGCAACAACGGCAAAGGCATCAACGGCATTGCCGACAATGTGCGCATCATGACGGTCCGCTGCGTACCCGACGGTGACGAGCGCGACAAAGACGTTGCCAACGCCATCTACTATGCCGTTGATAACGGTGCCAGCATCATCAACATGTCGTTTGGTAAAGGGTACAGCCCACAAAAAGATTATGTAGATGCTGCTATGAAATATGCATCTGATCACGACGTGCTGCTCGTACACGCTGCCGGCAATGATTCGGAAAACAACGACACCGACGCTAATTTCCCCAACGACAATTACAAAAAGCCGGTAAAAGCGGGTTTGTTCAAAAAGGAAAAGACCGTACCGTCCTGGCTGGAAATCGGCGCCCTCAACTGGAGATCAGGCGATAAACGCGTTGCCGGCTTCTCCAATTACGGCAAAAAGAATGTCGACCTGTTCTCGCCGGGATCACAACTCTATTCCACTATTCCCGACAACAAATACGGCAACGCCAGCGGCACTTCTATGGCCTGCCCGGCTGCTGCCGGTGTAGCTGCCATTATTCGCTCCTACTACCCCGAACTTTCCGCCAAACAGGTGAAAGACATCCTGATCAATTCGGTGGTGAAGCAAGACGGCGAAGTGAACAAGCCCGGATCGACAGACAAGGTCAAATTCTCTGAATTGTGCGTCAGCGGTGGCATTATCAGCGCCACCAATGCGGTGAGTATGGCGAACAATACCAAAGCGAAGAAGTCGAAAAAGGCCATCTGGCAGGATGCAGGCATGGGTAAAATGCCGAAGACCAAGAAGACGAAGGCCGTTACGCCTTGATGTTGATACGGGTCGGGGCAATTTTTTCTTCTCCACCCTCTACACAACCTTTGAACCTAAAAAAAGCGACACCGGGAAAATCCTGGTGTCGCTTTTTTAATGATGCAATTGCTTTATCTGGAAACGAATGGGTGGGCGGAAAACCAATGATTTTAAAGGGTTGGCCGCCGTGTTGTGCTCCTCAGGCCTCTTTGAGCATACGATTGCCAAAAATGAGGAGTACGAGCAGTAGAACTGTGAGAATCAACATAGGATTAAACAATTTAAAAGTGAGAGAATGGAGTATACAGTCTTTATGTTCTTAACGGCCTGCACCCAAATTTCGTTCACCGGCCTGGCACAATCACGGGCAATTAACGTCTCCTTAATACTTGCTCAAAAACAAGACTCAGCCCCATCACCAAACCACAACCCAGGGGGTTATACCACAGGAACGGATCTTTGCTTACCCCGAAAAACAACCACACAATAATCGACTGGGTTAGCACCGCCGCCCAAAACACCGCCCTGCCGCCTACGCGTTTCAGAAAAAACGCCGTAAAAAATATCCCAAGAATGGTGCCATAAAAGATTGAACCGATCATGTTCACCGCCTGGATCAGGTTGTCGAACAGGTCGAAATAAATGGCAAAAACCGTAATAATTGCTCCCCAAAGCACCGTCGCAATTTTTGACACCCGGAAATAGTGGTTGTCGTCGCGGTCGGGCACAAACGACCGGCGATAGATATCGGATACGCTGGTGGCGGTAAGAGCGCTGATCTCGGACGCTGTTGTACTCCAGGCGCCGCAGAATATCATTGCCAGCATCAGCCCGACCAGTCCCGTCGGTATGTGTTTCAAAATAAAACTGATAAAAATAAAATCCTTGTCGTTGGGATCAGACAGCGGCGAAGCCTCCTTGACCAGGCGGGCGGCCTGCTCCCGCAACCCGGCGCGTTCCTGTTCAATATCGCGCAACTCCTGTTTGGCCTTTTCAGACAAAGCCTCGTTTGTAGTATTCAAACCCGCCGTCAGATCACTCAGCACCAGCTGTTTTTGCTGAAACAGGCTGTCGGCACGTGCCTCCAGCCGTTCAAACGCGGCCTCCTGAGGCGTTCCCGTCACCTTGGCCCGGTTGGCCTGGTTGAAATGAAGTGGCGATTGGTTGAACTGGTAAAAAACGAAGACCATCACCCCGACCGACAATACCAGGAACTGCATAGGAACCTTTATCAACCCGTTAAAAATCAGACCAATACGGCTTTCTCTCAGCGATTTTCCCGACAGATAGCGCCCCACCTGGCTCTGATCGGTCCCGAAGTAGGAAAGAAAAAGGAAGGTCGCGCCCAGCACTCCCGACCACACATTGTAACGGTCTTCCCAGTGGAAAGTCCAGTCCAGCACCTGCGTTTTCCCGGTTGCTCCTGCGATTTGCCAGGCTTCGGAAAGCCCGACCTCGGGCGGCAATTTGTACAACACAAGGAAGAAAGCCAGTACAAGCCCGCACAACATGATCGTCATTTGCAGCTCCTGGGTTCGGCTCACGGCTGAACTGCCGCCGGAGGTCGTGTAAATCACCACGAATACCGCCATCAGAAAATTGGTCAGGGCAAGGTTCCAGCCAAATACCGCGCTGAGAATGATACTCGGCGCATATATGCTGATCGCAGCCGCCATACCGCGCTGGAGCAGAAATAACATGGCTGTAAGCGTGCGCATCCGCAGGTCGAAACGCTGTTCGAGGTATTCGTAGGCAGTGGTTACCCGCAGCCGGTAGTAGACCGGCAACACGAAAATACTCAGGAATACCATCGCGATCGGCAGGCCAAAGTAGTACTGCACAAACTGCATCCCGTCGGAAAAACCCTGGCCGGGCGTGCTCAGAAAGGTAATCGCGCTGGCCTGTGTAGCCATGATGCTCAGGCCGATCGTCCACCAGGGTAAATCGCGTTTGCCTGCCAGGAAGTTTTCACTTGTACCGATGTTCCGGCTTTTCCAGATACCGTATGCGACAACAAGGGCAAGCGTGCCTACCAATACAAACCAGTCAATAATATGCATAGCAACAAAAGCGCCACCTGCCCGCAGGCGGCAAAATGGTGATAAAAATAATGCCGGGGAAAGCGTATCCGGTTTTGCTCAGATAGTTACCTGAACGACAAATAAACAAAAAAACCTATTGCCACAATAAAAACGAGCCAGGCCCAAACGCTGAGGCTGTTCTCCCGCCAGATATTGAACATTTTCTCCATCACATTGCGCCAGTCCAGTTCGCGCCCTCCTGAGCGGGTAGCGGGCTCGTGTACCAGGCAAAAATAGCGGCGCAGGCCTTTGACACCCTGGTTGCCGTGTTTTGTAAGGATCAGGAATTCCGGGCTCAAAAATCGAAGATCAAACAATTCACTCTTGCCCGCAATTTCGAGTATAAGCGTATTGTCTTTGTTCAGGCGCTTCCAACTGCCCTTGGCCACGTTGCCGTCCAGAGAAAGCAGGTATTCGCCGCCTTCATTAAAAATATGCAGGATGGACTCGTGAAAACCTTCATCGTCGCGTACTTCCTTCCAGCGCTTGCTGAGCCAGAAGTTTTCCTCCCGCAGGTCTTCGCCGTAGGGAATCACCTTGGGCAAGATAAAATCGAGATGCGAATCCATATCGCCCAGATCCTTTGGCAGTTCCGGACTGATAACGCGGGATATGTCTTTGAAGATGTCCATAAACAGTTTGGGTTGATATTCGTCAAACCTTTGCCATCATGGCGACAAACTCGTCGAACAAATACCGGGAATCGTGCGGACCGGGGCTTGCTTCGGGGTGATATTGCACGCTGAATGCGGGCTTGTTTTTCAGACGGATGCCTTCTACCGTATTATCGTTCAGGTTGATATGGGTGGCCTCAACCAGCGAGGGAGAGTCGTACACGGCCTGTTCCAGCACGCCGAAACCGTGGTTTTGACTGGTAATTTCGCTTTTCCCGGTCCGCAGGTTTTTCACCGGGTGATTGATACCGCGGTGACCGTGGTGCAGTTTGTAACTGGGCAGGCCCGCTGCAAGCGCGAGCAACTGCTGACCGAGACAGATGCCAAAAAGCGGTTTCCCGTCGGCCAGCATCTGTTTCACTGTTTCTACTGCGTAAGGCATGGAGGACGGGTCGCCGGGGCCGTTGGAAAGAAAATATCCGTCGGGGTTCCAGGCTTTTATCTCCGAAAAATCTGTCCTGGCCGGAAAAACCTTCAGGTAGCAGTCGCGCTGATCGAAGCAACGCAGGATGTTTTTCTTTACGCCGTAATCCATTACGGCGATCCGGTATTTTGCGGCTTCGTTTCCGATAAAATAGGGCGACTTCGTCGTCACGCTGCTCGACAATTCGAGTCCGGCCATATCCGGCGTATCGGCCAGGCGCTGTTTCAGGACATCCAGATCGTCTGTTTCAGAGGAGATAATGCAGTTCATAGCCCCGCATTCGCGAATATGCTGCACCAGTGCCCGCGTATCCACATCGTGAATGGCGACGATATTTTCCGCTTCAAAATAGTCCTGGATGCTTCGGTCAGCCAGGATGCGGCTGTAATCGATATTGAAATTGCGGCAAACAAAACCGGCGATCTTTACGCTTTCGCTTTCCACTTCATTGTCCTTGATCCCGTAATTTCCGATATGGACATTGGTGGCCACCAATATCTGGCCGCTGTAGGAAGGATCGGTAAAAATTTCCTGGTAGCCTGTCATACCGGTGTTGAAACAGATTTCACCGGTTGTGGTGCCGATTTTTCCACCGGCTTTGCCCCTAAAGATTGTGCCGTCTTCGAGCAGGAGAATGGCTTTTGTCATGTTGTTATTTTGGGTCGCAAAGGTCGGGTAAGAATCTGACTTTTCAGAAAAATGCAAACCTTATATGAAAATCGAACCCTGTATGTTGTTTTTTCTGCCTGCCGGGCAGCAAAGCGTCATAACTTTGACGAAAGCGCCAATGAACTGAAATCCGTGTCACAACCCAATCCGTAAGGCAACTCCGCATGACGATAAAAATAGGGGAAAAGCACCTGTCCCAATACCTCGACGAGGCAGTACAGCGGTATAATACACCTGATTTTATCCCGAACGACCCCCTGTCGATACCGCACCGTTTCGGGTTGTTGCAGGATCGCGAGATCACCGGCTTTTGGACGGCAACCCTCGCCTGGGGCCAGCGCAAGACCATCATCCAGAGTGCCAACCGCCTGGTCGAACTGATGGATGGCGCCCCCTACGATTTTATCGTCAATCACGTGGAAGAAGACAGGGCCCGCTTCCTTGATTTCAAGCACCGCACCTTCCAGGCGACCGACACGCTGTGGTTCCTCGAGTTCCTGCAGCAGTTTTACCGGAAAAACCAATCTCTCGAGCACGCCTTTGCCCGACACCTGCAGCCCGGTGATACCAACGTAGAACCAGCGCTGACAGGCTTCCACCGCGATTTTTTCGATCATCCTTACGCTCCGCAGCGAACGCGCAAACACGTTGCCACACCGGAACGCGGATCTACCTGCAAACGGCTCAATATGTTTTTGCGCTGGATGGTACGCACCGATACCGCCGGTGTGGATTTCGGTGTCTGGAAGGCCATTCGACCCGCCCAACTGCTGATCCCGCTCGATGTACACGTGGAGCGTGTGGCACGGCGCCTCGGGTTGCTCAGGCGCAAGCAAGCCGATTGGCAGGCAGTGCTGGAACTCACCCAAAACCTCCGGGCCTTCGACCCGGAGGATCCTGTGAAGTACGATTTTGCGTTGTTCGGTCTGGGGGTTCTGGAAAACAAAAAAGCGGAATTTTGGGGTTAATCAGACGGTCAGTTTTTACCGTATCGTATGAGCCGGCGCACCGGGTAAATGGGCGACCCGACGTAGGCCCCGAGTGTTTCTTCCACCAGACCCACGTCTTCTGCATACCGGTTGATCACATCACGGGTATCGCCGCCTTGCGACCAGCCGGGGTACAACACATAGGTAAATCTGTAGTTCTTGGTCTGAAAACTGCCGGCAGGTACGTCTGTCGTGAACACGCCTTCATCCATTTTGGCGAATGTAAAAGCAACGGTATCCATGGAGGGAAAATCAAGAATGAAGTAACCCGTCGAAAAGGTGTCTACAGTATTTTCCGACGAGAACAAAATCTTCCCTTTTTCATCCACGATATAGTGTAGTGAATCGCGGAGAAAGAGGGATTGGTATGTTCCCGTAGGTGCTTCGAATTTGATACTTTTCAATTTGGCAAAAGTCTGTCCGTTGATCAGGGTGTCCTTTTCGACATAATTGCTGTCAATGGTATTCTGTGGTTTATACACCCCGTTTTCCAGTAGAAATCGCTGATATATCCAGTAGTTACCTACCTGGAGGTTGCCATAATCCGGATAAATGACCGGTTCGGTTTTTTCTTTTTTACAGGCGGTATACAGGGTAAAAAGAAGGCAGAAAAAGATCAATTGTCTCATTTCGACTGAATGTGTTTAAGTTGGCTGAATACGGTTTTTGCCCGCAGTACGCTTTTGACACTGCAAGACGATAGCTGTGCGCCGGCAACAACATGCCGACCCGAATCAGGAATCGAAAAACCAAAAATCGTTAGGAATGAAAAACGCCGTTACCCGGGAACGGCGGGCCGGAAATGCGCATCTTCCGGTTGTTATTAGGACTACCTGACCGGCAAACGGGTTGCCTGAGCACAGGTAATTGTGGTTATAAATCGCCCAGTTGCGGCCGGATAAGCAATTCTTCCACCACAGCGGCGTCAGAAAGATTGTAGCAGCCCCAAACGGCACTTGCAATATCGCCGGACTGCATCAGCCGCTCTTCCGGGAAGTCGACACCGTGCCACGAGTCCGACCAGGTAGCGCCGGGCAGAATGGAGGTGACTTTAATGCCTTCCGTTTTCATTTCTTCCCGCAGGCATTTCGAAAAGCCCAGCAGGGCAAACTTGGAGATACTGTACGATCCGCCGTTGGGATAGGCCATTATGCTGGCGATCGAGCACATGTTGAAAATATGTCCCTTTTGGCGGGCCAACATCACCGGCAGCAGGCCCCGGGTAAGATAATAAGCACTGAACAAGTTGGTCTCCAGCAGGGTTTCGAGGGTGCCGTCCTGCTCGTCGGATACCCCGCCGGGCAGGTATATGCCGGCATTGTTGACCAGCACATCGAGGTGCGACCAGGTTTTCCGGACAAATGCCGCAAACTCCATCACTTCCGATTTTTTTCCGACATCGGCAGGATAAATATGCAGCGTTGTCGCGGGAAAACGCACTTTCCACTGGTCCTGCATGGCCTCCAGATCGGCTTCCGTGCGCGCACAAACACAAAGATCAAATCCATTTTGAGCAAAAATTTCGGCAATCGCACGGCCAAGGCCTTTGGTCGCTCCGGTGATAACAGCAGTTTTTTCCATCGATGATTTGAATTTTACGGGTCAAAGTTTTAAAAAAAGTTCAACCTTTGAAGCATGGAATTCCTCGCAAAGTACAACTACCTGACTCATATCGGGCGATACCTGCTCATGATGAAGCAGGCGCTGGCGCGCCCGGAGAAATTATCCATGTACTGGAAGGAGACGGCACGGCAGATGAACGATATTGGCGTCGGTTCACTCATTATTGTTTGCCTGATCTCGATATTTATCGGCGCCGTGGCAGCCGTACAATTTGCCTATCAGCTCGACGGGCAACTGGTGCCGCGCTATTATATAGGCTACATTGTGCGCGACCTGGCCCTGATTGAGCTGTCGCCTACCATCACCTGCCTCGTACTTGCAGGCAAGGTCGGCTCCAATATGGCTGCCGAAATCGGCGGCATGCGGCAAAAAGAACACATCGATGCCATGGAAGTGATGGGCGTTAATACGGCAGCCTACCTGATTACGCCAAAACTCATTGCAGCAGTCTTCGTTATTCCGCTGTTGGTCACGTTTTCGGCCTTTGTGGCAGTTATCGGAGGCTACCTCGCCAGCGTACCTACAGGCCTGATTACCGATGCGGAGTATATACAGGGCGTACGCTCGTTCTTTGAGCCGTACAATGTATTTATGATGTACGTAAAATCGGTAACCTTCGCGGTCATTCTGACCAGCGTATCGTGTTACCAGGGCTATTATGTAAAAGGAGGCAGTATTGAGCTGGGCCAGGCCAGCACCCGGGCCGTGGTGTTCAGCGATATTATTATTCTGCTGGCCGACTACCTGATCGCCGTGCTGCTGACTGGGTAAAACAGACTCTAAAACTTCAGCACATCAAGAAATACCGCATGGATGATTTAAGAAAAACCATTGAATCTGCCTGGGACGACCGTTCGACGCTCCAGAACTGGGAAGTAAAAAAAGCAATCCGGGAAGTAGTTGCCCTGCTCGATAACGGAGCGATACGTGTTGCGGAACAAGGCGCCGACGGCGTCTGGACGACACATGAATGGATCAAGAAGGCTGTATTGCTCTATTTTCCTATTCAGGAAATGCAAACCATCGAGGTGGGGCCCTTTGAATACCACGACAAGATTCCGCTCAAAACCGGTTTTGCGCAAAAAGGCGTGCGCGTGGTACCGCAGGCCCTGGCCCGTTTCGGCTCCTTTATCGAACGCGGCGCCATTTTGATGCCGTCCTATGTCAATATCGGCGCATGGGTCGGTAGCGGGACAATGGTGGATACCTGGGCAACTGTAGGCTCCTGCGCCCAGATCGGACGCAATGTGCATCTCGCAGGCGGTGTGGGCATCGGTGGTGTGCTGGAGCCGCCCCAGGCAACGCCCACTATCATAGAAGACGAGTGCTTTATCGGTTCACGCTGTATTGTAGTGGAAGGCGTTCATGTAGAGCGCGAGGCTGTACTCGGGGCCAATGTGGTACTGACCAAGAGCACCCATATTATTGATGTGACGGGTTCGGAGCCCGTCAGATATAAGGGAAGGGTTCCGGCGCGTTCCGTTGTCATCCCAGGTACGTATACCCGGCAATTTCCGGCCGGCGAATACCAGGTTGCCTGTGCACTGATCATCGGCCAGCGACAGGAAAGTACAGATAAAAAGGTATCGCTCAACGAAGCGCTGCGGGAGTACCAGGTAGCCGTCTAGCCGTGATAAACACCGCTATGCATGCAAAAAACGATTGAGATCACCACCACGCAGAACGTAACCATAGAGTACGAACTCGCCTACCTGCGGGAGCGGATACTGGCCTGGCTGCTCGACCTGGTGATCTTTGTTGTTGGTTATGGCATACTGTTATTGCTGCTCCGAACCTTTTTCGGCGCAATTCTGGGACAAGGGTTGTCGGACCCGACAATCTTCCTTTTCCTGCTGCCCTTGTTCCTCTATTTTCTCTACAATATTTTCTTCGAAATATGGAATATCGGGCAATCGCCCGGCAAAAAGACCCTGAATATCAAGGTAGTGCGACTCGACGGAAAAGACCCCGAATGGAGCGATGTGGTGCTCCGCGCGCTATTGCAACTGGTCGACGCTTTTTTTTCGCTTGGCATTATCGGCGCCCTGCTCATCAAAACGACCGGCAAAGGCCAGCGCCTGGGCGATATGGCCGCCAATACAACGGTTATCAACCTCTACAGTTCCCGTTTCACCTATCGTCTGGAAGACATCCTCAATATATCATCTCTTGACAGTTACCAGCCGGTATATCCCCAGGTGCGCAGCCTGAGCGAGGCCGATATGATTTTTGTAAAAAAAGTATTGAACCGCTGGCAGCAATATCCCAACGACGCCCATGAACAAGTGATGAACGAACTCGTCGCACACCTCATGCCGCTGCTCGGGATCGAACAATGGCCAGGTTCCGGTAACGTGGAATTTCTGAAGACGCTTCTGCGCGATTACATAGTGCTGACGCGATAAAAAAACCCGGGCTAACTTGCGTCGCCCGGGTTGCGTAGTCAAATTCCTAACCTTTAAACTACTGAAATCTGTATCCAAATTTTTTGATGGAGAGACACCCATGTCCGGGTGTTTCTCTTTGTCGGGAACGGGATATGTGTTTCCTGAACACCCTGGCGGGCTATTACCCGCCGTTACCCGTCCACGCGCCTAGAACCTGTATCCAAGTCCGAGTGTGATCGTGCTGCCGCTGTTCAGGCTTTGCATCACGTTGTCCACCCCTTCATTGAACTTGTGGTCGGCGTTGTTATCCTGGTAGTACATAAAATCGGGGCGCAATATGTCGCTCCAGGTAAGTTTGATCTCGCCACGCTGCCATACACGCTTGCTGATCTGAAAATCAAGCAGGTTGCGGTGGCGTTCGTAGATATCGGCATAACCGTCGGTACCAACCTGCGCCACGCGGTCGCCGATGATGTTGTATACCAGTGTAGTGTTCAAGCCGGCCCTTACCCAGTTGTGGGCGAGACCGACGTTCACGATATAGGGCGATTGCCCTTGCAGGGCGCGATCGGGATCGTAGGCGCCGGCGCCTTGCAGGTTGATTTTCGACCGGATAATCGCAGCGTTGGTAAAGAATACGAGGTTTTCCCAGTTGGCGCCGATGAAATCAAAGTTCTTGCGCAACTCCAGTTCGACACCGTAGTTTTCTGCACTCGGGACGTTGATAAAGGAGAAATTGCGCGTCCCGGCGCCCTGGCTGCTAAAGGTGAACTCGACCGGATTGTTGAATTTTTTGTAAAACAAACTCACGCTGAACAGCTGATTCATACCGGGGTAGAGTTCGTAACGCAGGTCGAAGTTGTAAATCCTGCCGCTGGTAAGGGTCGTATCGCCCTGTACCGTGCCCGGCAGGTAGAAGTCGTAAAAAGCAAACGGCGCCAGTTCGCGGAATTCGGGACGTGTCACGGTCCTGGAAGCCGACAGACGGAGCTGGTTCTTCTCGTTCAGGCTGTATGTAACGTTAGCCGACGGCAGCCACTCGGTAGTCGTGCGGTCGATGTTGACCGGTATCTGAGAGTAGTTGATGGCATTGAGTTGCTGGCGGAAGTTTTCCATGCGCAAGCCCCATGAAATGCGCAGGCGTTCCGCGATCTTGTTGTCGAACAGGATATAGGCAGATGTGAGGTCAGACTTGGCGTCGTACTTGTCGCCGTCGTTGGTGATCTCATCCAGCACAAAACCCTTGTCGTATACATTCTCCGGGGCAAAAATGGAATCCTGCGGCAAGGTCATGAGCGAACTGTTGAACCCGGAAACCCGGGCGCGCACATAGCCCAGTACGCGGGCATCGAATGCCCGGTCTTTCTTTTGGTACAAGCCACCCACTTTTACCGACTGTTTGGCGCCTGCAATATTGAAGGGTATGGTCAGGTCAAGGTTGCCGTTCCAGATGTTCTCTGTCAGGTCGGAATAGAAACGGCCGCCGTTGTTGAGCGTGGAAGAGCCGAAGGGGATATACACAATGTAGGGATCGGTTTCTTCCGCATCAAAGTTGCGGAAATAGGTCAGGCGACGCAGCGAAGGCACGTTGCGGGTATTGCGGTTGAACCCGCCGCCCCAACTGAGCCGGACGCCGTTATCGGTCAGGGTATGTTCGCCGCCGAGGCGGGTAGTGAGCAGGTGATTTTCGGTATATTCAATCGAAGTGGCTTTTTCATTGCGCACCTGCTCGTAGTTGGTCACAAAGCGGTCGTTGACGATGTTGTCGGTGTTGGTAGAATATGTACCCTGAAGGATCAACTTGTGCTTGTTGTTGAACTTGACAGCCGTATTCAACAGCGTTCCCCACAACACATTGTTCTTGAACTGGCGATCGTTGAAATCGGAGAGTTTTGACTGCAGGTCATACTCCGAGCGGCTGGCATCCTGCACCCGGTTGTTGTTGCTGTACGACAAGGCCACTGTGGTACCCCACTGCACCTTTTTCGCCGGGTCGCTGACGAGGCCTGCGGCCACCTGAAGTGATGTATTGGGCATCGCGCTGCTTTTCTCCGTAATTGCCCAATCATTGGCAACAGTCTTGGAAAATGCAATCCGCTCGTCCTTGGTGGCGGTTTTAAAATCGTTGGTGGCCGGGAATGCAGAGGGCAGATCGCGCGAACCATCGTCGATACCAAGCCAGTCGGTGCCGCCGCCTGGGGCCGACAGGTGCGGCTTGAACGTGGTAATATTGTTAAATCCTGAACTGAGGGATACACTCAGGTAGTTTTCTTCCGGAATATCCCTCGTATTGATGATAATGGCGCCGCCGGCAAATTCGCCCGGCAGGTCAGCACTGGCTGTTTTCATCACCACCAGGTTGTCGAGCATAGCCGAGGGAAAGAGATCGAAAGAGAATGCCTTGCGGTCCGGCTCGGTGCTGGAGAGCAGTGCGCCGTTCAAAAGGGCAATATTATAGCGGTCGTTCAGGCCGCGGATAATGGCAAATTTGTTGTCCTGGATGCTGGCGCCGCTCACCCGGCGGATAACGTCGCCGGTGGTACGGTCCGGTGTCCGCTTGATGCTTTCGGCGCTGATGCCATCGGCAATCATTGGGCTCGTCTTTTGAAGGATCGTGAGCGCGCTCATGCTTTCCCGGCTGGCCTTGGCGACCACAATTACCTCGGCAATCGTCTGGGCGGAGTATTCTTCCATGGAAATATCCAGCGTGGTAGCTTGTCCGTTACGAACCTCTATGCCACTGATTTCCTTGGTCTGGTATCCGGTATAGTTGATGGTGATGGTGTGCGTCCCGACAGGAACGTTAGCGATCATGAAGTTTCCGTCGAGGTCGGTAACGGCGCCGCCACTGCCGTCCTGCAAACGAATCGAAGCGCCGATCAGGGCTTCAGCAAGTTTTGCATCGATAATTTTTCCTGTAATGGAGCCTTTCTGTGCAGAAAGGAATAGCGGGAACAAGCACAATAGTGCGAAAAGGTAGGGAGTGCGTTTCATAAACGAGATACAGATTTTACTCCGCAAAGGTCTGTCAGACACACTCCAAGGGACGAAAAACGGACTTTAAGTTAGTGTTAAGTTTGCGATATCCCCCTTTACCCAAAAGGAACGGTGCAGAAAGTCTTCCGACCCTCCGCACCGTTTATATATCATGACTTGCCTGAAGGACTGCGTTACAGCATGCCCTTCACCAGATCGGCAAAGGCGGCCACACTCAGCGCGCCCTGATCGCCCTCGCCCTGCCGGCGCACCGATACGGTACCCGACTCCTGTTCCTTTTCACCGACGATGAGCAGGAAAGGAATACGTTTGAGTTCGTTATCGCGGATTTTCCGGCCAATCGTCTCGTTGCGGTCGTCAACAAACCCGCGCAAGTCGTCGGCTTCGAGCTGCTGCTTCACCTGGTAGGAATATTCCACGAACTTGTCTGATACCGGAAGTATGGCAAACTGTTCGGGTGAAAGCCAGAGTGGAAACTTGCCGGCACAATGCTCAATCAACACACCCGTAAATCGCTCCATAGAGCCGAACGGCGCGCGGTGGATCATGACCGGGCGATGCGGCTGGTTGTCGGCGCCCACATACGTGAGATCAAAACGTTCGGGCAGGTTATAATCGACCTGAATAGTGCCGAGCTGCCAGGAGCGGCCCAGTGCATCGCGCACCATAAAGTCGAGTTTCGGGCCGTAGAAAGCCGCCTCGCCGAGTTCCGTCACCGTGTTTAGCCCTGCTTCCGCAGCCGCTTCGATGATGGCCTGTTCGGCCTTTTGCCAGTTTTCATCCGTGCCGATATATTTCTGCTTGTTGTCCGGATCACGCAGGCTGATCTGGGCGGTGAATTTGTCGAAACCCAGTTTGGCCAGCACAAAGCGGGTGAGATCGAGTACCGCAAGAAACTCGTCTTTTATCTGGTCTTCAGTGCAAAAGATATGCGCATCATCCTGCGTGAAGCCGCGCACCCGCGTGAGGCCGTGCAATTCGCCCGACATCTCGTAGCGGTACACCGTACCGAACTCTGCAAAGCGCAGCGGCAACTCGCGGTAGGAACGCGGGCGATGGCCGTAAATCTCGCAGTGGTGCGGGCAGTTCATGGGCTTGAGCAAAAACTCTTCGTCAACATCGGGCGTCAGGATGGGCTGGAAGGAATCCTTGCCGTATTTTTCCCAGTGACCCGAGGTTACGTATAGTTTCTTCGAACCGATATGCGGGGTAATGACGGGCTGGTAGCCGCGTTTGAGTTGTTCTTTTTTCAAAAAATCCTCCAGGCGCTGGCGCAGGGCCGTGCCTTTGGGCAGCCACAAGGGCAGACCCTGGCCGACTTTTTCGGAAAACATGAACAGTTCGAGCTCGGCGCCAAGTTTGCGGTGGTCGCGTTTCTTGGCCTCTTCCAGCATGTGCAGGTATTCCTCCAGTTCCTTCTGCTTCGGGAAAGTGATGGCGTACACACGCGTCAGTTGTTTGCGTTTCTCATCGCCGCGCCAGTAGGCGCCGGCAAGGTTGAGGATTTTGATGGCCTTGATCGGCTCGGTTGACGGGATGTGCGGGCCTTTACACAGATCGGTAAAATTGCCTTGCTGATAAAACGTGATTTGTCCGTCTTCAAGCCCTTCAATCAGTTCGAGTTTGTATTCGTCGCCCTTTTCAGTGAAATACTTCACGGCGTCGGCCTTGCTGACCTCCCGTCGCTGGTATTCGCTTTTGTTGCGCGCCAGTTCGAGCATTTTCTGTTCGATCTTCGGCAGATCAGCAGCGGTGAGCATTCGGTCGCCCGTGTCCACATCGTAGTAAAAGCCGTTCTCGATTGGCGGTCCGATGCCGAATTTGATGCCCGGGTACAGGGATTCGAGCGCTTCGGCCAGAAGGTGCGCAGAGGAGTGCCAGAAGGTGTTTTTCCCTTCTTTGTCTTCCCATTTGTAAAAAACAATGCGCGCATCTTCATTGATCGGGCGCATCAGGTCGCGCACCTCGCCGTTGACGCCTGCTGCCAGGACGACACGGGCAAGGCCCTCGCTGATGGATTTGGCCACATCCATCGCAGTTGTTCCGGCGGCATACTGACGAATGTTGCCGTCGGGAAAAGTAATATTGATCATAAAAAAATTGTTTTAGCCCACCCAAACGAAAGGCAGGTGCCCGTGCGCCATACGAACGGCGGGGGCGGTTTGTGAAAAATGAGGCGCAAAGGTAGGGGGGAATGATGAATGATAAATGGTAAATGCGGAATTAACGCGATGGCAGGAAGAAATGCACGCCGTTTTTATCGACCTGTCCCCGGTGCTCTATCTGTTCCGGCGGCCCATTTTCCGGGTAAAGGAGATCACTGCCCAGCGGCATCGAAGGGCGTGGAGCATTTCGCCCGATGCAAAAACAGCGACCCCGGATACGAGCATTACGTTGTGGGTGATCTGTGCCGCGCGGTACCATTCTTCGAAAAACGGTTTTACCACAAAGATTTCCAGAGCGATGACAACAGCCGACAATAATACAAGGGCAACCGTCGCTGCGCGTGTTTTGGACAACCAGGACGGTTTTCGGCGCAGGAGGCATTTTTCCAGAAAACGGCGAAAAAGTGGCTGGTTCGGATATATCTTGATCAGTTCACGCAGCACGTGTTCAGACCGGGCATATTCGTCTAGGTTGTACAAGGAAGCAGCCTTCTGGAACAATATGGTGGCATATAGATCCTCTCCGCCCCAGGTTTCGATATTCTGCATGATGATCAGCTCCAGCAGGTGGTCGCACATCACCACATTGCGGCCGTGGTGCCCGGTCTGAAATAAAGCATTGGTGTATACCAGGGTGCAATCGAAATATTCCTCAAAATCCAGCGAGCTGATGCCATCCTCAAATTGCTCGTAATACCGGATAATCCCGTTATGGTCGTTGCCATCGAGAGCCTTAAAATTCCTGTACAGTCGCAGGCGGTTGGCAGGCAGGAAATTCATCGTATCGGGAGCTGGTCGCTAAGTTAACGCTCTTTCGTCTGAACGGCAAAAACGGGGTAATGGTTGCTTGTTGCGCCAAATTTTATTGCAGCAGATTCGGCTAAAAAAAACAGATCAACGCAAGGGGGCATGATGCCTGAGTCTGCGTTGATCTGCTGGTAATTTTGGTGACTGAATATTACTAGTTTCGCCTTACCGCGACGGGCATGGAATCGTCATAATCGCCGGTCAGCACGGGTGTCTGGACGTTGGCCGTATATTCACGGACCTTGGCATACACATATTTATACAGTTCCCTGATGGTCACCAGATAGTCGTTGTTAGAGTCGGCAGCGCCTTTGAGGCCTTGCAGAACATAGTAGGTGAAAACACCCTGGCGCAACCCGTGGTCTTCAAGCGAGAGTTCTTCCGCTTTCGACGACATCAGCAGGGCTACGCCGCCGCTGGCATCTTCAAAGGCCTGGTAATACCGCTTAAGCGATACTTCTGCCGGACCTTTTGCCGCCAGCGCGCCACCGCCGTAGTTCAGGGAGCCGCTGTGGCAGGCATCGGCAATGCACAATTTATGCTTGGCCTTGCTTTCATTGAACACCTGTTTGATTTCTTCGTGGCGGAGCTTGTTGTTGTATCCGTCATAATCGACGGGCAGGAAGCATCCCTCCAGGCCGTGGCCGCTGAAGTAGAGCAACACCACATCATTTTCGTCGGCGCGCAGGAAGTACTCGCGCATCTTCTTAAGAATGTTTGCCCGGGTGGCATCTTCATCGATGAGCAGTGCCATCTGATTGTCGGGCAGGGCGCCGCCTTCCACACTGCCGAGGAACGAATAGAAGCGGTAAGCGTCGTCGTCGGTAAATTTGAGCGAAGGCATGGAAGTATAACGCCCGACGCCAACCACAACCGCCCATATCTTCACATTTTTGGTATTCTCCATGCGCACCGGATCAGCCGGCACCTGTTCATCGGAGTCCAGCTCTTTTACAGCGGCGCCATTGACCCAAACCGCGCCGTACACACGGCCGCTGGAGAAATACATGATACCTTCTCCGTTGGGCGCATTGTTGACCCACTCGCCTTCATAGCGGTTGCCGTCGGCGTAGTAGCAAGTCCCTTTCCCGTTGGGGTAGCCGTTTTTGAACTCCCCGATCCAGCGTGATCCGTCGGGATAGTCGTAATATCCTTTTCCTGAAGTACAAGAGATATTGCTGCAGTTGCGCAGACCGGTCACATCGGGCTTGGTGGAAGCAGGTTTGTTGCCCGAGGGCTTGTTTTGGGTCTTCTGCTTGTCGTTGGATGCGGTGGAACTGGTCGTATTGATCAGTTTACCCAACGCCCAGGTGCCCTGGGTGACATTCCCGTTGGGGTCAATGAATTTTCCCTGGCCGTTTTTGCGGTTCTGTTTCCAGCCCCCGGTGTAATAGGCCCCGTCGGGATAGTACATCGTGCCCTGGCCTTCAAATTTGCCATTTTTAAAATCGCCTTCATAGCGCTCTTTTGTTTTCCAGTAGTACTTGCCCTTGCCGTTGGGCTGGTCGCTAACCCAATTACCGACATACTTGTCGCCATTTGAGTAGACCATGGTACCTTCGCCGTTCATTCTATTGTACTTGAACTGGCCTTCATAAACGTTGTTGTTGGAATAAACCAACTTTCCATTGCCCTGACGCTGACCATTGGAGAATTGGCCTGTGTAAACGGAACCGGAACTGTAGCGGTATTTTCCGGTACCGGACTGGCAGTTGCCGCTCAGGCATTGAGCGGAAAGATTTGTGGGAATGAGTGCTGCTACTGACACAATGGCCGGCAAAAGCAGGCGGACGAAAAGATTAAGACCCTTCATGTTTCTGACAGGATTTGATAACATTTACAAAAAAGTGTGGGTAAAACGAAGGGTGCAAGCAGTCTGTTGAATTGATTAAACTCGGCAAAAAACCGGGTTCTTGAATCGTGAAAATTAAGCCTCACCCAACGAATTACAAAAAAACACATTTTGACCAATAGGCTGAGATCGGAATATGCTTTCTTATTGACTAAAAAAGCGCAAAAGGTAATGGGGATAACCAGGCGGATTAGCGATTTCAAGAACAATTTAGCCATCCGAATATTGTGCCATGGGTTGCCGTATCCGTGGCATTTTGTACTTTTGCACCGTATTTTAGTCAGCAAAACACTGACTTTCAATAATTTACAAAATATTTAAAACGATGTTAAAAAATCTGATTTTCGGCTTTTGCGCGACTGTATTTTTCTTCGCCTGCGGCAATGCCCAAACCCAACAACAGGGAGACAACAAGCACTTTGGCGCTGCCACTACAGCAGATGATGCCATCTCTTACGATGACCTGATTTCCAAAATGACCGAAACGGACTCGCTTGCCATAAAGGTCAGCGGAAAGGTCAGCCAGGTGTGCCAGAAAAAGGGCTGCTGGATGACGTTGGTGTCCGATCAGCCGGGCGTGCCCGAAATGCGGGTTACTTTTAAGGATTACGCCTTCTTCATGCCGAAAGACCTTTCCGGCAGACACGTTGTAGTAGATGGTTACGCCTATGTCGACGTGACACCGGTCGATGTGCTGCGCCACTATGCCGAAGATGCCGGAAAATCGAAAGAAGAGATCGAAAAGATTACCGAACCCAAGCGGGAACTGGCCTATGAAGCGGCCGGTGTGCTGATCACGGACTAAAAGGCCATAAACTTGTTTGTCTGGCGATTGCAGATTTTACAGCGGCCATTTTCGATATGTTGGTCTGGAACCGGCCGCTGCAAAGTCTTCAATCGCCAGGCAGCCATGGCTTTGCTGTACTACCCCTCCAGGGCCTCTATTGTCTCCTGAAGCCGGGGGTTTGCGATAGCCAGTGCGCGAAGCCGGGTAACAAAGGCGGATTTATCTGAAAGCGTCTCGGTGGCTTTCAGCAGATAGGTCGGATAAAGTTCGTTGTCGGGCTGCAACTCGATCGCCCGCATAACGTGCTCGGAAGCATTCGCATAATCGCCCAGCATGTAGTATGTCTCGGCGAGATTAATTTGGTAAATCTGGTTGCCGGGGTCGATCGCCACAGCTTTGCGGATGTATTCGAGGGCGGTGTCGTACGCCTTCCGGTCCAGACAAAGCACGCCCATCAGGTTAAGCAGGATGTGGTAGTCGGGCGATACGGCAAGTCCGGCAAGGCATGTTTTTTCGGCTTCTTCATATCGGGCGAGCTTGCGTTGCGACGATGCCAGATTGGAATAGTACACACTGTCGCCCGGATTCACGGCAATGGCTTTTTCATACCAGGGTACCGCTTTGTCGTCTTCCCCCTTATTGGCATAAAAATTACCGAGACGGTTCAGGTAATCGTCGCGATCAGGCTTCAGGGTCGTGGCACGCAGATAGGCCTGTTCTGCCTCGGCGCGGCCCGTTCTTTCGAGCGACTGGCCCAGGTTATCGAACATAACGCCGTCGTCGGGGTTCAGGTCGGTTGCTTTTTTGAAGTATTCGGCCGCCTTTTCAAAGTCGTTCTGACTAAAATAAAGAATACCGATCTCGTTGGGGTAATTGCCGTTTTCCGGCGCCAGCCCGGCCGCTTTTTCATAACTGCGTCTGGCCTCGTCGGGCATGTTCATTGCTTTGTAAATGAAGCCCATATTTTCATGGTAAACCGGGTTGGAGGCATCTTGTTCCACAGCTATCCGGTACTGTTCCAGCGCTTTTTCCTGCTGCCCAATGTTAGTGTAGAAGTTACCCAGGCGGTTGTGATAGGGGGCATTTTCGGGCGTCATTTCCAGCGATTTCAGGTAAACACGCTCTGCCTCATCTATTCGCCCTGCGTTTTGTAAAGCCTGACCGAGGTTATCGTTGATGACGACATCGGTTGGGCGCAGATCGAGTGCTTTTTGGAAGTATTCTGCAGCTTTGGCATAATCCCCGCGCCGGTAATAGATGATGCCAATTTCATTCTGGTAATCGCTCTTCGCCGGGTCCAGCGCTGCTGCACGATGCCACGCGCTTTCCGCCTGCTCGGAGCGGTTGCGTTCAGTGTATGCCTTTGCCAGTTTTTCAAAGCCTGTGGCATCGCCGGGATTAAGGACAGTAGCCTTTTCGTACTGTTCGATGGCGCGATCATAATCGCCCATCTGATTGGCATAAATATCGCCCAGCACGACGTGGAGCGTTTTGCCGGCCTGTGGCCGTATTTCCAGGCACCGGTTGTAGTATTCCGATGCGCGTGCGCTGATTTTTTCCTGGTCGTAAAACCAGGCCAGGGCCCAGATCACATCAAAGTTATCGGGAGAGATCGACTCCGCCTTGAGCAACGCTTTTTTGGCCTCGGCAGTTTTCTTGTCGGCATAAAGGGCATAGCCCAGGTCGAGGTAGGCGAGCGGCCAGCGGGGCTGGCTTTTGATGGCTTTCCGGTACCATATAACAGCCTGGGAAAAGTCGTTATTGCGATAATAAGCGCCTCCGACACTCCTGTAACTGCCGTAGCGCCAGTTGGCGTAGCGCTCATCTTTTGATTTCGGATTGAGCAATTCGATCTTCTCGAGCAAAGCCGGGATTTTATCCACATTTTCGGAAAAAATATCCGGCTCGCCGTAAAGGTAGATCAGGCGGTCGTAGGCACTGACATCGATGGGATTGTGCCTGATGGCCTGCCGGTAGTAATCTTCGGCGAGTTTGTATTTGCGCTCGTCGCGGTAGCTGTCGCCCAGGGCAATATAGTTGTCGGCATCGGCATCGTCGTACGAGAGCGCTGTGAGGTAACGCAATCGCGCTGCATCGAATTCCTGTTTATTGAGGTGGAGGTCGCCAAAGGCGCGTTCCAGTCTTGCCGATTTCAGTCCGAGTGCCTGCGCCTTCTCAAAATGTATCCTGGCTGCTTCGGGGTCGAGGATATGGTACAATTGAATTTGACCGGCGATAATTTCCAGCCCCGCACGCAGTTCGGCAGAAATGCGCTCGTGGCGCGCCAGTCCGGCATACCAGTCATAGCAATCGGCCCATCGGTTTTCGCGAACGAAGTCGTGGTATTTTTGGGCGCTGTGCATAAAATCGATATGCGCCCTGGCCATTTTTGGTTCAATATCGTCGACACGATCGTACACATTGCTTTCCCAACTGACCAGCGCATTGATATAAATGTCGAGCCAGGTCTGGAAAGCGTTATCCGGATTTTTTTCTGCTTCTGTAGCGATCAGGCGCACTGCACTGCGGTAAACGAGGTCGTAGTAATCGAATTTCAGCCGGACAAATACGCCCAGCAGGTTGTCGTTCTGCAGATCGGACTCATCGAGGCGAATATGTTTCCAGATATCGTAAACAGGCGGGCCATTGAAGCGGGGGCGAAGGTGTTCCAGCACCGACGCGACCTTTACCATGTCGATCCCTTCACTACGGGCGGCATTGAAATACGTTTTTGCCAACAGATCGGTGATTTCCTTTGCTTCAAGCATGGCAGATCGGCTTGGGGTGGTTCAAATACTTCTGGAAGTGGATTTGGTGCTCCGCGATGTTGCATCCGAACTTGAGGAGTGGGAAGCGGCAAAAGATTCCGTTTCAGCGCCGAGTTCTTCCAGATCGCCGCCGCAAATCTTGCACTGTTTTTCAAACGGATGGTAAAACTGCGGCTCGCGACACGGGGGTTTGGGTTTCAACTTGCAAATCTTCTTAACCCACTCTTCTTCCGATGCGGTTGCGGGTTGTATCAGGTGCAGGAGTTTGTCTGTTGTAACAAAAAGGATGGGGCTGCCGAACGCATTGTTGCTGTATGGTTCGTCGAAGTAGTCGGCGCCCAAAAACGACCGGCCCCTGGTTACTGCCTCGGCGATATCTGCGCCATCGAGCAATGCCTGGTACATCTTCTCCATAAAACTAAAGGCAACGGAAGACAGCACCTCATTTTGCATGGCCAGCACAGCCATCATTTTCTGCTGGACCAGCAACTGGAAGGCCACACCACGATTTTCGGTAAAGTTGACGATTTTCCCGCTGTCGCAGGCCGTCATGACAAACAGGGGCGGCTTTTCGGAAGGGATCAGTTTATCAAAAAGCGCGGCAAAATTTTTGTCGCTCACCCAGTCGGGTTCGGTGCTGTATTCATCCTGAGGCGCCAGGGCCACAGCATCCGGACGGGCATGGCCGAAAAGATGAACAATATAGGGTTCGTTTTGCAGGTCCAGTTCCTGCCTGGCTTCTTTCAACCGGTCGATCAGGTCTTTGCGGTGCGGCGATTCGATCACCCTGAAATTAAAGCGGCTTTTTTCTTCCTGCCATGCCGGGTCTTTTTCTTTGTCGCTGTTGTCGACCCGTTTTTTCAGGTGTTCCAGCATACCGATCAGGTCGTTTTTTTCCTTTTGATCGATTTGATATGGCGGCGTCCCGGGGTCTGCAAGAATCAGGATCACCGACAGGCGGTTGGGCGGCGTAAACTGCCGGTCTTCGTATTCCGCTCCAAGCGGTATTTTCCGCATCAGGTTGACGCAATTGTAAGGATGCGCGCCCAGATAAGTGTCTTTGTACCGGATGTATTCCCAGGGCAGTTCGGCCAGTTCGCGTGCATTTTTGTCAAATTCCAAAAAAAGGCGGATGCGACTCTGGTCCGGCGTTTCGATCACCTCCTTGTAGTACATATCGAAAAACTCCATCAATATGTTCTTGCCATTCTCTTCGTCTTTTGACAGCGTGAGCAGGTTGCTCAGCATATTACCCAGAATAACAAAGTCTTCCCGGTCGAATATCTCGATTTCGCTTTTAACCATGGTGCGGCGGATATTCAGCACTTTCTGGAAAATCTTCGAAACCCTGATCTGCAGGTGGAGTTTTTCGAGGTTGTAGTTGTTGGGAATGACGGGCAGCGGTGCGTCGGCATTCGAGGAGGCCTCGATCTTCAGGGAGATCTTGTTGTTCTCGACGTATATTTTTATGTTGCGGTAGTTCATGCTGCAATCCCGTCTTTTATGATCAGGTTTTCATAGAAACCACATAGTACATATCCATAGTGCCCTTGTTTTTGGCTGCAATCTTGCCCCGGTGCTGCCACTCGAATTCGTATTTGGCGAGCCAGTAAGTGTCTTCACTCACATTGACACGGCCCGGTTCGCAGGCCTCTTCCATACGTGCAGAGATGTTGACAGTATCTCCCCAGATATCGTAGGCAAACTTTTTGGCCCCTACAACTCCCGCCACCACTGGCCCGGTATGCACACCGACCCGCGCTTCAAAGAAGGGTAGCCCCTGGTCCATACGCTCCGCTTTTACGTGGAGCAGGAAGTCCTGAATCTCCAGCGCTGCCTTTACCATGTCGCCGGGACTGGCGACCTGCTCGGATAGGCCGCTGGCGCAGATGTAGGCGTCGCCAACCGTTTTGATCTTTTCGATACGGTATTTTTCAATGATGCGATCGAAATTGGAAAAACAGTAATCGAGTTCCTCTACCAGTCTTTCGGGGCTCAGGCGTTCCGATATGGTGGTAAATCCGATAAAGTCGGTAAACATGACCGTCGCCTGGTCGTATCGCCGTGCCGCGACCTTGTTCCGGGTTTTCAGTTCCTGGGCAATGGCCGGCGGGAGAATATTGAGCAACAGTCCGTCGCTGCGTTTTTGTTCTTCCTCGATCATGGCGTTTTTCAGCGTCAGTTCGTTGGCTGCACGTTTCTTGGCGCGAAAGCGAAAATAAAACAACAGGGCGAGCACCAGGATAAAAACCGATGCCAACGCCAGTACGTTCCGGATATTTTCGCCTTCCTGCTGCTTGAGTTCAGCCTCCACTACCCGTCTTTTCTGTATCTGTAGTTCGCGTTCCTGTTGGGCGCGCACAATGGAGTCGATCATCTGTTCCTCGGTGAGGTTTTTGAGGAGGATGGCCTTCGTCCGGATCAATGAATCGGCGCGTTGTTTTTCCTGTGCGAACTGTATGATAGCGGAGTCTTTTTTCGTCAGTTCCTTGCGCGTTTTTTGTTCTGTCTCCTGCAGTTGCGATTGGTATGTCGTTTCCAGCACCTGGCTTTGGCCGGTAAGTTGAGCGATCTGTTCGCGCAGGGAGCGGTTGTCGGCCTCCGCTGCGGCGAGCTGGTTCTCGAGACGTCTGACGGCATCGCCTCCACTGCGCACGCCGCCGCCGGCTTCTTTGAGATAGGCCACCGTCTCCTTGCTCCATTTGAGCGCTTCGCGGTAGTCGTTCTGCTTGAGCGCAATATCCTGCAGTTTTTCGGTCGCATTGAGGGCTACCTCCCGAAGGCCGTAGTTGCGCGCAGAATTCCAGGCATGTTGAAAGCGGCTGGCGGCCTCGCTGTACTTCCGGGCGCGATATTGCCCTTCCGCGCTGAGGTAGGCAGCATCTGCTTCTTTGCGCTTGTCGCCCAGTTCGGTGGCCAGTTGGCTGGCTTGTTGCGCATAATCGGATGCCTTGGCGGGGTTGGAGCCGATCAGTTTTTCAGCAACCTGATACGACAAGTTCATCTTGTCGGTCTTGGAACTTGCTTTTTTGATCCGGGACTCCAGTTCACCGACAGATTGAGCGCTGAGCCAGCCGGCGGCGAGCAACATGAATATAAAAACAAAGGCGGATTGATGTTTCATGTCAGGAATTCGATACTTTGATAACCGGGGCGCGTTACAAACGAGCAAAATTTAATTCTTGTTTTTAACTGCGCAGAAATATAGCGAGAAAGACAAAGGTCGAAGATTTTCACTTTTGACCAAGTCTATTTGCTTTAGACGGATTGCTTTTTGAAAAACCGCTACTTTTACCAGGCTCTAACCATCCACCTATGCAAATAAAACCATTTCACGGCACCTACCCGAATTTCGACTTTATTGCCTCTCCCGATTCCTTCTGCGACGACGCCAAAAACTCCTTTCGCGAATTTCAGGCCAACGGCTTTTTTGAGACTGCACCGGCAACAGCTTTTTACATTTATCAGATCGAAACCGAGGTGCGAAAGCACATAGGCCTCATCGCACTCGACGATGTGGAGGATTTTTTCGCAGGCAAGGTAAAGAAACACGAAAAAACGCTCAGCGAACGCGAACAACAACAAATGCAGCTCTTTCTGCGCTGGAATGCCATCCTGAAGCCGGTGCTGCTGACTTACCCGCCCGCGCCGGATATCAGCCAATGGCTCGACAACTTCGCCGGCTCCAACAAGCCCCTCTACGTCACGCGCTTTGTCAAAGACCGCCAGACGCATAGTGTGTGGTGTGTGACCGATCCCGCAGAAATACAACACCTGCAGGAAATGTTTGCCAGCCAGGTCAACCGAACCTATATCGCCGATGGCCACCACCGCACCACAACCATCGCCCTGCTGCACGAACGTCTGAAAGATAAAAACCCGGAACTCGACTTCGACAACCTGTTCTGTGCTTTTTTTGCGTCCGACCAGCTGGAAATTCTCGACTACAACCGCGTGGTCGAAGGCCTGCGCGATGTAAGCCCGACCCAGTTCATCGTTCAAATGTCGCGCCTGTTCGACCTTAGCGTACTGCCCGAACCGCGCAAACCCCGGGAGAAGCACGAAATCGTCATGTACATCCACAAGGAGTGGTACAGCCTCCACTGGAAAAAAGACATTCTGGATAAATACGCCAAAGACCGCGTCGTACTGGATGCCACACTGCTCAACGAACTCGTGCTGCGCAACATCATCGGCATTGAGGATGTAAGAACTGATACTCGGATCAATTATGTCGACGGGGTGAAAGGACTGGAAGGGCTGCGCAAAGCCACCAACGACAGCGACGATCGTATAGGCTTCCTGTTGTATCCGGTTGCTTTTGAAGACATGATGCGCATGGCCGATGCAGGAGAAAGTCTGCCGCCCAAGAGCACGTACTTCGAGCCACGGATGAAAAGCGGGATGGTAGTGAAAATGTTGAAGCGGTGAGGGGAGGGTAAAAGTTGCAGGCCTGCATTCAATGGCATGCAGGCCTGCACAGATACTTACACGTCAATCCTCGCATACTTCGCATTCGCCTCGATAAATGCCCTGCGTGGCGGCACATCGTCGCCCATAAGCATGGCAAACATACGGTCGGCCTCGACAGCATCGTCGATGGTGACCTGCTTGAGGATGCGGGTCTTGGAATCCATGGTCGTTTCCCAGAGCTGTTCGGCATTCATCTCGCCGAGGCCTTTGTAGCGCTGAACTTTAACGGAATCGTCGTCTTCCCGGCCACCTGAGAATTCCAGTTGGGCGGCTTTGCGTTCCTTGTCGTTCCAGGCATAGCGCTGGTTTTTGCCCTTTTTGACCAGATACAACGGCGGCTGGGCGATATACACGTGGCCTTTTTCGATGAGTTCGCGCATATAGCGGAAGAAAAAGGTCAGGATAAGCGTGGTAATGTGGCTGCCGTCGATATCGGCGTCGCACATGATCACGATCTTGTGGTAGCGCAGTTTTTCGATATTCAGTACGCGGTGGCCTTCGTCGTTTTCGGCTACACTCACACCAAGTGCCGTGAAGATGTTCTTGATCTCCTCGTTCTCGTAAATCTTGTGCTCGAGCGCTTTTTCGACGTTTAGAATCTTGCCGCGCAGCGGCAAAATAGCCTGCGTGTGGCGGTCGCGGCCCTGCTTGGCGGTACCACCTGCAGAATCGCCCTCCACAAGGAATACCTCGCTTTCTTCGGGGCTTCTGCTGGCACAGTCGGCCAGTTTTCCGGGCAGTCCTCCGCCGGTGAGCGCGCCTTTCCGTTGCACCATTTCGCGGGCCTTGCGGGCTGCGTTGCGGGCGGTAGCCGCAAGCACTACCTTTTCCACGATGCGTTTGGCTTGCGCGGGGTTTTCTTCCAGGAATACCTTGAGCGCATCGCCCACGCTACGGCTCACAATACCGAGCACCTCGGAGTTGCCGAGTTCGCCTTTGGTCTGGCCTTTAAACTGGGGCTCGGGCACCTTTACGGATATAACTGCCGTGAGGCCTTCCATGAAGTCTTCACCCGAAATGGTAAAATTGATTTTTTTAAAATGGCCGTTGTCGTCGCCGTATTTCTTGAATTCGCGGGTAAGCGCCCGGCGAAAACCGCTCACGTGTGTGCCCCCATCGCGCGTGCTGATGTTGTTGACAAACGACACGACATTTTCGGAGTAGGAAGTATTGTAGGTCATCGCCACTTCCACATCCACGCCTTCTTCCTTGGCGGTAATGTAAATGGGATCGTTGATGAGTTTGGTTTTTGCCTCGTCGAGGTAAATCACAAATTCCTGCAGACCGCCTTCAGAATAGAAGTCCTCCACTTTGAATTCGCCGTTTTCCTTTTCCCGTTCGTCGGTCAGTTTGAGAAACAGGCCTTTGTTGAGGTACGACAATTCGCGCAGGCGATGGGCCAGCACGTCGAATTTGTATTCGTCCGTCTCAAAAATTTCCGGATCGGGCAAAAACGTAACAATCGTGCCGCGGTCGGTGGTAGTACCGATCTCGCGCACGTCGTAAAGCGGTTTGCCCTGTTTGTATTCCTGTTCGAATACCTTTCCGTCGCGGTGTATCTCGGCGCGCAGATGGATCGACAATGCGTTGACGCATGATACGCCCACACCGTGCAGGCCGCCGGAAACCTTGTAGGAGTCCTTGTCAAACTTTCCGCCCGCGTGCAGTACGGTCATCACGACCTCAAGTGCCGATTTTTTGAGTTTGGGGTGCATCCCTGTCGGGATACCGCGGCCATTGTCTTTTACAGTGATGCTGTTGTCGGGCCTGATGGTCACTTCAATATGGGTGCAATGACCGGCAAGGTGTTCGTCGATAGAGTTATCCACTACCTCCCATACGAGGTGGTGCAGGCCTTTGGTATCCGTACTGCCGATATACATGCCGGGGCGTTTGCGTACGGCCTCCAGTCCTTCGAGGGCTGTGATACTACTTGCGCCGTAATCAGCATTATTGGCTGCGGCCGGTTTTACCGGGTCTTTTTCGTCTTTCATTCCTTCTTTTTCCTTGTTCCCGAGACACTTTTTAAGCGCCTCGTTTTACATGCTTAAAATGAGGGTGCAAAGATACGATTTTACCCGCGCTTAAAGAAGCAAATACCGGCCTTTTTCGGCATTTCCGGGAAAAGAAAAAAAGTATTTAATTGATTGAAAAACAATTATTTATACAAAAATTGAATTGACGTTAATATTTTTTACACAATGGCGT
>CALMBD010000125.1 GCA_937861115.1 uncultured Bacteroidota bacterium | reverse complement strand
ATGTATTGCCTAAACGCAACGCTTCAAAGTTCCCTTGTCTTGTTGTAAACACCCGTCCGATCTACGGGCGGGCAGCGCCGTAACTACCCCTTCAGAGCGGACAGATATTTACAACAGGACAAAACTCACGATGACATTTGATGAACGCACGTTGTCCCTTGACGGAATTGCTTAAATGTATTGCCTAAACGCAACGCTTCAAAGTTCCCTTGTCTTGTTGTAAACACCCGCCCGATCTACGGGCGGGGCAGTGTCACTACTACCCCTTGCAGAGCGGACAGATGTTTACAACAGGACAAAACTCACGATGACATTTGATGAACGCACGTTGTCCCTTGACGGAATTGCTTAAATGTATTGCCTAAACGCAACGCTTCAAAGTTCCCTTGTCTTGTTGTAAACACCCGCCCGATCTACGGGCGGGCAGTGCCGCAATACCCCTTCAGAGCGGACAGATGTTTACAACAGGACAAACTCACGATGACATTTGATGAACTCACAATGAAGTCCGACTTACAGATCGGTACAGATCCGTGTATTTTTCCGCTATTACGGCATTGGCGTAATGGTCTTCCACTTTTGTGCGCGCAGCCCGCCGCAGCCCATCCCCGGGTTCGCGATTAAGTACCCATAAAACACCGTCGGCAAGCGCCTGGGTGTCGCCTTGAGGCGCAATGTATCCTTCCTTCAGGTGCCCGACCATCTCCGGTATGCCGCCAGTATTGAACCCGGCAACAGGCGTGCCGCAGGCCAGCGATTCCATTACCGTATTGGGCAGGTTGTCTTCCAGAGAGGGTATCACGAATACGTCTGCCGCACCGTAAATACGCACCAGTTCCGACTGGTCCTGCACGAGTCCCAGCGCATGGGCAGGGTAGGGTAGCGCTGCCAGAGATTCCGGTTCGGCCTTTCCCAATACGAGTATTTCTAACTGAAAATCAGGGTGTTGCGATTTTAATAAATGCAGCGATTCGAGTAAAAACTGAAATCCTTTTCGCGTTTCTGACACCTTCATGGCTGCAAACAATAACAACTTTGCGCCGGGTGCAACGCCTTTTTCCAAACGGAATGTCGTACGATCCTCTGCTGTAAGTGGCCGAAATATGGTTGTATCGATCGGATTGGCGATGGCCATGACGGAATAGTCCTGCAGCAGACTGCTCGATCGGGCAACTCCTGCTAGCCATTCACTGCACGTCACAAACCGGATGTTTTTTGGAAAGCGTTCGCGTTTGCGCCGCCAGATCCGGTTGGAAAGGTCGTGCGGTGCCGGGCGCCGCAAGTAGGGACATTCGCCACAGGTCTGCCTGAAATGGTCGCACCCCCTGCTGTAGTGGCATCCGCCGGTAAAAGCCCACATATCGTGGAGGGTCCAGACCATCGGTTTGCCCGTTTCGGCCAGTTGCCGGATGTTATCGAGTGATAGAAAGCCCTGGTTTATCCAGTGCAGGTGGATTATATCGGCCTCGCGCACCAGCGGATGCGCAGAGATATCGTTCCCGAAATTGGCCGGCGAGAAGGAAAAGCGCACCGACTTGTCGCGCTCGTATGGCAGAAATGACAATCGCTCAGCATAAAAAGGAAGGCGACGGCCTAAATCGCTGCCGGTCAGCAGGTTAGCCTGAACGCCGTTGCCGTTCAGGGCGGCTTGCAGTCGCCGGCAGGCTACTCCTGCGCCACCGTGTCCGTATGTATTGAGCAGCAGAACATTCATCGTGCTTGAAAGAAAAAACCGTTATTTGCCCCTTGTAACAGCCGCCAAAAGTCCGGCATTTTGCCGGAATTCAAAGATTTTTTCAGAGATATGCGTTGCGAGGCACCCATACTGTTTTTGGTTTTCAACCGGCCGGACCATACGCGCCTGGCCCTGGAGCGTATTCGCCTGGCACAGCCGCGCAGGCTGTATGTGCATTGCGACGGCGCGCGGGAACAGGTGGCCGGTGAAAGGGATAGGGTAGAGGCGGTACGTGCAGTCGTACAGGCACTTACTACGGAATGGGATGTTCAGGTATTTACATTGTACAGAGAGCAGAATGCGGGACTTCGAGCGGGTGTATCCGGTGCGCTCGACTGGTTTTTCGAGGCGGAGCCCTATGGCATCGTGCTGGAAGACGATTGTGTGCCCGATCTTTCCTTTTTCCCGTTTTGTGCTGAATTGCTGGAAAAATACCGCGACGACGATCAGATCATGCATATTGGCGGTTCCAACCTGGTGGAGGCCATTACGGCCGACAAACCGGCGAGTTATGTCTTTTCCCGATTTTCTTTTGTTTGGGGCTGGGCGGGCTGGCGCAGGGCCTGGAAAAAGATGTCGCCGGACCTGGAGGGCCTCGACGACTTTGTGCGATCCGGCAGGATCAGCGACCTGGTGAAAGACCCCATGGCGCAGGCTTACATGCTCGACAAGTTCAGGGCAACAAAGGCACGGGAAAACAACTCCTGGGCGTACGCATGGTTTTACAGTATATTGAAAAACAATGGCTTATGTTTGGTCTCCTCCAGGAATCTCGTGCAAAACACGGGGGTGGGGGAGGCAGGGGCGACCAACACGACCGGGTCCAATCCTGCCGCGCGTCGTGCCGCCGGCCAGATGCTTTTTCCGCTGCTGCATCCGGTTGATCGAACGCCGGACCCGGGTTTAGAACAACAGTTTTTTTACGTTTCCCAAAAAAGGCGACTACGGCTTTACCTGTGGTATGTGCTGCATCGGCTTGGTTTGCGTTAATTTTTATTGAACGATTTTTGACTACACAGGTTTTTAAGTATCCAGGCCACAAGCGTTTCCAGGTCTGCAAAATATCCGGCAATCATCATGAACTATATCATATACGACCTCGAAGCCACTTGCTGGGAAAATCAGCCCCCCGGATATGTCCAGGAAACGATTGAGATCGGCGCTTTCAAGGTCAATCATTTCGGGGAGGTACGCGGAAAATTCAACCGGTTTATCCGGCCGGTGGTACATCCGACACTATCGCCGTTTTGCCGCCAACTCACCACTATTGCCCAGGAAGATGTAAACCGGGCACTTACCTTTCCGGATGTGATCCAGGAGTTCTGGGACTGGGGCAGGGTAGAAGAAGAGGAATACATCCTCTGTTCCTGGGGCAATTTTGACCGCAAGATGTTTGCCAGCGACTGCCACCTGCACCGCATCGATCCGGCATGGACGGAGCGCCATACCAACCTTAAAGAGCAATACCGGAGCATGAAACGCATGAAAAGCGGCATCGGGCTCCGGAAGGCCGTCGAAAAGGAAGGTATTCTGTTTACCGGACAGCACCACCGCGGCATTTCGGATGCGGAAAACCTGGTCAAGTTGTTCCTGAAATACCTGGGCAACTGGAGTTTGTAAACGCTACCCTCAGGAAGCGTACGGCGAGTCGTAACCCAGAATGCGCAGCATGGAATTGGCATCCTGCTCCTGAAACACTTCCCAGTCCGTGAACTCACCGTAGTAGTTTTTGTCGATCAGCACGTGCTTGGGAGAGGGCAGGAGACAATGTTTTAGTCCCCCGTAGCCGCTTAGCGCTTCCTGATACGCGCCCGTATGAAAGAATCCGAGGTAAAGCGGCTCGTCCTTTTTCTCATCATATCCGGGCAGGTAGACCTGGTTGATGTGTGCTTCTGAATTGTAGTAGTCTGCATTGTCGCAACTAATACCACCGATATTGACCTTCTGGTATTCCTTGTCCCAATGGTTAATGGGCAGCAGGATAAAGCGTTCCTTGATGCCCCAGCTATCGGGCAGGGTGTTGATCAGCGAATTATCCAGCATGTACCATTGTTCCGCATCGTTTTGTTGCTTGGTGCCGATGACGGAGAAGATGGTGGCGCCGCTTTCGCCGACGGTAAATTTGCCGAATTCGGAGTAAATATCGGGTTCCGGCACCCCTTCGTCGTCGCAATATTCCTTGATCAGTCGTACGATCTCGTTGACCATGTAGGGGTAATCGTAGTCGAATCCCAGGGAGTTGCGGATGGGCATCCCGCCGCCGATATTGAGGCAGGTCAGGGTGGGGCATATCTTGCGCAGTTCGCAGTAAGTCTTGATTCCTTTTTTCAGTTCGGTCCAGTAGTACAGGGTATCCTTGATGCCGATATCTACGAAGAAATGCAGCATTTTGAGGTCGAATTTCGGGTTGTTGGCAATCATTTCCTTGTAAAAAGGAATCACTTCGCTCTGGCGGATGCCCAGGCGTGAAGTATAAAACTCGAAGTTGGGTTCCTCTTCGGTGGCCATGCGCAGGCCGATGTTGCACCGGGGGGTCTTGATCAGTTCGTCGTACATCGCCAGTTCCTGGCCGTTGTCGCATACCGGTATGACATTCTGGAAGCCATCGTCGATCAGGTTGGCGATTTTCTGGACATAATCGCGGGGCTTGTACCCGTTGTTGATGATGGTAGTGCCTTTGTTGATTTTGCCGAGTTTGTACAGTCGGCCGATCAGGTCAATGTCAAAACCGGAAGAGGTTTCCAGTTGTGTCCCGTTTTCCAGTACTTCATTCAAGACAAAGGCGAAGTGCGAACTTTTGGTGCAGTAGCAATACACGTATTTCCCGTTATAACCATAGCGTTGTATGGCATCGCGAAACAGTTTGCGGGCGGTCTGGATCTTTTCTCCGATTTTGGGCAGGAAGGTTAGTTTTAGGGGAGAGCCGTACTTTTTTATCAGTTCATAAACATCAATCTCGTTGAATAACAACCGATTATCCTTAAGGCTGAATCCGTCCTGTGGAAAGTCGAAAGTCTGGGCAACGAGGTCGTAGTAAGAATTTTTCATTAAAAACTGTCCGGTATCTGAAAAGGGTGTATGTGATTTTGTGGATAACGCGATGCAAATGTAGAAGATTACGCGAAACGTGACGGGGTAATGTAGGGGTAAGCCGAATACCACCCGTCTGACGCGCAGCGTCTGCACGGGGATCTGCGACTTACATTCCCGTGCAGACGCTGCGCGTCAGACGGGTGTTTGTGGACGTCAACCTACAGCAAGCCCATGATAGGGTAGGGTGGATCGCCATTTTTGCACCACAATTTTCTTTTCCGAACTCTTTTTCCAGGTGTTGTTCGCCGACTTCGCGATGGCGGCTGGTTGATGCTGTATTATTTTCGACCTGCTGCTTATGCCCATTCAGCATACTTATTGGCCAGGTTCGGAAGGTATTTGTTGCGAAAGGTGGGTTCGGCTTTCACCTTTGACTCGAAATTAAATTTTACAGAAAAGAGTCAAAGTTTTTTAAAATGCTTCGTTTTCAGTTATCCGCCATTGTTTTTCTCGTCACAGCAATTTCGCTGTCAGCACAATCGGAAGGACAACCTCCGCCTTATCAATGGTTCATGCTGGGTGTCACCGGGCGTATTTCGAGCAAATGGTCGGTAGCATTATCGCGGCAGTACAGCCGCCTGGGCGAGCAAGGGGCGCTGTTCGATTACTATCTGGATGATTTTAAACTAAGGCGGAGATTCGGAGATCATTGGGAAGTGTTGGCCGGTCTGTCATACCTGGTTAGCAACCCGGGCAGCGAAGAACCGACGACCAAGCGACGCTATTCTTTCGGATTGAGATGGCAAACCAGACTATTAGGCGATTTGCACTTCTATCATCGCCT
>CALMBD010000124.1 GCA_937861115.1 uncultured Bacteroidota bacterium | reverse complement strand
TCCAGTTTGTCGTTGTAAATCAACACGTTGTTGAGGCCCTGAGAAATCTTGAACTCGGGAGAAAAGATAAAGTAGGGGAAAAAGAACTGAATGCCTGCACCGTATTCCACCTGGAAATCGGTGGGTGCAATTTTGACGATTCCAGCCGCCTGGCGTGTGCGCGAATCGCTGGCAACGTCGAAGGAATACTTGACGCCGGCAATCACGAACAGGCGAAAATCGTGGTAGGTCGCCGACTTATACCGCACATGAAAGGGCATTTCGACGAGCACCGATTCGATCGGGCGCTGAAAAACACGGCCGTTGTCCGCCCCCGGCGCAGTATATCGGATGTTGCGTTCCACAAACGACAGCGTGGGCAGAAAACGCAGGTCAAAAAACTCGCCGATCCGAAGGTTGGAAACGATACCCAGGTTGAAACCGGGGCCCGTCACGGATTCTGCGCGTGCAAAAGAGTCGTTTTGGATAAAATCTTTGGAGTGGTATATCCGGAAATCGCTCTGGTTGTAGCCCAGGGTGATACCGAAATAGTAGTTCTTACTCTGAAAGTCGCGGTAGTTCAGGTTTTTGCCCTGGTTGAACTGGGCGGTAGCGGCCGGCATTTGCAGCATAAAGGCGAGGCAAACCGGCAACACAAAACGCGCAGCGCCGTGCAGCAATGTCAATGACCGTGTTATTTCGTTGCGGAGTAAATAGAGCATATTCCAAGCGTTAAACGTTCGCATGTCGGGTTTTGGTAACCGATGTTTGTTAAGATGTTCATGAAATCCTGTCCTTCGGGGAAGGCCTGCACACTTTCGAAGAGATAGGCGTAGGCGCGCATGTCACGGCTGGTTAAACGACCGATGAGGGGTAAAACGTATTTGAAGTAGGCGTTGTACAGCTGTTTAAAGGGAAAAATATTTGGTTTGGAGAACTCCAGTATTACCACGCGACCGCCGGGTTTCAATACCCGAAACATTTCGGCAAGGCCCTTTTCGAGGTTTTCAAAATTGCGTACGCCGAAAGCGACGGTAACCGCATCGAAATGATCCTTGTCGAAACGCAGTTGTTCGCTGTCGCCGGTTTCGAGGGTAATCACCTGTTCCAGGCCCGCTTTTTTGATTTTTACACGTCCCAAATCGAGCATCAGGTTGGCGATATCTATACCGATGATCCTGTCGGGCTTCAACGCACGGGCAGCCATGATCGCAACATCGGCCGTGCCTGTAGCGACATCCAGTATTTGTTTCGGTTGATCTTTTTTGAGATAGGCAATGGCCTTTTTTCTCCACCACACATCGACACCCAGCGACAGCAGTCGATTCAGGAAATCGTATCGGGGCGCGATCTTGTCGAACATGCGTTCCACTTCCGCTTTTTTCCCGGCTTCCGTGCCATAAGGCGTTACGACTGATTTATCTTCCATATGTTTAGTTTGATGCAAAAACGGGGCATGGGGTTGGATGCGCGTTGTCGCAGGGGGATAAGTTTAGGGGCAACGGTTTCAAATCTGAATGTTCTCCACTATTTCGAGACCGTAACCGATAAATCCCGTTCGCGGACGCGGATTATTGGTCAGCAGCCGGATCTTGCTGACGTTGAGTTCGCGAAGAATCTGGGCGCCAACCCCGAAATCCTTTTTGCCCATGCTGGTATGCAGGTCGAATTTCTCCGGCTCGCCGTCATCCATCAGTTGTTTGTAGATTTTCAGCCGTGAAAGCAGGTTGGCCTTATCGGCCTGACGGAGATAGACGAAAGCGCCGGAGCCTGTGTCGGATATTTTTTTCAGCGCCAGTTGTATTTGTGTGCCGTAATCGGAGAGCAGGCTTCCCAGTATCCCCCCCGTTTCGGACCAGGAATGTACCCTGACCAGGACGGGATCATCCGCTTTCCAGTCGCCTTTTTTGAGTACGAGGTGGGTGTCGCCGCTTGAAATATCGGTAAAAACCACGGCGTCGAACTCCCCGTAAACCGTTTGCATCCGGGTTTCCATCTCGCGTTTGATCAATCGCTCGGTACGCATCCGGTAGGCCACCAGGTCGTCGATCGAGATAATTTTGAGGTCGAATTTGCGCGCCACCTCCATCAATTGCGGAAGGCGGGCCATCGTACCGTCTTCATTCAGGATTTCAACGAGCACCCCCGCCGGGTACAAACCGGCCATATGCGCGAGGTCGACGGCCGCTTCGGTGTGCCCCGTCCTGCGCAGCACACCGCCGGCTTTGGCACGCAGGGGAAAAATATGGCCGGGCCGGGCAAAATCGCTCGCTTTGGCCGAAGGGTTGGTAAGCCAGCGCACCCCGGTGGCGCGGTCGTAAGCACTTATTCCTGTGCTGCAACCGTGTCCGATCAGGTCGATGGATACCGTGAATGCGGTTTCGTGCAGGGCAGTATTGGTACCCACCATGAGGTCGAGCCCCAATTCGTCTGCGCGTTTTTCTTCTATTGGCGTACAGATCAAGCCACGACCGTGCATGGCCATAAAATTGATCACCTCCGGCGTGACGGTTTCGGCGGCGCAAATAAAATCGCCTTCGTTTTCCCGGTCTTCATCGTCTACTACAATGATAACCTTGCCCGCACGGATATCGGCGATGGCTTCTTCTATACTATTGAGCTGAATCTGGTTGGACATATCGGCAAAACAAAAGCGCTGCAGGAAGGTTATATCCGGCAGCGCGGCAAAGATAATTTCGAGTAATGGCTAAATGTCCCTTTAGCCGGAGAATTTGATTTGGTTGCCTTGCATTTATTTTTCCAACACGACTTTTCCTGCCGAAAGGCCGTCTATTTTAAGGGTATAGAGTCCGGGGGGAACATCACCCGGTATTATTTCAAGCCGGTTTGGGCCGTCGACGAGGTACCGCTTGTCTGCCAGCACCATTTTTCCCTGCATATCGAGCAATTGCAACAGCACTCCGCCCTCGCGTTCCGCTTCCAGGCTGACAAAAAAGCGCCCGATTGCCGGATTGGGGGTGATGCTGCAGTTTTTCAAGCCCTGAAACGGCATCTCGCTCCACCGGAGTTCCAGCGGAAGTCGCTCCCCTGCCCTTCCGTAAGCCTCCGCCTTTAATGCAGGGTCCAGATCGAGTACATCGGCCAGAAAAACATTTTTCAGGGCCACCATCTCCACAAAGAACAGGGGTTCTCCGGGTGTCAGATCAACCGGGGCACCGGCGCCAATCCAGCTCAGCGGAACAAAGGCCTTCGAATCCTGGCGATCTATGTTGTAGGCGCTTTCATCAAAACCGGGCAAGACATCCGAACGTATGCCTGTAATACGCAGGGCGGCCGGATCGATGCCCAGCGCAAGTTGTAGACCGACCAGTTGTATTTCCCTGCCGGGAAACACCGGTAGGCTGTATGCCTGCCCCTCGCTGAGCCATTGGTTCCGGCACCACATCGGCGACCGGTCCCGGTCGTCGATGTCGTCGGGCGCAAAATAGGAACCGGTAATATCGCCGATTTTAACACCCCTGAAGTCAAAACAGGCGCCGTTTGAGGCCATTCCCATCGTATCAGACACAAATTTCCAGGTTGCATTGCCGCAACCGGGGAATCCGTTGTTGATACCCAGGATAACCTTTCGGCCTTCCACAATATCAAAAGTTGTTACCGTACCCGAACAATTCATGTCGGCGGCGATGGCTTGCCAGGGGTTGGCGAATGGCTGGAGACCGAGAATGTGCGAAGCGATCTTGACCAGGTCGAAGGTACTCAGGCCCGAAAGCGGATCGCTGTTTTTTATCGGGGTGATTGAATAACTGGCATTTTGCAGTTCGGGTATGGCAGACAGCGAATAAGTGCCCGACGCCCAGAAACTTGTCGAGAAACCGCCGCCGGCAGTCTCTACGCTAATCTGCACCGAATCGATGGGGTTGTCGTAATAGCTTTTCAGGGAACAGTCCTGCTCCTGCGGCAGCAGGTCGGCAATCTGCTGGCTGAGCAGCGCCATGGTTTGCTGGGGCGAATTACCGCGAATATCATAGTACACCTCGCCGGTACCCGGTGCGATGACCACGAAAGTCGGGGTACCCTGGTAAGGTCCGAACATACCGCTCAGGTAGGGTTGCACCGCCGCAATACTACCGCCGGTTGATCCCGCTGCCGGCATCGTCAGGCCCTTGGCAGACAGGTAAGCGTTCACCACCGGGTCCGTATCGGCCTGCATAATGCTCAGCAACATAAACTCCACCTCGCCCGGGTAGGCGGCCTGCATCGAGGTGTACAGCGATTGCAGGTATGGCGCATGGCTGGCACAGGGCGGGCAGGTGGTGAAGAATATCTCCAGCACCATCACTTTTTGCTGATTGACGTAATCCTGGTAGAGTTTTCGAACCTGCCCGTCGCTGGTGGTCACGGTAAAGTCGGGGGCCGGCGTGGCGACAAGGGCGGTATGGAGCAACAGAAAAAGCGGTAAAAGGAATAAATTTTTCATGCACACGGGATTTTGATGTCAAAAATACCACATTTCGGAGAAGCGGTCAAATGCAAACGAATCTAAAACGGTTCGCCCGGAAACCCGGGGCGACTTAATTTTGCCGCATGTTCAGATGCCTGCACCTGTCGGTTTTTGCCCTTCTCGGGCTCATGCTTTTTTCGTTTGGCCGTATGCCAGTCGCCGGTACCGGGCCACTCGGCGAGCGGCTTTTTTTCGATCCGATCCTGTCACTGGACAGTACGGTCAGTTGCGCTTCATGCCATATCCCCCAATTCGCCTTTTCCGATACCGCACGGTTCAGCAGGGGCGTCGGCGGGCGTTTGGGCCGGCGCAATGCACAGAGCATCACCAATATGACCGCCCGCGAGCATTTTTTCTTCGACGGTCGTGCCGCTACACTGGAACAACAGGTACTGATGCCCATCCTCGATACGCTTGAAATGCGGGCCACACCCGAACTGGTGATCTCCAGGCTACAGCAACATCCATTTTACGGGCCGGCTTTTCGGGAACAGTTCGGGAAGACGGCAGACATGGAATCGCTGGCCGCCGCCTTGGCCGAATACGTTCGAACCCTCGAGACCCCGGATACGCCATTCGACCGCTGGATGCAGGGAAAGGCCAATAGCATGAGCGAGGCTGCGATCAGGGGGAGGCAGGTCTTTATGGTAAAAGGCAAATGTTTCGATTGCCACTTTTCGCCCGATTTTACCGGCGACGAATTCAGGAATATCGGGCTGTACAACGGCAAAGCCCTGAACGATCCCGGGCGATTTACGGTTACCGGCGACCCGGCAGACAAGGGCAAGTTCAAAGTGCCCGGCCTGCGCAATGTTGCCCTGACGGCCCCTTACATGCACAATGGCATGTTTGCTACCCTGGAAGAAGTGATCGATTACTATGATACCCCGGACAAGTTCATCGGCGACGCCATCGGGCGCGACACCCTGATGGCCAGGCCACTTGGGTTGACAGCAGCAGAAAAGAGCGACCTGAAGGCGTTCCTGGAGGCGCTGACAGACGACCGCTTCCATCGTTGAACTGTCCCGGATGCGACAAGAACAGTCGTTTTGGACAAGGTTTTATCATCTTTCCGGCTGTTCTGTTGTTCTTACTTTAAATTTCGACACCATCTATGAGCAACAACAATTCAGACTGGAACAAACTCAGCCCGGAGGAAGAATACGTGATTGCGCAAAAGGGCACCGAGCGCGCCTTTACCGGCGAGTACTGGAACCACAAGGCCGCAGGCACCTACATCTGCAGGCGCTGTAACGCTGTGCTGTATAAATCGGGAGATAAATTTGACAGCGGCTGCGGCTGGCCGTCGTTCGACGATGATATCCCGGGCGCTATCGAGCGGCATACGGACGTATCGTTCGGCATGAAACGCGTGGAGATCGTGTGCGCCAACTGCAAGGGCCACCTCGGGCACGTATTCGAAGGCGAGCGCATGACGGAAAAAAACACCCGGCACTGCGTAAATTCCATGTCGATTCGCTTTGTGCCGGAAGGGAAAACCATTACGACCAATCCCGGCTCGTAAACAGCATTTCCAGTATTTTCAGAAGTATCACGACTACGGCTGTCAGCAGCACCCTGACAGCCGTATGTTTCCTCGTTTCGGGTTTGCCGACGCGGGAGGTAAGGATACGGGCTGCTTCCAAAATACGGTGGCGGTGGTTCCACAATATTGCCAGGATAAGTGTCTGGTATATGACCGCTGCCAAAAGTGCGCCTCTGTTGACACCGTAAAAAATGTCCTGAAGTATGATATTCACCAGGATGGTTGACAAAAGCAGTCCTCCCGGGATTCTTGTTTTACGAAAAAGCAACAAAATGCCTCCCAATACTTCAAATCCGCCCAGGATCAGGGCAAACGTTTTGGAATATCCGTAAAAGGTCCACATCAGTTCCATTCCCGTCAACTCCGAGACCATTTTACCCGACGCGGCCATTCCGTCGAACTGAACCAGTTTTCCGAACCCGTAGATAAACATGGATAATGCCACCAGCCATGCGGCGGCATCTTCCAGGATTTCCAGGACATCGTGCTTATGCCATTTCATGCTTTCTATAGTAAGTGAAATTTTCCCTGAAACGTGTATTCCGGACAAGCCCCTCCCAACGCACAAATAAGCGGGTTTCCAACTACATTTGCCCGGTTTTGATAACGTTATGCGGTTGCATTAAACAACAAAAATGGAAAAGGTAGCGGGATTTTTTGCGCCATTGCTGGTTTATCTCTTCACCACGGGTTTACATCTTGCCTTGCCCGGCCGATGGGTGGAGGGCTATGTAACGAGGGTCAATTCGACCGAAAAACTGCGGTACCGGCTCAATGGACTGCCGGTGCTTCTGGGTGTTGTGCTCGGTTGGGGGTTATGCTGCCATGCCGGCTATCTAAGTTGGGACTGGTTTTATATACACCGCTGGTATGCGCTCGCCGGCGCCGTTACCTTCGGACTGGTGTTTTCGTTTGTCATGGTCTTGCCCTATCCTGCGGTAAAGTCCTCCTTTCTAGCCGATTTTTTCCTGGGCAGGGCCGATAATCCGCAACTTTGGGGAGGCCGGATTGATGCAAAAATGTGGTTGTACCTGGCCGGCGCCGTCATGCTGGAGTTGAACGTCCTGAGTTTTGCGGCACACCATTATCTTCTGTTCGGCGATCAGGCATCTACCGGTATATTTTTGTCCGCCGGACTGCTCTCCTTTTTTGTGGTGGATTACCTGACTTTTGAAGAAGTACACCTGTATACCTACGATTTCTTTGCGGAGAAAGTGGGGTTCAAACTGGGCTGGGGGTGCATGGCCTTCTATCCCTTCTTTTATTCCGTTCCCCTGTGGTCGACGGCAGCCCTGCCGGGCAAGCCGATACCTGCGGCTGCCTGCATCGTGTTTGTGCTGGTGTTTTTTGCCGGCTGGGGGTTATCGCGCGGCGCCAATCTGCAGAAATACTATTTTAAAAAAGATCCGAAACGGGTTTTTGCAGGAATTTCCCCGGAAACGATCACCGATGGCAACAAAACCCTGCTGGTGAACGGATTTTGGGGATGGAGCAGGCATATCAATTATCTGGGAGAAATATTGATGGCCACCGGAATTGTACTGTGTGCCGGACATCCGGCTGAACCGTGGCCCTGGCTCTATCCTTTATATTACGTGGCGCTGTTGTTTCCGCGTCAGATGGACGACGACAAGCGCTGCGCGTTGAAATATGGCTCCTTATGGACGAAATACACCCAAAGGGTGCCTTACAGGATCATTCCCTATATATATTAGCGTACGCCCGGGGATCACAGGCGATACATTTTCCGGGTGGTATCGCCCATGAGGGTGATGGCCATTTTGCGCGGCATCAGTTTTTGCATGATAAAACTGGCAAACCTGTTTCCCCGACCTGTGATGCAAGAGGGTTGTTTTCCCAGGCGCCTGAAGCACTCCTCCACAACCTCCGATGGTTCCTGCACGCGGGGCGCAAAAAATCGGGCCTTTTCAGGGTTTGTATTTATGAAATTGGGGGTAGCCGTCGCACCGGCGCAACACGAAATAACATCCACACCCCTGTTTTTCCATTCATACCACAGGCTTTCTGCCAGTATCCGGTTGAAGGCCTTGGAAGCCGCATATGCCGCCAGAAAACCGCTGCCCTGAAAACCCGCGAGGGAAGACATAAGTACCATCGCGCCTTTTCCCCGCTCCAGCATAAGCGACCCAAAAACCTGTACCATGTGCAATGGAGTAATCATATTGGTACCGGCAATCCGGTGATGGTGCTCCAGACTGTTTTTTTCGAATGGCCCGATGTACGAAAGGGCTGCGTTATAAACCAGCAGGTCCACTTCCTTACCCTGCAACCCCGTCTGTACGGATTGTGTCGCGTGCGCATCTGAAAGGTCGCAGCAGATACAATACACCTTGATACCGAACGATTCGGTCAATGCCTCTGCCAACTGCTCCATAGGCTCCTTGCGCCTGGCAACCAGCACCAAATCCATGCCTTCAGAAGCCAAAAAACGGGCAAAAGCCGCCCCAAGTCCTTCGGAAGCGCCGGCTATAAGAGCCAGTTGGCCATATCGTTGTGTTAAAGACATTGCTGATATTTTAAGGAAAGTGAGTAGTGTGACAGGATCAAACACCTTTTGTATTGTTCAAAATTCACCATTTCAACCAGGTGCAATCCTGAAACAAACTGACATAATCCTTTCGGTCTTTGACCTCCGGCCACGCATCGTCCCCGCCGCTTGAAAACTTTGTGGTCAGTTCACGCCCCGCCACATCAAATTTCCCGATCGTACAACCGCCGCATTCATACGGGACAAAAGTATACAGCATTTTCCCGGCCTCGTCCATGATCAATTCATTCCCGGGTATCTCGTACCAGTCGCCTTCCATACTGATCAGATAACAGGTGCCGGTGAATTCGCCTGAAGACTTTATGATAAAGAAGTCCTGCAGCAATTGCCGTTCAGGCAAGGCAACACCGCCCTCCGACATACCGATGAAGCCAAGGTACCGGCCGTTCAGCAGCCAATCGTCTTTTCGCTGTTCAATCCAGGTCTGGTCAAAAGTTTCTTCCGTAGAAAAAACAGCGTGCAAAAGGGTCAAAATGATCCGGGTATCCTCCAGTTCATAAACTGTTTTCCTTACCTCAAAACTGTCGGCAGGATACTTGTTCTGTTCGAATACCGCACCGCACCGGTTCCAGAAGTCAGGTTTTTGGGCAGATGTCTCCCCAAACGGCACAGAACAAATGATGAGAAATAAAACTGGTTTCATGCTGATATGCTCTTGAATATCCAAGGTAGGCGATTTCCCGTTTTCTGCAACAGGTAATGCTCTTGCGAAAAAACGCAACCCTACATAAGCACCTTTCCCCTACATTAGCCCCCCGTTTTGTAACAAACCCATGTTTACCCGTTTGATATGGCTGTAAAAGATTACTCGCAAGATTCCCTCGACCTGCACCGGAAATACCAGGGCAAGATTAGCGTTCGTCCGAAGATGCGCGTGACCACCAAAGACGATCTTTCCACCGTTTACTCGCCCGGTGTGGCGGCGCCTTGTGAGGCCATAGCCGCTGACCCGGAAGCGGTGTACACGTATACCATCAAAGGCAATACCGTGGCAGTTGTCAGCGACGGCTCTGCCGTGCTGGGCCTGGGCAATATCGGCGCGGCGGCGGCCATACCCGTCATGGAGGGCAAAGCGATGCTGTTCAAGAATTTTGCCGGTATCGATGCTTTCCCGATATGCATCGCGTCCCAGGACACACAGGAGATCATTCGCACCGTGCGGAATATCGCCCCGGTATTTGGCGGCATCAATCTGGAGGACATCTCCGCACCCCACTGCTTCGAGGTAGAAGCGGCCCTTCAGGACCTCGGTATTCCTGTGTTCCACGACGACCAGCATGGAACGGCCGTGGTGGTACTGGCCGGCATGATAAATGCGGCTAAAGTACTGGGCAAGAACCTGAACGACATGAAGATCGTCATCAACGGCGCCGGCGCAGCCGGCATTGCCATTGCCAAACTGCTTACAGGTTTCGGCCTGAAAAGGCCCAGGATAAAAGTCCGCGACGTCATCCTGTGCGACCGGACCGGCGTGGTACACCGCGACCGCCCCGACCTGAACAGTTTCAAGATCGACGCGTTGCAATTTACCAACCTCGAAGGCGTGCACGGATCCGTATTCGATGCCCTGCGCGGGGCAGATGTGTTTATCGGTGTGAGCCAGGCCAACCTGTTGTCGGCTGCCGATATCAGGACGATGGCCAGGGATGCGATCGTATTTGCGCTGGCCAATCCGACACCGGAGATCATGCCGGAAGAGGCTTACAAAGGCGGGGCTGCCATCGTCGGCACCGGGCGGAGCGACCTGCCGAACCAGGTCAACAATGTGCTCGGGTTCCCGGGTATCTTCCGTGGCGCGCTCGACGCCCGTGCGCCGCGCATCACGATGGAAATGAAACTCGCTGCCGCACATGCCATCGCCTCGTGCGTGAAGGAGCCGCACCGGGAATACATCATCCCCGGCGCTTTTGACAAGGCTGTGCCGAGAAAGGTCGCCAAAGCGGTATACAAAGTCGCTATGAAAGATAAATGAGGGACAGGACGGCTACCGCCCTCCCTGAGGTTTGCCAAAATTGATCTCGATCAATCGCAGCCGGTGTTTTTCTCCCAATTTCAGGGTGCGTTTGCTGCTTAAAAAATAGCCGATGCCCATCGATCCTGCGGCTGTGGCATAGAGGGCGCCATAGTTGGTCCCTTTGTCATTGTACAGCGCAGCAATGGTAGTGGCCAGCGTCAGGGAGGCGCCGAAGGCAAAAAGCACTCCGCCGGTGAGCCGCAGAATGGGCCGGCGGTTCACTTTCAGGTGACTGATATCGCCGAGGTTGACAGGAAAGTTGTCGAGCAGAATAACATTCGAGGCGGGCAGCATATCGGTAATATTGCGTTGGTACCAATAGTCCTCTTCGCCGGCCAGGCGGTATTTCAAGGTCTCTCCGATATATAACTTGGTGGTTCTGGCACTGTTTGCGCGTTCAAGCAACAGCATTTTCTGCCCCCAAACGGTATTGGCGGTCAGGATCAGGATAAAAATGAAAAAAATACGCATGTGCGGGAATTTGGAAACATGAACGCGTACCGGTCTTATTTCGCGGCCACTCCTTCCGCCATGGAGCGTGCGGGCAGGATGGTTTTCAATTTTTCTATTGCGAAATCAACCTCCGCCTTTGTGTTGTAATGGGAAAACGACAGCCGTATACTCTTGCGCGAGGGATCGGCTCCTATGGCCTCCAGGACATGGCTGCCTTTTTCGGCGCCGCTGGAACAGGCGCTGCCACCCGACGCGCTTACGCCGGCAATATCGAGGCTGAGCAACAGCAGTTCGTTTTTGGGTGAAGGTGGAAAAGAAACATTCAGCACCGTATACAGGCAATGGCCGTCGTGGTCGCCGAGAAACTCGATATCGTCGAACGTAGCCGACAGTTGTTCGCGCATATAGTTGCGAATGTCCATGATGTGCGCACTGCGTGCTTCCATTTCCGCAGTAGCCAGTTCGAGCGCTTTTGCCAGACCTACAATACCATAAACATTTTCGGTCCCACCGCGCATATTGCGTTCCTGGGCGCCACCGTCGATGAATGGTTTGATCGGCGATGCCGGGTTGATGTAAATAAAACCCACTCCTTTCGGGCCATGGAATTTATGCGCAGCGCCCGATAAAAAGTTTACGGGGGTTTCCTGAACGTTGACCGGGAAATGGCCGATTGTTTGAACAGAATCGGTATGAAAAAGGACGCCGTAGCGGCGACACAGCTCGGATACGGCGCCGAGATCGATCATGGTGCCAATCTCGTTATTGGCGTGCATCAGCGATACCAGCGTTTTGACGCCGGCACTGTCGACGAGGGCTTTCTCCAGTTCATGCATATCGATCCGGCCCAGCCGGTCGACGGGCAGCCAAACCACTTCGACGCCGTTGACGTGCTCCACACATTCTATGGCATGCAATCCGCAATGGTGTTCTGTCGGGCTGCTGATGATGCGGCGGACGCCGAGATCACGCACGGCGCATTTGATGGCCATATTGTTGCTTTCGGTACCGCCGGAAGTAAAGAATATCTCGGAGGTACTGGCGCCAATACACTGGGCTACCGTTTTCCTGGCGCTTTCCACAACGGCGCGCACACTCCTGCCTTCGGCATGAATGCTGGAGGGGTTGCCGAATTGGTTGCGCAATACCGGCAGCATGGTGTTGATGACTTCTTCGGAAATGGGGGTGGTGGCGGCATTGTCAAAATAGACGCGTAACATGGTTAGGTGCACTTTAATCAGTCACAAATAAGAATTGTGGTGGTTATCGGAGTGATTGAATGTCCTGGATTATTTTCTTGGCGAGGTTTTCGGCGACTACGATTGAACTGCTTTCGGAATAGACCCGGATGATCGGCTCCGTATTGGATGGCCGCAGGTGAACCCAGCCGCTTTCAAAGTCAATCTTAAGTCCGTCTTCCGTATTGATCTGTTCCTTCCGGTATTTTTCCCGAAGGGCTAAAAATATCTTGTCGAGATCAATATCCGGCGTTTTATCGAGTTTGGTTTTGGCCATCTGGTATTCCGGGTATGTTTTTCGCAAGGTGGAAATTTGCTTGCCACAGTTGGATAAATGACTGAGGAACAACGCAATACCAACCAGTGCATCCCGGCCGTAGTGCAAATCGGGCAGTATTACTCCGCCATTGCCTTCGCCGCCGATAACGGCCTTTACCGCCTTCATTTTTTCCACCACATTCACTTCGCCCACTGCCGCTGCAAAGTATTCGCCGCCGTATTTGACAGTGACATCCCGCAAGGCGCGCGTGCTCGACAGGTTGGACACGGTATTCCCGGGGCGTTTGGAGAGCACATAATCTGCTACAGCCACGAGGGTATATTCTTCGCCGAACAACTCTCCGTCTTCACACATAAACACCAGCCGGTCCACATCAGGATCAACGGCGATACCCAGGTTTGCTTTTTGCTGGCGCACTTCGGTCGATAACTGGCCCAAATGTCCTTTCAGGGGCTCCGGATTATGCGCGAAATGCCCGTTAACCTCTCCGTTGATCACCAATACCTGGCAACCCAGCGCTTCCAGCAGGGGCGGTACGGACAGTGCACCGGTTGAATTGATGGCATCGACCACTATCTTGAATTTTTTGGCGCGAATAGCAGCGACGTCGATCAGCGGCAACTCGAGTATTTTCTCAATATGTTTGCCGATGTACGAATCGTCGGTATGATACGCACCGATGTTGTCAACGGACGCATATTCGATGTTTCCCTTGGCGATGTACGCCAAAACCTTCTCTCCGTCAGCGGCATTGATAAACTCGCCTTTATGGTTCAGGAGTTTGAGCGCATTCCATTCTTTCGGGTTATGACTGGCTGTCAGTACGATACCGCCTCCCGCTTTTTCCATGGGTACGGCCATTTCAACCGTCGGGGTCGTGCTTAATCCGAGGTCGACAACAGAAATACCCATTGCTCTAAGCGTATTGACAACCAGGGCATTGATGATCGCTCCCGAAATCCTGCCGTCGCGCCCAATCACGATTTTAGGGTTTTTCGTTGTCTTGAGCACCCACTGGCCAAAGGCAGCGGTACATTCAACGATGTCTTGCGGGGTAAGGTTTTCACCGGGACGGCCGCCAATGGTGCCGCGAAAGCCGGAAATTGATTTTATGAGTGGCAATTTCTAAGAAAATTTGAATTGAAAATGAGCATTGTGTCTGTCCGAGGGAGGATTTGCAAAGGTACAAACAATATATGGAGCTCAGGGTGCCATATTGTGACACTTATTTGCTTTCCTGCATGCCCAACGCCTCCCACATTTTGTCGTATATCAAGGTGTTGTCATACAGGCCTGAAAACAGCTCGGCTTTGGGGCCGTAGGCAAAAACAGGGACCAGCGCAGCCGTATGCAGGCGTGAGGCAAACACAGGTTTGAATTCCTTCCGGGTGTCGCCTTGAGTCAGTGCCAACCCGCCACATTCGTGATCGCCCGTCACGATGACGAGCGTTTCACCGTTCAATGCGGCAAATTCCAGGGCTTTTTTGATGGTTCTGTCAAAGTCGAACAGTTCGGCGCGGAGCCAGTTCCGGTCGTTGGCATGACATGCCCAGTCGATCTGGCTGCCTTCCACCATGAGAAAAAAACCTTTGTCGCTCCTTTTCTCCAGATACCTGCAAACGGCGGCTGTAGCCCCTGGCAGGTACTGGCGACCTGCGGAGGCCGTCGGCGGTTCGCGGTCGGAGGTAAACAGCATGAATGGCGCAGAGCCGTCGAGCGGCAGGTTGCGCATGGAGGTCCCCCGGCGGAGGACATAGCCGCGTTGTTTGAGTGTATCTTCCAGGTTGAGGTGGTCGGAGCGGTCGTTGAAAAAATGTTCCCCGCCGCCGACAAAGCAATCGAGCTGTGTTTTCAGGTAATCCAGCGCAATTTCGTCGGTAAACGCCCTGATCTCGCGATGGGCGATAAATGAGGCTGGTGTCGCGTGCGGCGCCGAGCAGGACACAACCATGCCGGTTGCCAGTCCCCGGGCATCCAGTTCCTCCAGAATGGTTCTGCAGGGTTTGTTATCCGGCGGAATCATCCCGATGGTGCCGTTGGTGGTTTTTTCTCCGCAGGCGAATGCTGTGGCGCCGGCGGCCGAGTCGGTGACCAGGTCATTGCAGGAATGGCTTTTGTGGAAACCGACTATCGGAAACTGTTCAAAAGCAGTCTTGCCTACTCCGATCCAGTATACACCCGCCGACACCTGCGACAAAGCCATACCGTCGCCGATAAGCAGGATGATATTTTTAGGGCGCTCGGAGAATTTTACAGGCTGAATATCAGCGCTTTGCTTGCCGGGAGACGCACATCCGGCAAAAATGAACAGTATAGGCAGCAAAATCTGGCGCATAGACGTTTCAATACTTGAAACGTTGAAACAAGGATTAATCCCGGCGTTCAACTTGAAATTAAAAGGCCGTCTTTCATCTCCATACATCGGTCGGAAAGATCAGCGAGTTCTTTATTATGTGTTACGATGACGAAGGCCTGTCCATAGTCGTCGCGCAGTTGGCGAATAAGCCGGTGCAGGTCCTGCGAAGCCATGCTGTCCAGGTTGCCTGTCGGCTCATCTGCAAAGATGATGTCGGGCTGGTTGATCAGCGAACGGGCTACGGCAACCCGCTGTTGTTCGCCCCCGCTCAATTCCGTGGGTTTGTGGGCGATCCTGTCGGACAAGCCCAGGTAATCGAGCAATTCGGCCGCGCGCTTCTTCACCTCTTCGTCCGGCTTTTGGCCGATATACCCGGGAATACACACATTCTCAAGCGCGGTAAATTCGGGCAGCAGGTGGTGAAACTGAAAGACGAAACCAATGTGCCGGTTGCGGAAAGCCGCCAGTTTTCTGGCGTTCAGCGTGGTGATCCGGGTGTCGCGAATATGCAGGTCGCCCTTGTCGGAGGCGTCGAGTGTGCCGAGAATGTGAAGCAGCGTACTTTTGCCGGCCCCGGACTTGCCGACAATGCTGACGATTTCACCGGCTTGCACTTCGAGATTCACCCCCTTAAGAATTTCGAGGGAGCCGTAAGACTTATGTATATTATTGGCCTTGAGTACCATGCGGCAAATGTCTGAAAAAAGTTTGAAGCTTTGCCGCTTCGTTGATCCCGATAAAAAAGCCGACAGAAGCGATCATTACAAATCATCCCTTAAACCCCAAACCTGCATCTATGCGAATCCTTCAGTTGTGCAACAAATTTCCCTGGCCCCTGAAAGACGGGGCGGCGATTGCCAGTACCTATCTTGCCAAAGCATTTGCCGAACTCGGCAGCGAAGTGAGCCTGCTTTCGATGAACACCAGCAAACACTGGTATGATACGAACGAGCTTCCGCACGATTTCGATCACTATTCAACTATCCATACGGTATATGTGGATAACCGCATCCGCCTCATACCGGCTCTGGTGAACCTGTTTACCGACAAGTCGTATCACGTTGAGCGTTTTGCAAACGATATTTTCGCACAGAAACTGGCGAGCATCCTCCAAGACAACGTGTTCGATATTATCCAGCTGGAATCCCTGTACCTCACGCCTTATATTCCCGTAATCCGGCAGCACTCCGACGCCCTGATTGCCCTGCGCGCGCACAATGTGGAGCACGAAATCTGGGAGCGTGTAGCAGAAAACTCCAACCCATTGAAAAAGTGGTATTTACAGAAAATAACGCCCCGGCTCAAAGACTACGAGACCACACATTTAAATGATTATGACCTCGTCGTGGGTATCAGTGCCCGCGATGTTGAACAATTTCAGAAACTGGGCCTGCACAATCCGGCGACGGTCGCCCCAATCGGTCTCGATTGCCGCGATTACACCCCCGATTATTCCAGTTTCGACCGACCGCTGAGTTTGTCTTTTATCGGATCGCTGGACTGGATGCCCAATCAGGAAGGGTTAAAATGGTTTTTGGAGGACGTATGGCAGGCACACCTGGCGCCGAACTTTCCGGAACTGACCTTTCATATTGCAGGCCGGACAGCCCCTCCCTGGCTGCGCAACCTGGATATGGAACGCGTCCGATTCCACGGAGAAGTGGAACGTTCGGCCGATTTTCTGAACCAGCATTCAGTCATGGTCGTGCCGCTCCTTTCCGGCGGCGGTATGCGCGCTAAAATCCTGGAAGGAATGGCCGTCGGGAAAGTGGTATTGTCCACGTCGGTAGGCATGGAGGGCATTCATGCCCGACACCAGAAGCAGTGCCTGATTGCAGACAAACCCGAAGCGTTTCTCGAAGCCATACGCTGGTGTTATGCCAGACGGCAACAGTTGCCGGAATATGGCCGCCAGGCGCAGGCATTCTGTATGGAACACTTCGACAACCTCGAAGTCGGACGGCGGCTGTTGCATACCTATGGAACGATGCTGGAAAAAAAATCGGCTTTGGCTTTGCAAGGTTAATGATTTGTCGCCCGTTTTATCCTTAAACAATCTTACATGTTGCGACTCCTTTTCATCCAGATTGTTGGTCTGGTCCTTACCACCTCTGTCAGCGGTCAAACCTATTTTCAAAAAACATACGACCTGGGCTTCGCCGACGCAGGAAATGGCGCCGTGCTCCTCGGCCATCGCGCCATCCTCACCGGCGGCGCGCATCCGGCCGAACAGAAAACATCGATACCACGGCCTAATCCGCAAGGCGCAACTCAATGCTCCCGGCTGCATAACACC
>CALMBD010000123.1 GCA_937861115.1 uncultured Bacteroidota bacterium | reverse complement strand
TTCGTCATTTCGTCATTTCGTCATTTCGTCATTTCGTCATTCACACTGAAAAAACTAAAATCATGTTTGCCAATAAAAATCTGCAAATCATCGCCGGTATCGGCATCGCCTGTTTGATCACTGCTATCGCCGCCTTCGGTTATTACAACACGGCGCCGGGGTCGTCCCTGGAAACCTTCTTTTTCGCCATGGGCGGGAAACTTCCTTCCGGCTTTATTCAGGCGGCCACCTTCGCTGCATTCTTCATTTGTGTTTTCGGCGTGCAAGCCCTGCAACAGCGCATTCAAACGGAAGAGAGCGCCTACATGGCGAAACTGTTGCCGGAAACCGAGCAATATGTGCTGTATCCCGAGGATGTAAATCGCATCAAACTGGAGGCTATTGAAACCGAGCGCCGCACCGGTCCGCGTATGCTGACCGACCTGATCAAGCAGGCCACGACGAAATTCCGCGCAGAGAGTTCTACCGGCGAAACCCTTTCCATGGTGGAAACGATCAGCGACATGCAGCGCAAAACCTTTGAAAAGGAGTTCTGGCTGATCAGCACCTGTCAGACCCTTATCCCGGCACTTGGATTTCTGGGGACCGTCCTCGGTATGGCAGCCGCTATCCTGAGCATGGGCCAGGCTCAACCGGTAGCAGTCGCCACCAGCCTGCCCGGCACGACCACCACGGCTACTGCCGCTGCGGCTCCTCCGGTCCCGTCAGTCACCTCTACGGACATTCAGGCGCTGATCGATTCAATGGGAACGGCGTTTTTCACCACCATCCTGGCTATCGTTCTCGGCATCATCGTCAGTATCATGGTGAAAAGACTGGAAACACGCGCCGAAGATTTTCAGACCAATATGAAGCGCTATGTGGTGGAAAATTTGGTGAACCGGATACACCGGTAGGAGGAATCAAGTAACAAAAATTATGATTGAGACCTATAAGGTTTTGAAAACCTTATAGGTCTTTTGTATTTTCACATTCCAAATCAGAACCTGAAAGTACATGTAAATATATCCTCATGCAAAACGACTATAGCCCACTCATGCCCGGCCATGTATATCACTTATACAACCACGCGGTCGGCAGCGAAAACCTCTTCCGTGAAGATGCCAACTACTCGTATTTTCTTGAACGATACAGGAAGTATATTAGTCCCGTATGCCGCACCTTTTCATACGCACTCATGCCCAACCACTTCCATTTATTGGTCCAGGTACGCCAGATGGAAGATATTGTACCCCTGGCACAGCCTCTAAAAATATTGACATCGCTCAACGAGGGTGCGGCATATGTAATGCAGCAGTTCAGTAACCTTTGTAACGCTTATGCAAAGGCCTATAACAAAAAATATAATCGCCGGGGTGCGCTGTTTGTAGACTATATCCGCCGAAAAATGGTGGATAACACCCATTACTTTCAACAGGTTGTGCTCTATCACCACTATAACCCTGTAAAACATGGTTTTTGCGACAAGCCATATGACTATCGATTTACCTCTTTTTCCGCTTACTATAATAATCAGCCCAGCCTTCTTGAACGTGAAGTAGTTATTGGCCGCTTCGGAGGTCTTGCTGCTTTTATCGCCCGGCATGAAGGGTTCAACTGGCGATTTGAGGATGATGTGGATTTTTAACCTTTACCCAGACCTATAAGGTTTTGAAAACCTTATAGGTCTCAATGACCAAACGCCATTTACCAGCTAATAAAACGGATGGACTTTCCTGAATGGCACGCAGCCTGTTCTCCACGAATCCACACCTATAAGGTTTCGAAAACCTTATAGGTGTAAACGCAAAAAAGGCGACACCCGAAGCCGGGCGTCGCCTTTAATATTGTCAGGAACAAACAGGCAGATCAAGCCTCCGTGTCGTCCTTTTTCTCTTCTTCGGAAGCCTCGTCGGCCGGTGTTTCAGGCGTTTCGTCTGCCACTTCATCAGCAGCAGCGGCAACCGTCTCTTCTGCGATATCGGCTTCTACTACTTCAGCGACCTCTTCGGCGACGGGCATTCCCATAGCCGCCAGTGTTTCCTCCACCTGTTCCGCTGCGGTCTCTACTACCGGCTCTTCTGCCACTACATCGACCACTGTTTCTTCTACAGCCGGCATTTCGTCAGCAGGTGCTTTGGTGATTGCTGCCGGTGCAGGGGCTGCCGACTTCCGGCCGCCACGGCGGGTCTTTTTCGCCTGGCGAACCTTGCCTGCATTGGGCTTGTAGGTATCGTTGAAATCAACAAATTCGATCATCGCCGTTTCGGCGCCGTCGCCACGACGGAATCCCAGTTTGATAACGCGCACGTATCCGCCCGGACGGTCGCCGATCTTTTCAGCAACAGTGCTGAACAGTTCGTTGACAGCCTCTTTGTTTTGGAGGTAACTGAATACGACACGACGAGAGTGGGTCGTGTTGTCTTTCGACTTCGTCACGAGTGGCTCCACATAGCGGCGAAGCGCTTTGGCTTTTGCCAGTGTGGTGGTGATACGTTTGTGCTCGATCAGCGAGATGGCCATGTTCGCCAGAAGGGCGCGGCGGTGCGACGCAGTGCGTCCGAGGTTGTTGATTTTATCTCCGTGTCTCATGGTACGGGTACCTGTTGTTTAGGTGGCGGCACCGGGGCTGCGCTGGGCGCTCTACGGTTACCACACTTTGTTATAGTGATAAGTGGTAAGTAAGTGGTAAGTGGTAAGTGGTAAGTGATACATAAAGCGTATTTATCACTTAACACTTAACACTTATCACTAAAAAATTCATTCTTCGTCGAGTTTGTATTTCGCCAGGTCCATGCCGAACGTGAGGCCTTTATCCTGGAGCAGTTCCTCTATTTCAACCAGCGATTTCTTGCCGAAATTCCGGAATTTGAGGAGTTCGTGCGTATCGTATTTCACCAGTTCGGCGAGGGTATTGATCTTGGCGGCCTTGAGGCAGTTGTATGCGCGTACGCTGAGGTCGAGGTCTTCCAGTGAAGTCTTCAACAGTTTGCGCATGTGCAGGATGTGTTCATCCACCACATTCTCTTCGCGGCTGGCCGGTGTATCAAAAGTGATATTGTCGTCGGTGATCAGCATCAGGTGCTGGATCAGGATGCGGCTGGCCTCGCGGATAGCCTCTTCCGGATGGATCGTACCGTCCGTTTTAACGTCGATGGTCAGTTTTTCGTAGTCGGTACGCTGGCCAACACGGGTATTTTCCACTTTATACGCCACATTTTTGATCGGCGTATAGATTGCATCGATCGGAATAACACCGATAGCGGCATCTTTGGGTGCGCCGTCGTCAGCAGGCTGATAGCCCCGGCCTTTGGTGATGGTCAGTTCGAGTTCGAGGTTAACGGAAGGCTCCATGCGGCAAAGCAGGAGTTCCGGGTTCATGATCTTGAAAACATTGTTGAACTCTTCGATCATACCGGCGCGGAACTCTTCCCGTCCGCTGATCGTCAGGTAGATTTTTTCCAGCGTATTCTTCTCGTCGGGGACGGCAGGCTTCAGGCGTACCTGTTTCATATTGAGCACGATATCCACCACGTCTTCGACCACCCCGCGGATGGTTGCAAACTCATGGTCGACACCGCCGATACGAACAGCGCTGATGGCATAGCCTTCGAGGGATGAGAGGAGAACACGGCGAAGCGAGTTACCCACTGTTTGCCCGAAACCGGGTTCCAGGGGTTTGAACTCGAATGTGCCTTCAAAATCTGTTGCTTTTTGCAACAGGATTTTATCGGGCTTCTGGAAATTGAGAATACTCATATTGTAGAACGCTCCTAATTTGAAAAGGATGGGAAATCAATGTTTTTGAGGGCGGAAGGAAAGAACGGGATTGAAACGCTTAAACGCGAAAATGGTTGACACCCAGTTTCGAGCGCCAACCTTTTCGTTCTGTATATCTTATTTCGAGTATAACTCGACGATCAGCTGTTCATTTATTCTTTCCGGTATCTGGTCGCGTTGCGGATATGCCAGGAACTTGCCCTGCATACTGTCCGGATTCCACTCGAGCCATCCGAACTGCCGTACGCCGCTCGTTTTGGAACCGGCGTGCATGGTAACCATTTCGAGACCTTTCGATTTCCCGCGAACGGCGATGACATCGCCCGGTTTCAGGGAATAGGAAGGAATATTCACGATGGAACCGTTGACCGTAATGTGGCGGTGTCCAACCAATTGACGGGCGCCGCGACGGGTCGGGGAAATACCGAGCCGGTATACGGTGTTATCCAGGCGAGCCTCCAGCAGTTGAAGCAGGATCTCACCGGTAACGCCATGGCGACGGGTAGCGCTGTTGAACGTCTTGCGGAACTGACGCTCCAGTACACCGTAAGTATACTTTGCTTTCTGCTTCTCCGTCAACTGCAGCGAATAGTTCGAGGCCTGTTTCTTTTTACGCGTCAGGCCGTGCTGGCCGGGCGGGTACTTACGGCGCTCAAAGTATTTATCCACCCCGAAGATGGGTTCGCCGAACGAGCGTGCTTTCTTGGTAGTTGGTCCTGTATAACGAGCCATTGTATTGGAATATGATCAATGAGTAATGTTGGTTGAAGAACACCCTGCTCTTAAACCCTGCGGCGTTTGGGAGGGCGGCATCCGTTGTGGGGCATCGGCGTAACGTCGTTGATGACCGTTACCTTGATGCCGGACTGGTCGATGGCGCGAATTGCTGCCTCACGGCCAGAGCCGGGTCCTTTTACAAAGACCTCCGCAGTGCGGATACCTGCATCGAACGCCGTTTTGGCGGCGTCGTTGGCAGCTACCTGGGCAGCATAGGGCGTGTTCTTTTTGGAACCGCGAAACCCTGCCTTGCCGGCAGACGCCCAGGATACTACTTCACCCTGCTTGTTGGTGATGGAGATAATAATGTTGTTGAAGCTCGCCTGGATGAAAACGATTCCTTCCGGCGTGATTTTCACTTTGCGCTTGACAACTTTTTTTGCAGCTCCTTTTGCCATTTATGATAAAGTTTGGAGTTCGCAGTTCGTAGTCCGGATTTTGAAAGTGGCGGTGTATTGTACCCTGTACCAACCTCAAGCCCCAGGCCTCAAACTTCAAACTAATTTTATTTCGTTGCTTTTTTCTTGTTGGCAACCGTTTTGCGTTTGCCTTTACGGGTACGGGCGTTGGTACGGGTGCGCTGTCCGCGAAGGGGAAGCCCCTTACGGTGACGCAGACCGCGATAACATCCGATATCCATGAGGCGCTTGATATTCATCTGCACCTCCGAGCGGAGCTGACCTTCAGTCTTGTACTCCTCTGCGATAATCATGGAGATAGACTTGATGTTGTCGTCCGTCCAGTTTTCGACTTTGGTATTTTCTTCGATACCCGCCTTCTCCAGGATGGCTTTCGACGTAGAAGGACCGATACCATAGATATAGGTCAGGCCAATAACCCCTCTTTTATTCCGGGGAAGATCTACACCAGCAATACGTGCCATAGTATGAATATTAAGTTTGGATGTTATCCTTGACGTTGTTTGAACTTAGGGTTTTTCTTGTTGATCACATAGAGTTTGCCTTTGCGGCGAACAATTTTGCAATCAACGGAACGCTTCTTGATGGACGGTCTGACTTTCATGACAGTTCGTATTATTCTGTTTGCAAAAATTCAATCTAATGCGTTGATTTTCAGGGCTATTTGTATCGATAAATTATTCTTCCACGTGTCAGGTCATACGGCGACATTTCCACAGATACCTTGTCGCCGGGCAAAATCCGGATATAGTGCATCCGCATTTTTCCGGAAATAGTAGCCAGGATAACGTGTCCGTTTTCCAGACGAACCTTGAAGTTAGCGTTGGATAAAGCCTCCGATACTTCGCCGTCTTGTTTAATTATATCGTCTTTTGCCATAAAAAGCGCTTGTGAATTTCGGGGTGCAAAGGTCTAACTTTTTAGGGAAACTTCCTGCAAAGAATTGTTATTTTTTACTGAATCCAAAACAAACTCATGCGTCGACAAGATATCGGCCTTGCCTTTTTTGACCGCAACCGAGTGTTCGTAGTGCGCGCTGGGCTTCCGGTCTTTCGTATGAATGGTCCATCCATCGCTGTCCTGATACACCTCCCGCACGCCCAGATTGATCATCGGCTCTATGGCAATCACCAGTCCTTCCATCATTAAAGGGCCTTTGCCGCGTTTGCCGTAGTTGGGCACTTCCGGATCTTCGTGCAAAGAGCGCCCGACGCCGTGCCCCACCAGATCGCGTACCACGCCGTAAGCATGCTGGCGTTCGCAGTAGTCCTGAATGGCAAACGAAATATCGCCGATCCTTTTGCCGTGTACCGCCTGTTCGATCCCCTTATACAAGGAAGTATACGTCACACGCAGCAGGTCCATTGTCGTTTCGTCTACTCCGGCAAAGGCGAACGTAAAAGCGGCATCGCCAAAATAGCCTTCCAGTTCGACGCCGCAATCCACCGATACAACATCGGTTTCCTTGAATTCGCGGTCGCCCGGTATGCCGTGCACCACGATGTCGTTGTAGGACACGCAAAGGGAGCCGGGAAAGGGATTATGTTCGGGGCCGTAGCCTTTAAAAGCGGGGCGCCCTTTATGGTCGCGGATAAACTCTTCCGCGGCCTTGTCGATTACTTTACCCGTAACACCGGGCTTCAGGAGGCTACCGACATACCCCAAAGTTTTTGATACCAACAGGTTAGCTTCGCGGATCAACTCGATCTCGTCGTTTGTCTTATGGAAGATGCGTTTGCCTTCCTGTCCGCTCGCAAAGAGTCCTGTCATTTTATTGCGGCTGGCCTATCTGAACGCCCGATGAAGCGCGTCCCTGTATCCGACCGGATTTGATCAGGCCATCGTATTTCTGCGTGAGCAGGTAACTTTCAATGACCTGGAGTGTATCGAGGGCTACACCAACCATGATAAGCAGGGTAGTACCGCCAAAGAAAAGTGCAAATTGTTGGTTGACGCCAAATGTAGCGGCAATAGAAGGCAAAATACCGATCAGGCCGAGGAATACGGCGCCCGGGAGCGTGATCCGCGTCATGATGTTATCGATATATTCCGAGGTGGCTTCTCCGGGTTTTACACCGGGGATAAAGGCATTGCTGCGCTTCAGGTATTCGGCATAGTTGGTCGGGTTGATCATCAGTGCCGTGTACACATAAGTGAAGATCACAATCAGCAGAAAAAACGCGATGTTATAGCCCATCGAATAGATGTCGCTGAACATGTGCACGCGGCCGGTATTGACCTGGCTGCCCGATACATATTGAATCACCGTCGCAGGCAGGAACATCAGGGCCTGGGCAAAGATAATCGGCATAACACCTGCGGAGTTTACTTTCAGGGGCAGATAATCGCGGGCGCCGGCAGTCGGCAGGGAAGTCCCGGATCGCCCGACCATTCGTTTGGCGAACTGTATGGGAATTCTGCGTACGCCCTGTATTACCAGGATCGTTGCCAGGACGATGATAAAGAAAAACGCGAGTTCAAGCAGGAACAACAGGGGGCGGTTGTCGCCGAACAGGTTTTGAAATTCGAACACAAAAGCCTGGGGCAGCCGGGCGATAATACCCGCCTGAATGATCAGCGAGACACCGTTGCCGATACCCTTGTCCGTGATCCGTTCGCCGAGCCACATACAGAATATCGTTCCGGCAGTCAGGATGATGATGTTGGTAAACCAGAAGAGGCTGTCGGGTATTTCGGGTGAAACGGCTCCGGGGATGCTGCGAATAAGTTGAAGGTAACCGCCGCCCTGAACCAGGGTAATCGCCACAGTAAGGATACGGGTGATCTGGTTAAGGCGTTTGCGGCCGCTTTCGCCTTCTTTGGTTTGCAGGCGCTGGAAATAGGGCACTGCAAAACCAAGTAACTGAACAATAATAGAGGCCGTGATATACGGCATTACGCCAAGGGCGAAAATGGCCGCGTTGTCGAATGCACCGCCTGTAAAGATATTGATCAGGCCGAGCAGGTCGTTTGCATTGCGATTCTGCGCACTTTTTTCGAGGGCAGCAGGTACTACACCCGGAAGCACAACGAACGTACCCACGCGATAAATGAGTAACAGCGCAAGCGTAAACAGAATGCGCTGGCGGAGTTCCTTAATGCTCCAGATATTTTTGATAACCGTAAACAGTTTCATTTACGAAGTAGAATTTAAACGAGTTCAACGCTTCCGCCGGCTGCTTCCACAGCAGATTTGGCAGAGGCCGAAATAGCGTGTACTTTGATGCTCACTTTCGAAGTCAGTTTGCCGTTGCCCAGCACCTTGATCTTTTCGCTGGCTTTTGCCACACCTGCGGCAACCAGCGCCTCGACATCCAGCGTATTGTTACCGGTTTTCTTAACCAGTTCTTCCAGTTTACCCAGGTTGAGCGGAATGTACTCCACGCGGTTGATGTTTTGGAAACCGCGCTTGGGCAGGCGGCGCTGCATAGGCGTTTGGCCACCTTCGAAGTGGCGCTTTTCTTTCGAACCGCTGCGCGCCTTGTCGCCTTTGTGGCCACGTGTAGACGTTCCACCGCGACCCGAACCCGTGCCGCGACCAATGCGCTTCCGCGTTTTTACAGAACCTTGTGCCGGACGAAGATTAGAGAGTTCCATCGTTGTTCTTATTCGATATGAAAACCTGCTGGAGTGTACTGCCGACAGGTTTTTGGTTGAATTTCAATTTTGAATTTCAGGTTCAGGCGTTTTCAACCTGAACGAGGTGTTGTACCACGCGCAGCATACCATGTATCTGGGGCGTTGCGGCGTGCTCGACCGTCTGGTTTACCTTGCGGAAACCCAACGCGACCAGCGTTGCTTTCTGACGTTTGGTTTTGTCGATCGGGCTTTTTACCAGCGTAATTTTTACCTTGCTCATTGCAATATCGGGTTTTAACCGTTGAAGAGTTTTTCCAGCGAAATACCGCGTTGGCGGGCTACTTCCACCGGACTGCGCAGGCTGGCCAGGGCAGCAAGTGTGGCTTTTACCACGTTGTGCGGGTTGGAAGACCCCTGCGATTTTGCCAATACGTCGTGAACGCCGGCCATTTCAAGCACAGCGCGCATGGCGCCACCGGCAATTACACCTGTACCGGGAGCGGCCGGCTTGATCAACACGCGACCGGCGTCGAACTTGCCGTGTGCCTCGTGCGGGATCGTGCCGTGGAGAATCGGAACCTTGATGAGGTTCTTTTCTGCATCCTTGACCGCTTTGGCAATAGCTTCCGATACCTCGCGTGCTTTACCAAGACCCTGGCCTACCTGGCCCTTGCCGTCGCCGACAACGACTACAGCGGCGAAGCTGAACGTACGGCCACCTTTGGTAACTTTCGCTACACGGTTGAGCGATACGAGTTTTTCCTTGAGACCCGACTCATCGGAGGTGCGGTTATCTCTATCTCTTTCTTGCTTAGCCATTTTGTTTTATGTGCTAATGTGAGAATTGCTAATCAAAATTAAAACTGCAAACCTGCTTCGCGGACGCCATCGGCGAGGGCTTTTACCCGGCCATGGTAGCGGTATCCGCCGCGGTCGAAAACGATATTTTGAATACCGGCGGCTTTTGCTTTTTCAGCGATCATCTTGCCCACTTCTACTGCCCGTTCGGTTTTATTGCCCGAAGTAAGACCCAAAGAGCCTGCGGCGGCAATCGTGTGTCCTTTCGTGTCGTCGATCAGCTGGCAATAAATCTCTTTATTGGAGCGGTAGACGCTAAGGCGCGGGCGTTCTGCTGTTCCGTTCACCTTCTTGCGAATACGCAGGTGAATGCGACGGCGGCTTTGCTGTGTTGATAGTTTCATTGTATAGTGTATCAATTTAGGCGATCCCGATTTCCGACCGGAAAAGCATTGATGTTTTATTATTTCTTGGAGCCGGCGGTTTTGCCTGCTTTGCGGCGGATTTGCTCACCCTTGAACATGATACCCTTTCCTTTGTAAGGCTCGGGCTTGCGGAACGAGCGGATCTTTGCGCATACCTGACCGATCAGTTCCTTGTCGATACCTTCGAGGCGGATGAGCGGCGGCGAACCTTTCTCCATAGCCGTCGTCAACTTGAGTTCCGACGGTATGGCAAACATAACCGGGTGGGAATAACCGATCGTGAGCGTCAGGATATTGCCCTGATTTTCAACACGATAACCTACACCGATCACCTCCATTTCCTTGGTGTACCCCTCGCTCACACCGACAACCATGTTGTTGATCAGTGCGCGGTAAAGGCCATGCAGCGATTTGTGGCGTTTCTGCTCGGTGGGACGGGCTACCGTGAGGGTGCCATCTTCAATTTTGACCTGGATGTCCGGGTCAACTTTTTGAGAAAGCGAACCTTTCGGGCCTTTAACCGTAACAGTGTTATCCGAGGCTATCGAAACTTCGACCTTTCCAGGGAGGCTTATCGGCAATTTACCAATGCGTGACATATCGCAAATGAGTTCTTAAGTTCAGAATGCTTGGTTGATCAGGAAATGTAGCAGAGCAATTCTCCGCCTACATTCATTTCACGGGCTTTTTTATCGGTCATCACCCCTCTGGAGGTAGACACGATCATCGTGCCCAGGCCGTTAAAAACACGCGGGATATCCGTCGCTCCGGAGAACTTGCGCAATCCCGGGCGGCTTACGCGCACGAGTTCACGAATCACCGGCTTTTTGGTGGTCGGATCGTATTTCAGGGCGATCTTGATCAGCCCCTGCTTGTTCTCGGGGGTTTTCTCCTCGAACGCGTATTTGAGTATATAACCCTGATCGTACAGAATTTCCGTGAGCGCCTTCTTGAGTTTGGACGACGGAATTTCGACGATACGATGACCAGCCATCTGCGCGTTGCGGATGCGGGTCAAATAGTCTGCTATCGGGTCAGTAACGTGCATTTTATCTGAGTATTGATAATTGCTGATTGTTGAATTGATGTGAATTGCCAATTGCTCTTGCAAAGCAATAAGCAACGAACATTCAGGTATT
>CALMBD010000122.1 GCA_937861115.1 uncultured Bacteroidota bacterium | reverse complement strand
AAAAACTGTCTCCGTGTTTCGCTTAACCTTCCTCCTGGCGGCGATGCTTTGCAGCGCTGCGCTTTTTGCCCAACTACCCGGCAAACAATCCGGCACACCATCCATGTTGTTGCCCACCGGCTGGTCGCTCACACCGGCCGGAACTTCTCTGCCTTTGGGCGACCTCCCGTTGAATATCGCGGTATCGCCCAATAAGAAATGGCTGGCCGTCACCAACAACGGTCAGGGCAAACATTCCCTGCAACTCATCCAGGCAAAGAAGGGGCGCCTGCTTCATTCCCTGGAAATCCCCATTGCCTGGCTGGGCCTCGCATTCTCCGACGATTCCAGGACCTTGTACGTATCCGGCGGCAACAGCAATGCCATTCTCCGATACGCCATTGAAGCAGGGAAACTGGTGCTGCGCGATACCCTGACGCTCGGCAAGCCCTGGCCAACGCGGATCTCTCCGACCGGGCTTTGTGTCGACAGCAAGCGCAACCTGCTGTACGTCGTTTCGAAGGAAAACAACAGTCTTTACGTGCTGGATACCCGTACCAAAACAGTTGTGCATCGCGACTCTATTGGCAAAGAACTCTACACTTGTGCGCTTTCGCCCGACCGGAAGTTGCTCTACATCACGCACTGGGGCGGCAACGAACTGGTGGTCTGGGACACCGAAACGCGCAAGGTCAAAACGCGTGTCCCCGTAGGCGACAATCCCAATGATCTGATAATCAATGAAAAAGGAACGATGGCCTATGTCGCCTGCGCCGATGACAATTCGGTTTCCGCCATCGACCTGACCCGGAATAAAGTGGTGGAAACGCTTGTCGCAACGCTGTATCCCGACGCTCCGACCGGCTCCACGTCGAACAGTGTGGCCCTTTCGCCCGATGAAAAAACACTGTATATCGCCAATGCCGACAACAACTGCCTGGCCTTGTTCGACGTGTCAGAACCAGGCCAAAGCCGTTCCATGGGTTTTATTCCGACCGGCTGGTATCCGACCTGTGTGCGAACCGTCGGCAAACGAATATTTGTCGCCAATGGAAAAGGGTTTTCTTCTTTCCCCAATCCCGGCGGCCCCAATCCGATAGGGCGCAAGCAAAAAGTTAATTACCAGAAGGGCAATGAGGAGGAGCAATATATCGGCGGCCTGATGAAAGGCACCATGAGCATAGTGGCTGTCCCGGACGAGACCTTGCTGGCCGAATATACCCGGCAGGTGTACCGCAATGCACCTTATACGAAAGAACGCGAGAAACTGGCAGAAGGCGAACCCGGCAACCCGGTTCCCCAACGCGTCGGCGACCCCTCGCCTATCAAATACATTTTTTATATCATCAAGGAAAACCGCACCTACGACCAAATACTGGGCGATATGCCGGAGGGCAACGGTGATACCTCGCGTTGCCTGTTTCCGGAAAAGATAACGCCCAACCAGCACGCCCTGGCCCGCGAATTTGTACTGCTCGACAATTTCTATGTCAACGCCGAAGTCAGCGCCGACGGCCACAACTGGAGTACGGCAGCCTATGCCAACGATTACACGGAGAAAACCTGGGTAACGAGTTACGGGGACCGCGGCGGCGATTATGTTTATGAAGGACAAAGCAGAACGGCGTGGCCCAAAGACGGCTTTATCTGGGATCACTGCCGCCGGGCGCGCATTTCCTACCGCACCTACGGCGAGTTCGCCGACGACTACAAGCCCAATATCCCCGCGCTGGAAGGCCATTTTTGCCCCTATTACACTTCCTGGGACACCGATGTGCGCGATACCACACGAGTGACGCAGTGGAAACAGGACTTTGACTCGCTCGTGGCCGTCAATGCCTTGCCGCAACTCAGTACCCTGCGTCTCATCAACGACCATACCGAGGGGTTGCGCCGAGGCAAACCGACGCCTTACGCACAAATAGCCGACAATGACCTGGCGCTTGGCCTGTTCATCGAGCACCTTTCCAACAGCCCGGTTTGGAACCAGTCTGCCGTATTTGTACTGGAAGATGATGCCCAAAACGGCGCCGACCACGTGGACGCACACCGTTCGATCGCGTTTGTAGCCGGTCCTTTTGTAAAAAGAAACTACATCGATCACACGATGTATTCCACCAATTCCATGTTGCGGACGATAGAACTCATCCTCGGCTTGCCGCCCATGAGCCAGCACGACGCGGCCGCTACCCCGATGTGGCGTTGTTTTACGGAAAATGCCGACTATAAACCCTTCAAGGCGAAGCCCTGCAACGTCAACCTCGACGATCGCAACGCCGCCGTGGACAGCGAACTGCAGCGCCGTTCCGATGCGTTCGATTTCAGCAAGGAAGACCGCGTACCTGACCTGGCATTTAACCAGGTATTGTGGAAGATCATCAAAGGCGAGCAGTCGGAAATGCCGGCGCCGCGGCGCGGGGCTTTTTTGCGGTATCAGGAAGAGGAAGAGGAAGGAGATGAGGACTGAATGCCCTGGTCCAAACTACGGGAGCAGGATTTAGATGTCCGTCGTTATCATCGCGTTGCGGAGCGGGACGTCAGGTTTGTGCCTTTTTCAAAGCCCGAGTTTTTGCAAACGTGCCAAAAATTGGCGGGTACGAGATCTATAAGGTTTGCCAAACCTTATAGATCTAAGTAACATTTTTCCGGGAGCGGCGTCTTTCTCGTATAAGGCTTGCATGAGCCGCAATACCTTGACACAACTTAAATATCAGCTATGAAACAAATCTTCCTCTTTCCCCTGGCATTTGCCCTGGCCACCACTTTTCTCCACGCCCAAAGCGACGCGCTCTTCGGATTTATCCAGGAACACAAAAACGACAAGTCCTTTACTTACGCCTTTCTGAGCAAAGACTTGGTTGAGGTCGTTGCGCAAAACGACATTAAAGACGAAGACTGGAAAAAAATGCAACAGGTCGTGAAAAACATCGGCAGCCTGAGCATACTCGCAGCCGACAGTATTCAGGATGGCCTGTTGTTGTACCGGGAAGCCCGCTCGCTGGTGCAGGCCGGTGAATTTGAAGAATTACTGGCCGTTCGCGACGGCCACGACAATGTACGTATCTGGGTCAAGTCGGAAAGCAATGTCGTTACGGACCTGGTGCTGCTGGTCGGATCGCCCGACGAGTTTGTGCTGGTTTGCTTTGCCGGCGCCCTGGAACTGGGCAATATTCACGACCTGGCTGCCCTGTTTGAAGCCGGAGAAGCCGAACAAATGGTCCAAAGAACGCAGGCGTTGTCGATAGACTTTAGCATAAGCCCCAATCCCGGCAACGGTCTGTTCACCCTGGCTTACAGCGATGAGATGGATCCGCCGGCCATGCTGACGGTCATTGATCAGAACGGTCGCCAGGTGTCTGCGCTGAGCCTTTCGGGCGACAGCAGTGAGGAGGTATCGCTGCGCGAATTGCCTTCCGGGCTCTATTGGTTCCAGTTAAAAACAGCGGCCGGGAAGGTCGGCGTCAGACAGGTGCAGAATGTAAGATAATAAGCCGGGCACGAGACCTGTAAGGTTTGGCAAACCTTACAGGTCTAAAAGGCAGGAAACATTTTCTAATCGAAATCAATTTCCGTGTTATCCCCGATATTCAGGCTCAGGTTCATGCCCCGTACACCCGCGTCGCTGCCGATTACCGAGTGGTTCAGCACGACATTGTCCAACGCGGCAAAGTTGCCGATAATGCTGTCCTTGACGATGGAGTAATTGATGGTCACGTTGTCGCCCACACTCACGTTCGGGCCGATGATGCTGTTGGCGATATTACAATTGGCGCCCACTGCTACGGGGTGAATAAAGATGGTATTGTCGAACTCGGGCAGGTGGAAATCGTCGGTAGCATACCCTCTGCGGCTGAGCAACATGGCGTTGGTTTCGAGCAGCACTTCCTTGCGGCCGCAGTCGAACCAGTTGTTGACCGTCAGGGTTTTAAAACGCACGTCTTCCTCGATCATGAGTTGCAGCGCATCGGTCAACTGGAACTCCCCGACCGTCCGCATATCGTTCCGGATCATACGATCGATCACGCGCAACAGCACCGGTACTTCTTTCACCTTGTACAACCCGACAATGGCCATGTTCGACTTTGGGATACGCGGCTTTTCGATCATGCGTGATGCGTAGCCGTCTTCATCTATTTCCGCCACGCCGAAATCACGCGGGTCGCTGACTTTCTTCACGCCCACACAGGAAGTGCCGCACCCGACCATCTGGTTCAGGTCGACGTCGAAGATCGTGTCGCCAAATGCAATGAATATTTCATCTTCGTCTTCAAACGTTTCACGGGCCGTCCAAATAGCGTGCGCCGAACCTTCCCGGCTTTCCTGATACACGAATTCAGTCTTCAGATCGGGATAAGCCGATTCAATATAATCCCGGATTTTCTCACCCAGGTAACCGATGACGAATACAAAGTCGTCGATACCCGCTTCCACGAGTTTATCTACAATAAACCGTATAATGGGCTTGCCAGCCACAGGCATCAACGGCTTGGGCTGGGTGTAGGTGTGTGGGCGAAGGCGCGTACCTGCGCCGGCAACGGGAATTACGACTTTCATTTTTTATGGCAGACAGGAGACGGTAGACGGTGGACGGTAGACGGTGGACGGTGGACGGTGGACGGTGGACGGTGGACGGTGGCTTGTGCAAAGTTATTAGTTTATTGAAAAGTCTTTACAGATTAGGAAGGTTGTCTGTAAAGTTGTTCCGTCCACCCGCCTTCGGCAAACCTTCGGCGGGCAAGCCGTCCACCGTCTACCGTCCACCGTCCACCGTCTACCGTCTACCGTCCACCGTCTACCGCCCACCGTCTACCGCCTTTCCAGGGAAAAGGTAACCAATTCCTGCTCGCCTGTGTTTTTCGGTTTGCCGGCCTTCACCTGTTCATCCACTTTAAAACCGGTTTTTTCCAACAGTCTGATGGATGCGGTATTTGCGGGGTGGGTCCATGCTTCAATTTTTTTCAGGTTCATTGCCTGAAAGCCGAAAGCGACGACCTCCTCCAGCGCTTCCTGCATGAAACCCTGTCCCTGGGCTTCGGGGATCAGTTCGTAGCCGATCTCCGCAGTCGATGTTTCGACGACAATATTCCAGAGACAAATGGTGCCGATCAGCCGAAAATCGGTTCTCCTGGCGATAGCCCAGTACATCCATTCGCGCTGTCGCACACCTGCGTTGAGGTTCTGGATGAATGCCTGTACTTCCTCTATGGATGCCGGTTTGGGCCGGTCGATAAACTGATTCACGCGGTCGTCGCTGCGCAGGGCGTACAAATCGCGATCGTCTTCGGGCAAAAGTTGCCGCAAGGCCAGCCTCTTGGTCGTCAGGTTGGGGAGGGTAAGAAACTTGAAGGAATCCATGGAAAGGTATGCCGCTAAAATTTTGAATAAATATACGGCTGCCTTTATATTTCAGCCCTATGGAGCGCATTGTATAGTTTTCTTCGCGGAGGCAAGGGGCATAAATTGGAATCTGCGTTAGAAAAAAGGCTACTTTTGAGGAGATTTAATTGCCGGAACCCGAAGTCAATACTCCCACCCTCAAGTTTTTACCTATGTCAGCCAACCAAATTGAAATTATTTTAAGCCGTCAGCTGGCCGACTGTCTTTCCATCCCCATCTTCCTGACAGACCCGGAAGGGAACCTGCTTTTTTATAACGAACCGGCCGAAGAACTACTTGGGAGGCGCTATGAAGAAACCGGCAGGATGCCTGTATCGGAATGGGCGACTATTTTCAAGCCTGTAGACGAGTCGGGTAACGCCCTCGCCCCGGAGGAGTTGCCGCTTGTCAGAACGCTGATGAACCGGCTTCCCAACCACGGTTCATTCTGGATTGAAAGCCTCAACGGTCATAGAAACCAGATTTCGGTGACGGCATATCCGATCATCGGTCGCCCCGATCGCTTTCTGGGAGCAGTCGCTATTTTTTGGAAAACCAAGGAATCATGAAAATAACCATTTGGGGCACACGCGGTTCTATCCCCGCCCCCAGCCCTGAAAACAACTATTTCGGGGGAAATACTTCCTGTGTGGAAGTACGGCAGGGCGATACGATGGTCATCCTGGATGCCGGTTCCGGCATTCGGCGGCTGGGCGACGCATTTCCCTCCGGTATTTCCCGCATTGATATCCTGCTGACGCATTTGCACCTCGACCATATCATGGGGCTGGGTTTTTTTATGCCGCTTTACAATCCGGATATGCAGGTGAACATCTGGGGGCCGACAAGCACCCGCGAAAGTTTGCTGACCCGCCTGCAGCGATACCTCTCGCCCCCGCTTTTCCCGATCCGCCTGCAAGACCTCCCCTGCCAGCCTAATATCATCGAGATCAACCAAAGCAACTTCAAAATCGGTCCGCTCAACATCACATCTTCATATGTCTGTCATCCCGGACCCACGGTAGGATATCGTATTGAAAACGGAAATACGATACTGGCCTATATTCCCGACCATGAGCCGGCCCTTGGCTCTTCGCATTTTCCGCAGGAAAAGGACTGGACTTCCGGATATGAACTTGCGCATGGCGCCGACCTGCTCCTGCACGACGCGCAATATACCCCGGATGAATACCGGCCCCGCGTGGGCTGGGGCCACAGTTCGATGGGCGATGCATTGAAGTTTGCCACCATTGCCGAGGTGAAAAAACTGCTGCTGTTCCACCACGATCCCTCGCATACAGACCAGCACCTCCGCGAGTTGCTCCAAAATGCGATGGGTGATACAACCTTTCCATTCGCGGTTGGCATCGCGGCCGAGGGGGATGTGATTGATCTGGCTGTTCCGGAAACGGCCTGAGGGTTTGGGCTTGACCCGCCGTTTAAATTCTAATTAGTTACTAAGGACATTGTGGCTCCTGTGTACTGAATTTTGCAGCGAACAAGTAACAAACACCTCTTTCATGACAAAATGCTATCTCTTTATCCCGGCACTCCTGCTGTCGGTTGCTTTGTCTGCCCAGACGCCGACCGATCTGCAGTTCCTTTCTTCCGGTGATGTATGTGCCGGCGTCGGTTTTGGTTACGACGCCTGGAGCAAATACTGGGAAGGTGACGTGCAACGGGAAAACGGCAACGTTGGCACCGTAAGCCGTCAGCAATTCAGTGCCGGCCTTATGCTCGGTATCGTTAACCGGCTGAATGTCCATATCCGTGTGCCCTATATTACCACGCATGCCAGCCAGGGCACCCTCAACGGGCAAAGCGGTTTGCAAGACCTGAACCTCAACCTGAAAGGCAAATTTGCCGAGATCAGACTGGGTAAAGGCAACCTCGTGCTGGGCGGCAACCTCGGTTTTTCGACACCCCTCAGCAAGTACCTTGTCGATTTTGCCCCGCTCAACCTCGGCTTCGGCACCACCAACCTGTCGTACCGGCAGATGGCGGCATACCAGACGGATATGGGGCTTTACTTTGGTGCGCGGGCAAACTATACCTACCGCTCGAACGTGCCGAACATTCATCGCGATTTTTACTACGATCAGGGCAATGCGTATTACCTGAATGAGATCAATGTCGACGATGTATTCGACTGGACGCTGGCAGCGGGCTATACCGATGCGCACATCCTGGCAGAGATCGATTTTAACGCCGTCAACACCCTCGGCGGTTCCGACATACGGACCTGGGACCCAGGGTTCCCGTCGAACGACATGGATGCAGCTACCCTCACCGGCCGTTTCGACTACTATTTCTCCAAATCGAAAGGGCTCAACTTTTCCGTTACAGGAGGCTATACGCTTTCCGGCAGAAACGCCGGTCAGTCTGTTTTCGGTAACGTCGGCATCAATTACCTGTTTTCCCTCTGGGGAAAGGGCGGCGCCGTTCAATAGCACGTTTCATCATCAAACCGGATTATCATGAACAACAGCATAAAATACGCGATCCTTATCGCGGCGGCCGGCGCCTGCCTGCTCCTGGCCATTTCGTCCTGTAACAAGGACATCGCACCCGAAATCAATTACGATGCATTCGAATACGCATCCGTCGACGAAGATGCCGGTACCTGGAAAACGGTTCTGCTGACCTCGCCCGACCAGGTGGCGGTACCGGCGCCTGCAGACCCTGCGTCGCCGGAATACCTCGCTGAACTCGCGGCATTGAAGGCAGCCAGTGCCAGCCCGAACGCCGAGCAGATGGACAAAATCAACAAATGGTCGACCAACGGGTTTATTCGCTGGAACCAGGTGGCCCGGGAACTGACAGCCAAGTATTTCATCTTTTCGAAACCCAATGAAGACGGGTCCTACTCGTTGCCCAGCGCCGCACACCCCGACCAGTATCCGCTTTTCCCGCTGTCGACGCCGCCCTATGCTGTGCGTGCCTACGCCTACCTGAGTGCAGGAAGTTTTGACGCACTCGTCGCAGCATGGCATTACAAATACCAGTACGACCGTATGGCGCCCTCTGCTTACGACGCTTCCATCGCTACGCACCTGCCGGTGCAGTCTCTGCCCTCGTACCCTTCCGAAGATGCGGTGATCGCCGGTTTTTCGCGGACCCTGCTCACGGCCATGTTCCCGAATGAAGCGGCATATCTTGCCCAGTTGGCGACAGAACACGAGAATACCCGTCTCTGGGCCGGTATGAACGTATCGAGCGACCTGGCAGCAGGCGATTCGCTGGGCCGGAAGATTGCGGGTGTTTTCCTGGCCAGGGCAAAAAGCGACGGCATGGGCGCTACCCTCGGCAATCCGGCAGTATGGGATTCCATCACCGCTGCGCAGACGGCCACAGGCAAGCCCATCTGGGAAAGCCTGGAAAATCCGCCGCGGCCCATGCTGGCCCCCAATTTCGGTTACGTTAAACCCTGGACGGTCACGACTGCTGAAGTACAGACCACCTACCGCCTGCCCGCGCCGCCCGCAGTCGGCACAGCCGAATTTCAGGAAGCCCTCGACGAGGTGCTGCATTTCAGTAAAAACGCCACACGCGACGAACAACACATTGCGTTGCGCTGGGACGACGGTACCAGCACCTACACACCACCCGGCCACTGGAACTGGATCGCCGAACCTTTCGTACACGACGCCCATTTGAGTCCCCTGCGCGCTGCGCGCGTGTACGCCTACCTGAACATGGCTATGGAGGATGCCGGTATTGCCGTCTGGGATAACAAGTATTTTTACTTTTTTCCCCGGCCGACCAACATAAACCCCGATATCAAAACGATTGTCCCCATTCCGAATTTTCCTTCGTATCCCTCCGGACACAGCGGATTTTCGGCTGCCGGAGCCGCGGTACTCGGGCATTTTTTCCCGGCTGATGCCGCCTATTTCACAGCAGAAGCACAAGAAGCGGCCCTATCCCGCCTCTACGGGTGTATACACTACCGTTTTGACTGCGATGAAGGGTATACCCTGGGCGAGCAAATCGCACAAAAAGCGGTGGGCCTGGCGGTGCAGGACGGAGGAGAATAGTTTTAGTGATCCTGGTTTTGGGATGATATCCCGAACCCGGTAATACTCTGCAAGGGGCGTCTTCCTGGTGAAGACGCCTTTTTTATTTTTATCGCTCCCTGTTACTCCTGCACCGTGAGAACCGGTAATTTGTGATAACATACATCCCCGCCATCAGTTTTTTTCCCGGGGATAAAATATTCCGCCAACTGATCCGTCATGCCTTTTATAAACGGTTCAAAAACTTGGAACTCGACCTCGTGACACGGCAACGCGACAGTACAATAACAGGGTGGTTTGCACAATACGGCAAACGGGTGCTGGCCTTCGTGCGTTCGAAAATCGACGACCTGGAGGCTGCCGAAGATGCCGCACAGGATGTATGGCTGCAGTTGACCCGGCAGGAAGACCTCGGCTCGATTGAGCAGGTGGGCAACTGGCTGTTCACTGCTGCCCGCAACCGTGTAACGGATTATTACCGGAAAAAGAAAACGGTGCCGTTCAGCAGGATCGCGCCTTCGGGCGACTCCGGCGATGACAGCGAAGATACTGCATCAGCCGAGGTGATGTTCGATTACTGGCTGGAAGAAAACCTGCCCGATAACCTGCTTGAAACGCAGGAATTCTGGTCGGAACTGGAACGCGTACTGGATCAACTGCCTCCCGAACAGCGGGAAGTGTTTGTCGCCCACGAACTCTACGACGTTTCGTTCCGGGAATTGGCAGAGCGAACAGGCGTATCTGTCAACACACTGCTTTCGCGGAAACGCTATGCCGTACTTCGGCTCCGCGAATATTTTGCCCGATGGCTGGAAGAATAAACCTTCCCACCCTGTTCCGCAATTAAATTTTGTCTTTGAAACAACTCAAAATAACACCCTGAATTCCTGTAATTCAATCACTAAACAAATGACTTTCAACATGAAACACATAAAATGGCAATGGGTCGCCAAAGGCATTTTCTTCGGCCTGCTCCTGTTCTTTGTATTCACCGGCGCGACCATGTTGCTGTGGAACGCTTTTGCCGCGCCGCTATTCGGGCTGCCGACACTCGACCTTATACAGACCGCAGGCCTGATGCTACTGGGCCGCCTGCTTACCGGCGGGTTTGCCCGGGGTGGCTGGCGCGGCGGCCGGAGCTGGCGGATGCGCAAGGGCATGCGCGAACGCTGGCAGAACATGACGGAGGAAGAGCGCGAGCAGGTGATGCAGCGCTGGGGCAAGCACCGCTCCCGGGCGACCGGCGAAACGGACATACCTCCGACCGAAGCCTGATGCCTAGTAGTAAGCCAATTTAGTTTTTAAAAAAATGGAACAGCTTTTAATCCACAAATTCCTTTGGAATTGCGCTCCACAAAAGTCCGGCCTTATGCAAATCCCGATTTTATGAGGTCGGAGGCGGGATAAGCAAAACCCTGTTTGAGCCCGACGAAGGAGGGCGAGTTTGGTTTTGCGCCGCCGCAGACCGAAA